>CAZIQP010000043.1:0-27409 GCA_964541315.1 uncultured Opitutaceae bacterium
CTTTCTCGGCGACGGCCTGAGAGATGCGCTCGACGTCCGGACGGCGAAGGATTAACACTCGGTCGTCCCCATGCTCAGCCGCTTCCGTCCTTATGTAAGCTATCTCCGCCCGCATCGGCTGCTGCTGGCCGCATCCATTCTCTGCGGCATCATTTATGGCCTGGCCTCGGGAGCGGGGTTGCCGTTGATGGTGAAGAAAGTTTTCCCGGTCATCTTCGCCAAGGACGCCGAGCCCCTTCCCACGTGGCAAATCGCCCTCATCGTGCTGTGGATTCCTGCCGTGTTTCTGGTCCGCGGTGTCGCGGGTTATCTGAACACCTACCTGATCCAATTGGTCGGCACCCGCGTGTTGGAGGCGTTGCGTTTGGATTTTTTCCGTAAACTACAAGTGCTCCCTTTGTCGTTTTTCCAGAAAAACTCCAGCGGAGATTTGCTTTCCCGCGGTCTTGCTGACGCCAACCAGCTTCAGGTGACACTCACAACCGTCGCGAACGAGATCGTCCGCAGCCCGGCCACCTTGATCGCCAGTGTCGGCTCGATCGGCTGGATTGCCTATCATGAACAGGGCGTCCTGTTCGTACTGGTGACCCTTTCCGCCGTGCCCCTCACCGTCCTGCCGATCCGCTACATCGGACGGAAACTCATCAGACGCGCCGGCCAGATCCAAGCCGAGCTGGGTGGCGTAACCGGAATTTTCAGTGAAAACCTCAGCGCAACCAAGGAAGTCCGTGCCTTCAATCTCGAGCAACGCGAAGTCGTTCGTTTCACCCGCGCATCGCAGCTCCTCATCCGCGCGCAGATGAAATTCATGAAGTATGAGAAGGCCCTGACTCCTCTCATCGAGATTGTATCTGGAATCAGCGTCTCGTTCACCTTTCTGTATGCCTACAAGGTCCACGTTGATCGCGATACATTCCTCACCCTGATTGTGGCTCTCTATGCCAGTTATGAGCCGATCAAGAAGCTTGGCAGTCTGAATAACGAAATGAAACGCGGCTTCGGTGCTCTTGAACGGCTCGAATACGTACTCAACGAACCCGTCACCATTTCCGATCCATCCGCGCCCATCGCAATCAACCGCCTGCGTGGCGATGTGGCATTCACCAACGTCACGTTCGCCTATAAGTCCGACGAGCCGGTCCTGCGCGGTGTCACGGTGCAGATTTCCGCCGGCACCGTGTGCGCGCTCGTCGGCCCGAGCGGTGCGGGGAAAAGCACATTCGCGAATCTCGTGCCGCGTTTCTACGAAACCAGCTCTGGAGCCGTGACCATCGATGGTTTCGATCTTCGCCAGCTGCGCCTGGCCGATCTGCGGCGCAACATCGCGCTCGTCTCACAGGAACCGGTGCTCTTCAACGACACGATCTACAACAATCTTTTGCTCGGACGTGAAGACGCCACGCGCGCCGAGGTGATCGCCGCGGCCCGCGACGCCCATGCCGACGAGTTCATCGTCAACCTTGAGGGCGGACTTGGCTACGACACCGTCGTTGGCGAACGCGGCAGCCGCCTTTCCGGCGGACAAAAACAGCGCATCGCCATCGCCCGTGCCTTTCTCCGCCAGGCACCCATCCTTATTCTCGACGAAGCGACCAGCGCGCTCGATTCCGACAGCGAAGCCGCCGTCCAGGATGCTTTGAGAAAACTCGTGGCCGGGAAAACCGTGCTGATCATCGCCCACCGCTTCAGCACCATCCGCGACGCCTCGATGATTCTTGTCTTTGACAAGGGCGAGATCGTCGCCCAAGGCGACCACCCTTCGCTCTACGCCGGCAACGCGCTCTACAAATCCCTCTATGACCGGCAGGCCGCCGCGCCGTAAGCGCGGCCAAGTTTGAAAGGGGCCGGTATCAAGTGACAGGCAGGACATCCCGGTCTTGTCACCTGTCACTTAATGCTTGTTACTTCCCGCCGTGTCACACGACGAGCCAAAGGAATTCAGCCGCACGGTGGAAAACCTCATCGCGGATCTGCGCGGGTTGCCGGAGGACGACGGTCGTTCCAGAAAACGCAAGCCGACCGACCTCGGCTCGCTCATTGAGGCGCTGTTGATCAAACACCGGATCAGCCACGACTCGCTCGAACATAGCATCCGCGACAAATGGCCGGAGATCGTCGGCGTGGCCAACGCCACCTACTCGCACCCGCTCGTGGTCGAGCGCGCCCAGCTCATCGTCCTCGTGTCGCACGCCGTCGTCCGCAACGAACTCTTCCAGCATCGCCTGAACATTCTGGCCAAAGTCAAAAAGCTCCCCGGCTGCGAAGGCATCAAAGGCCTCTCACTGCGGGTGGGGTGATTTAATCACCGGGCAGGCGTGACCACGGAATACACGGGAACCACAATCAGCACCCAGCCCCGTCGGTGCATTTCGTGATGACCGTCTCGGGATTATTTTTTCTCCAACAGGCGGGTGAGTGCGGCTTCGTCGATTTCGCCTTTGACGGCGTGCAGGTGGTGGAGAACGCCCATGCGGTCGTCGGCGCTGCAGGTGGAGATGTCCAGCATCCAGTCTTCGGTTTTGGCGGAGGCGACGATCACCTCATCGACCCAGCCGATGATTTCGGCGGCGGAAATTGTTCCTTGGGTGAGCCTGCGAATATAATATTCGGCCATGGTACGGTTGTTGGGGGGCGTTTCCATAAATATATTGTGGGTGGGTGACGGGCGGATTTGTCAGAAATAGCGGGGGCCTCACCCGAAGCGACGATTAAATCGGCGGCGACCATTTCATACAATACGCCATCACCCCCGTTCCGCCGGAAACACCGCCGGGGATGGCTCGTCCGGCGTGCCGCCCGCGTTTACTTGACGGTGTGCTTCTGCTGCAGCTCGACGTCGTCCAGTTCCAGAATGAAATCGCTTTCGGTGATCTGCTTGAGACGGACGAAGGCGACGCTGCCGCTTGCTTCGCGCACGGGAATGAGGTCATTTTCCTGATAAGCCCGCCCATTGATGATCAGGTGGGGCACGCCTTGGATTTGCACATAACCACTCACATTCAACGACGCGGCAAGACGGGTGAGGGCGTCGGATTTGGTCTGCGGGACGGTGTTGGTTGGAGTCGGCACCGCGCTGGCCACGGGTCCGTTTTGCGGAAGAATGAAGGGATTGGCGGGATCAACCGGCGCCGTGGCCGCCCCGTGCCGGTTGCCCAGCAACGATTCGATCCGGGATTTGGCGCGCTTGAGGACGGCAGGAGTCAGCTCGGCTCCGGTGGCCGGGAGCAGCATTGCCATGAGCAGAAGGATGGTCGCGAAATTTTTCATGGGTAGGCGAGCATGTTCAGCTCCAGCGCGAGGGTGACCATGTCCCCCGTGGGCTGGCTCCGGTGGATGGTGAAGGAGGAGATTTTGATCAGGCGGGAACCGGTCTCCACTTTATGCAGGAACTCGAAAGCTTGGGCATAGCTGCCCTTGACGGTCAGGGAAACGGGAACGGTTTTGTATTTTCCCTCGCTTTCTCCGGGGGCGGCGGGAGTCGCGGTATTCTGGCGCAGCTCGCCGATGTGGGCATGGGTTTGATCCTCGATGATGTAGAAATAGCCGAGATTTTCCGCGAGATTTTCCTCGGTGACCAGACTGGCGTCGATCTCCTTCAGGGCGGATTCAATCAAGGCCGCGTCATTGCGCAGGGAGGTGGCGGCGTTTCTGGTCAGATTGGCCGCCTCGCCTTCATTGCGCAGGCGGGCTTGTTTGATTTCCAACTCGGTGTTTCGCCGGTTCAGGTAAAGGCTGACGTTGCCGGCAACCAGAATCGTGATCAGGCACACGGTCACGAGGACGTGTTCCTTGGCCAGCGCGAGGAGTTGGCGAAGGCGGTAATTCATGGTGCGGACGGTTTCAGCTTCAGGTTGATCTCGAAGGTGTGGACGGTGGCCTGGGTGTTGCGCTCCATCGAGGTTTGCACGATGCTGCCAAACAGCGGGCGCAGGCGCGGGTTCGATTTCAACTCGGTCACGTACTGGCTGAGCAGGGCGGTGGTGCGCTGGGATGTCTCCTGCAACGCGCCGCGGATGTAGACGATGCCATCGTGGTATTCGATCATGTCGATGCGCACATTGGCCGGCCGGGTGCGGCCGATCTCATGGATGAATTCCGAGACGGGCAGCGGTGTGGCGGTCAGCCTGTGGATTTCCTCCAGCCGGCGCGCGCCGGACTGGATGGAGGTGATCACCTTTTGCAGTTCGTCCATCTGTGGCCGGTTGATCCTGGCCTGCTCCTCCCAGTAGGCGATTTCGTGGCGTAAAATGGCATTCGCGTAGAGGGTGATTCCCGCATAGAAGAGGGCGATGGCCGCGATTGTGGCGGAGAAGAGGCTCGCGAGAAACCGACCGCGCACCGGATTGTCGTCGGGCAGTTCCTTGGACAGGCGGCAGTCGAAATGCCACGGCTGCACATACTGGGATGATTTGCTAAGGCTGGCCATTGGCTTGCTGGTTATCGAGCTCGGCGGTCAGCGCGAGTAGGCTGAACCATTGCTGGGTGAAAACCAGCTCGGGATCGGCGCGGAGGTTGACGGTCTGGAGCCACTGGCTGCAATCGATCGCAAAGGTCTCGAGGCCGGTACCGTTGGCGAGCGGCTCGCTGATCCAGGTCAGCCAGGCCGGCAGGGCGTTGCAGTAGAGCTCACCCACGCGCTGGCCGGTCGTCAGCTCATACGAATCAAAGATCGGTTTCAGTTCGCGCACGAGCGGACGGACAAGGCGGGTGGCGCGGAGCAGCAATTCTTCCTCCACGGTCATGAGCCGGGCGTGGACCTCCGCAGCATCGACCAGGGCGAACTCCTTCATGGCGAGTTTCTCGATCGAGGTGTAGCCGATTTTTATCGGCGAAGGCGTGTGCACCCCCTCCTTGCCCAAAATCCAGGCGGTGCTTTCCTCGGCGCCGATCTGGAGCATGACGCAGGCCCGCGTTTCGTCGCGATTTTCATTGTAGCCGAGAATGGCGCCGATGGTGGGAATCACGCCCACTTCAAGGCGGTAGGGCATGATGCCCAGGTCGAGCAGCAGTTGCTGGGTTTCGCGCACGGCGGCGTGGGGCACGGCGCTGATGAGCACCGGGCGCTGCGCTCCGGCCGGGGCGACCACCTCGCCTTCCAACGGGTGGAGCAGGTGGAGATGCCAGTCGTTGGGTGAAACCAGTTTCAGCCGGTCGCGCGCCAGATCGGTGAGATACGTGGGTTCGCCCAGCCGGCGCGGCGAGATGGACTCGCGCACGAGCTGCCACTCGCGCGGGGCAAAACTGCAATAGGCCGGAACGAAGGAGCGTTCGTGTTTGGATTGCAACCAACTGCGCAGACCTGCGCGGTCGTCCGCCTCAAACTCCGCCATGCTGTCGATCATCAGCGGCTTGTCGTCCCAAGCCGCCAACCCGGCCACGAGGGTGCGATGGGGGTTGAGCTCGATGATCAGGCCGCGACGGGCTTTCTTGAAAAACATGGGGACGGTGACGACAGCCTTAGGATGCAGGCCTTGGGCTGGTCGTCAATTCTGCGCAACGGGCGCGGGTTGGGAGGCTTGGCTTCATGGGGTCTCGGTCACCTGGGTGATCATGAAGGGAGTCGTCACACCCTTGAACCAGCCTTTCGGCAGGTATTGGAGAGCGAGATCGTAGTGGAGTTGCGGACTAGCGCTAGCATTGAACCTGACATCGTCATTGGCAAAAATAGCCCCATAAACGACCGGGGTGGGGTTTGAATTAAAACCGATCGTTGCCGGGGTCGAGTGAAACACACCAGTATCAGCGGCTGCTGAATAAATCACGCCGCAGAAATCCATACTAGAATTAAAGTCAAACACACGAGTCTTGCTGGGATTGGTACTGTAGAGGGCTAGTCTCTTAGGTTCGAGCGTGAGATTCTGAAATCCGGAACCTGGAGAAATATTGATGTCCTGACCTACAAATATTTCGAGCTGCGCTCCTGGGTTGATGATGATCTTCCCTCCGGCCTGCAAACTTAGGTTTCCGGGAACTCTTATGATTACACTCCCACTGATCGTGACAGTTTTGCCGCTAATAGTCAGGTTTGTTGAGCTTGAATCCCAAATTTTGGGTGCCACACCTCCGGTGTTGTCGAGAGTCACGGTGTTGCCATCAAGTACAGGTGGACCAGGTTGACCTGCGCCAGTTGGAGCGGTCACCAGGAAGTTTGGCACGAAGGCGCTTTTGCTGACGCGAGTCGAATCTAAGCTCCCGACTGTGGTGGGGCCCTTGATTAAGAGAAAGGGTGTTGGAGGTGGAGGTAATGTGATCGGATTTGCAAACGTAGAGGCATATCCGTAAAGCGTCGTATTGTCTCTCAGTTCAATGAACGGCGCGGCAATAACGGCTGCGTAATTTGATTTGAGGCCGGCCGTAAAAGAATAGGCAACAGTCCCAATGCCATCGGGATTATAATCCCGATTGGGATCCGAATCCCAACTATCAATTGCGGTTCCGCCAAACAACAGTATGGAGCCATTGGTGATGTCGGTGATCCCGATAGCGTTCGCAAAGAGCGGAGCCGGCATAGCCGTGGCAGTAAGGCTGCGTTTAAAGGCTCCCATGCCAGGAACAGTGACAGTTGCCGTGACAGTTATGGTGGGGGCAGGTACTTGTGCTGAAGGAATAGGTGAAGACACCGCAGCCTTAGGTCCGTCGAAATGGGTGATTTTGATATCAATACTTCCTGTTGCACCATTGCCGAGATCGTAGCCTGTGATGGAACAGCTCATGTCAGAGCCCGAAGTGGCCCATGGAACATTCGAGGCCGAGACCGTGGGTGTGGTAGCTGAGATCGAATTCCAAATTGTGGCGGCGACAGCGGAGTCAGGATTGGCGTAGGTGTTAAGTGCCCACAGCGCCTCTTCCATTCCCGTCTCTGCGAGCTGCCGGGCTTTGCTGAGCTGGATGGTGCGGGTGCTGAGCAGGAGCGATTGCTGGCACAAGGCGAAGTAACTGGCCAAAGAAATCCCAATGATAATAGCCAAACATAGTGCCACCAAAGTGATCGATCCGCGTGGATTGTGCCAAGGTGATCGCATGGCTAGGAACCGTCTGGCAACGGGTGGTTCATGAGCGGCATCCGACCCGACGCGACTTGGTAGCTGCTCTGGGTGCCTTGCTGGCCTTGAATGTTGGACGAGCCTGCCTGCAGAACAAAGACCATGGCGACCTGTTTGATGCTCATCGGGACCAAGGTGGTCGTGTTTTGATAAGACGGCCCGGTGCCAGATGTGGTAAAGGTGTTTCCTGTCGTGGTCGTATACAGAAAATTGAGATTCGTCATGCTCACCTGCACTTGGGAATTTGCGTCCCCGATATCGTTATTCAAGGTAACAGACGGGGACGCTCCGCTACCATCGGGGTTGCTTGTGGTACGGGTAAGTTTATTGGCGGTGGTGCCATCGGGATAGGTCGCCGTCGTCTGAGCATAGACGACTTTCATGAGGGGGACGGGGCCCTTGCCGGCATCCTGATTATAAACATTCAAGGACAGTCCGGTAGCGGATGCATTCACGACAGATTTTGCATTTCGTATGTCAGTCGTAAGGGTATTCAGAATCTTTCGGCTCTGGCTTTCCAGCGTGCTCCGGTACGACAGCCGAGTGAGGTTGCGCCCGAGATAGAGGTAGGTGCTGAACACCGCGGCCATGACGACCACGGCCAGGCTCATACTCACCAGGAGCTCGACAAGGGTGAAACCACGATTGGCTGGGAGCGGCATCATCGTCACTTTTTATAGGAAAGCTGCAGGCCGTTCTTCCCGAAGTAAGCAACCCCAGTTCGGGTGTGCGTGCGGTTCCCGCTGCCAGTCCAGGTTATGCTGTAGGTAATCGCGCGGAAATCGGTGCGAACATCGTTGGCTATTTCAGTGATCGTGAACCCTTGTGCCTGGAGCATCAGGTCAGCATGATTGCCAAGTTTGAAATGCGTCGTGTCGCCGCTGACCGCAGTTCCCGTCCCATTCACAGTGGCTGTGTAAGTGGTGCCGTTCGCCAAACTAGTAATAGCGTTCCATGTGTCGAGGCGAAGTCCGGAGATTTCATTCTCGATGATCTGTTCCGCGATCAGTTGCTTCCGGGCTGTGTCGATCATGTCGGCCCCCATCATCACGCCTTGGATGACCGCCGTGAAACTCACCACCAATACGGTCGCGGCCATCAATACCTCGATGAGCGTGAATGCTTTTTGATTGGCCGCGCGGCTGAGCATGATTGACAAAAGGGGCGGTTAGGGGATGCGGATCGGAGGAGGAAAAAGTGTCGGTCGGGGCGGATTCCGTAGGGTGGCATTCAAATTTGTAAGTTGCTGAGGTCAATGCCCCAGAAGCTTGCGGCGTTAAGCACTCGTTAAAAAGATGATTTAGCCGCGGTTGTCGCAAATCACCGATAACAACTCTCCGTTTTTAGCCGCTGAACAATGCGAATGGGGGCTCATCGAAAAGCCCTGTTCTCCCCGAAGCTTGCCGCAGATGACGCGGATAAAGACAGGGATGAAATCCAGGAAGTGATGCGTTTTTCTATCCGCGAAAAATCCGCGTCAGCCACAGAGAATGTTTTCCGGTCTTACATCACGGCCTTGCAGTGAATCGGCTGCGGCGTAGCTTCGCGCGTCATGACCCTCGATTTCACCACCCTCTCGCCGCGCGATGCCTACAACTGGATGATCAACGCGATCACGCCGCGACCCATCGCCTGGGTCTCCACGATTTCGGCCGAAGGGAAAACCAACCTGGCGCCTTTCTCGTTCTTCCAAGGTGCCTGCGCCAATCCACCCACGCTGCTCTTCATCGGGGCCAACGACCGGACCGGCAAAAAAAAGGACAGCGTCATCAACGTCGAGCAGGTCCCCGAGTTTGTCGTCAACGTTGTGCCCTATGCCCTGTGTGAGCCGATGAACCAGACCGCGGCGCCTCTGCCGCATGGCGAGAGCGAGTTTGAGAAATTCAACATCGCAAGCGTCCCGTCGCTCAAAGTTCGTCCACCCCGCGTGGCCGAGGCGCCGGTGGCCTTTGAGTGCCGGCTCGACCGCATCGTCCAGATCGGCGCGGGCCCGCTCGGCTCGAATGTCGTGTTCGGCACCATTTTGAGCGCCCATATCAGCGAGTCGGTGCTGGGAGCGGATGGGACGATCGACCAGCACAAGCTCGACACCATCGGCCGGATGGGCGGCGACTATTACACGCGCACGACCGAACTCTTCACGATCGTCCGGCCGCGTTGAACGGCCGTGCGTCAGTTGCGTTCCGAATGATTTTTCCCGTTCGCGCAGAAGCACAATCAGCGGCTCATTCCAGCGTGTGCAGGCAGGCGATGCGCGCGGCGGTTTCCCAAAGGGGAATGTTACTTTGCGAACGAAGGCATCTCGCCCTTGATGCCCTGCCGGACCACTGTGGCGATGCGGCGATCGCTCATGTCGAGTGCGTGCAACTCGGGCCCTTCATCACCGCGCGCGTCCACAGCGTGACAATGGGCGCAATTGTCGAAGAACAATTTTCGGCCCATGGCGCGCGGCATTTCCGGCGTCGATCCGGCTGGCACCGGGCAAATCAATCCACGGCGGAAGCTCGTGCAAGAGCGCGCGGGCGGGCGTTTGCAGTGCGTGCGCAAACAAGCGCGCGCCACCGAACGCAAGGCCGCTCGCTATCACACGGAGCAACAGTCTGCGCAGCGGGCTCATGGATAGGAATGCATCAACAGGGCGCCCCAATGTCCGGCGCCGCCCATCAACGCGGTCATCAACCAGACGCCTGCGAGAGAAATCCCCTGCTCTCGACGCGTCGGTGCATCGCGGCGGAGCATTCGCCAGACGGCTATTCCCTCCGCCGTGGGTCGGCCGGCAAATTGCACTTCACCGCAGTGTCGGATGTGGCACCGGAGGAACTGGCTCAGCTCACACGCCTTTTTCAAGCATTCGGGCCCATAGGCGGATTATGTCGACACCCACCCTGTTGCTCGCGTGCGCATCGCGCAATTGACCCTAACCGGTGCCGATCGCTAAACCTCTGCTCGCCATGCTTCCTCCCCCATAGTAGACCAAACACCCTTGCCTCAAGACCTACCCTGATTCTTCCGTCAAAACCTTCCGCATGAAAACCCTCTTCCAGAAAATTATCGACCGTGAGATTCCCGCCAAGCTCGCGCATGAGGACGACCTCTGCATCGCCATCCACGATATCAATCCGCAGGCACCGGTGCATGTGCTCGTCATCCCGAAGAAACTCATCCCCCGTGTCGGCGAAGCCACCCCCGCCGATCAGGCCATCCTCGGCCATCTCCTGCTCACCGCCGCCGCGCTCGCAAAAAAACTCGGCGTCGCCGAATCCGGCTACCGCCTCGTGATCAACAACGGACGCAACGGCGGTGAAAGCGTGCCGCATCTCCACGTCCACCTCCTCGGCCAGCGCCCGCTCGCCTGGCCGCCGGGTTAAACGAAAAAACATTTCCGCACCGGCCGCGATTTCTTAGTCACCTGCGGACGGGGGCAACCGCCTATCGTGCATGAATAATCCTCCCGCACCGCCCACTGACACGGACTTGGAGTTGTTGATCTTGACGCGCAACAGCCATGCCAAGTTGCGCCTTCGCTCGTCCGATAATCACCCACGGTGCAATTTCCTCCCCCAACCCCCGATCACAGCAAAGAGAATTATCATACGCGGGATTGCTTGGATAAGAGAATGTATCCCAATCCGTGACCCATTCCGTCCGTTGATCGTGCTACAACGGCTCCATAATACCCTATTTTCAATTATTCGGTGATTCATTTGAATTTATCCGCGCAATGATTTAGCTGGAATACCGATGCATCCACTCAACGGCGAACAACAACTTCCGGTCTACTTGGCGGCGGTACTTTTTTTGGGATTGGCTGGCGGATGCGAAAAGCGCGCCGAACAGACCCCTCCTCCTGCTGACGTCCAGGTCGTCGCTGTCGAACAACGCGATGTGCCGGTCACCCGCGAGTGGGTCGGTACCCTCGACGGCTCGGTCAACGCTCAAATCCGCGCGCAGGTCAGCGGTTATCTGCTGAAGCAAAATTATCAGGAAGGATCGGTGGTGGCGAAGGGCGATCCCTTGTTTGAAATCGACGCCCGCCCCTTCGCCGCGGCCCTCGCGCAGGCCCAAGGCCAGCTCGCCCAAGCCCAGGCCCAGCTCGGAAAAACCGAATTGGATTTCAAACGCGACACTCCCCTGGCTGAGGACAAAGCGATCAGCCAGCAGGAACTCGACAACGCGATCCAAGCCCGCCTCGCCGCCCAAGCCCAGGTCGCCTCCGCCCAAGCGGCCGTCGACCAAGCCAAGCTCAATCTCGAATTCACCCACATCGTCTCCCCCATCGACGGGGTGGCCGGTCTGGTCCAGACGCAGATCGGCAATCTCGTGGGACCGGCCACGGGGGTCCTGACCACCATCTCCACGGTCGATCCGATCAAGGCTTACTTTCCCATCAGCGAACAGGCCTACCTCGAATTCCGCCGGCGCGGACCCGATGCGCCGGGCATTCCTCCGGGAATTGAATTCGAATTGGTGCTTTCGGACGGCACCCACTATCCGCTCAAGGGAACGTTCTTCGCGATCGATCGTCAGGTTGACACCAACACGGGAACGCTGCGCGTCGCAGCATTGTTTCCCAATCCGCAGGGACTCCTTCGCCCGGGGCAATTCGCCCGCGTGCGCGCCATCGTTAGCGTCGAAAAGGGCGCGCTCCTCGTGCCGGCCCGCGCCCTGACCGAGCTCCAAGGCGGCTATCAACTGGCCACCGTCGACGCGACCAATCACGTCCACATTGCTTCGGTGAAAATCGGCGAGCAGGTGGGATTGTCGAGGGTGGTGGAAACCGGACTGCACCCGGGCGAGCGGGTCGTGGCCGAGGGGATTCAGAAAGTCAAAGATGGCGCAGTGGTGAACCCGCTGCCGTTCACTCCCGCGGTGACCGCCAAATAACACCGCCGTGTCGAAATTTTTTATCAATCGCCCGATCGTCGCCATCGTCATCGCGATCCTGACCGTGATCGTGGGCGTGGTCTCCTTTCTCGGACTCCCGATCGCCCAGTTTCCCAAAATCGTCCCCCCGGAAGCGCGCATCACGAGCACCTTCGTCGGCGCCGACGCGCAGACGGTCGAACAGTCCGTCGCCACGCCCATCGAGCAGCAGCTAAGCGGTGTCGATAACATGAATTACATGTACTCGATCAACGGCAGCGACGGTTCGCTGCGGTTGACGGCGAATTTCGACGTCAGCACCGATCCGAACACCGACCTGATCCTGACGCAGATGCGGGTCACGCAGTCCAACCCGCAGCTACCGGCCGACGTCGCCGCATTCGGCGTCACCGTGCAAAAGCAACTGACCGCCCCGCTCATGCTGGTCGCGCTGTATTCCCCAACCGATGCCTACGACAGCACGTTCCTCGCAAATTACGCCTACATCAATATCAACGACCAGCTCACCCGCGTGCCCGGTATCGCCAGTGCCACGGTGTTCGGCGCCGGGCAATATGCGATGCGTTACTGGATCAAGCCGGACCAGCTCGCCAAACTGAACATCACCGTACCGGAGATCATCCAGGCCATTCAAAGCCAGAACACCGTCAACCCCGCCGGCCTCATCGGCGGTGAACCGGCGCCGAAGGGACAGGAGTTCACTTATTCGGTCCGGGCGCAGGGACGCCTCACCACTCCGGAGGAATTCGGTGCGATCACCATTCGCGCCAATCCCGACGGCTCGACCGTGCGTTTGCGCGATGTGGCCCGGGTCGAACTTGGTGCCCAGGTGTACAACGTCATGGGCCGCTTCAACGGCAAACCGTCCGCCATCATCGCCATCTACCAGCTTCCGGGTTCCAACGCCCTCGATTGCGCCAACGGCGTGAAGAAGGTCCTGGCACAGCTCAAACAACGCTTCCCCCAAGGCCTCGACTTTCAGGTCGGCCTCGATACGACGCAGGCGGTTTCCGAGGGCGTGCGTGAAATTTCCAATACGCTTTGGCAGGCCCTGCTGCTTGTTATTCTCGTCGTCTTCGTCTTCTTGCAGGGCTGGCGGCCGACGCTGATTCCGCTGCTGGCCGTGCCTGTGTCCCTCGTCGGCACCTTCATTCTTTTCCCCGCATTCGGATTTTCAGTGAATACACTTTCGCTCTTTGGGTTGGTCCTGGCCATCGGACTCGTGGTCGACGACGCCATCGTGGTCGTCGAGGCGGTCGAACATCACATTGAGGAAGGGCTCACGCCGCGTATGGCGACCTTCAAGGCAATGGAGGAAGTGGGCGGGCCGGTCGTGGCCATCGCGATTATTCTCGCCGCCGTGTTCATCCCGACGGCGTTCATCCCGGGCATCACCGGTCGCCTCTACCAGCAGTTCGCGCTCACGATTGCCATCTCCGTCATCATCTCCGCCTTCAACGCCCTGTCGCTCAGCCCGGCGCTCTGCGCGCTGCTGCTTCGTCCCAAGGGAAAAACCCGCGGAGCGCTCGGCCGATTCTATGGCTGGTTTAACCGCATGTTCGGTCGCGCGACCGACGGCTATGTCGGGATTTCCCGGCTTTTGATTCGCAAGAGTCTGGTCAGTTTCATCATCCTCGCCTGTTTCACCGCCGCCGCGCTTTGGTTCGGCAAGCGCCTGCCGTCGTCGTTTCTTCCCGAAGAGGACCAGGGTTATGTTTATGTCGGCCTGCAGTTGCCCAACGCCTCCTCCCTGCAACGCACCAGCGGGGTCGCGCGCAAGGTCGAGGAAGTTTTGCAGAACACGCCGGGCGTAAAATCCTACACCTCCGTCATTGGTTTCAGCCTCCTCAGCACGGTCTATAACACCTACAGCGCCTTCTTCTTCGTCAATTTCAAACCGTGGTCGGAGCGCACCAAGGACGACGAACACTTCGCCGCCATCAAGGCGCACCTCAATCAGGAGCTGCGCAAAATTCCCGAGGCCAACGCATTTGCCTTCTCACCCCCTTCCATCCCCGGTGTCGGCACGGCCGGTGGTTTCACCTTTGTCCTCGAGGATCGCGCCGGCCGCGACGTCGCGTTTCTCGCCGGCAATGTGGCGAAATTTCTGGATGCGGCGCGCAAGCGGCCGGAACTTGCCGGACTCTCGACGACCTTCCTGCCCTCGATCCCGCAGATCTTCGTCAATGTCGATCGCGACAGGGTGCTCAAGCAGGGCGTGGCGCTGGCGGACGTCTACAAAACTCTCCAGACTTTCATGGGCGGTTCATTCGTGAACTACTTCAACCGCTTCGGCCGCCAGTGGCAGGTGTATGTCGAGGCGGAGGGCGAGTACCGCGACTCGCCCGAAAAACTGAGCGGCTATTACGTCCGCAATCGCGAAGGCGCGATGGTGCCGCTCTCGGCTTTCACGACCGTTGAGCATCGCGTCGGCCCGGAATTCACCATGCGCTACAATCTCTACCGCAGCGCGCAGATCAACGGTGCCGCCGCGCCGGGCTACAGCTCGAACCAGGCGAACCAAGCTTTGGAGGAAGTGTTCGCCGAGACCATGCCGCGCGAGATGGGCTTCGATTACATCGGCATGTCGTATCAGGAGAAGAAGGCGCAGGAGGGCGTGCCTCCCGCAGCCATCTTCGGGCTCTCGCTGCTATTTGTCTTTCTGATTCTCGCTGCACTCTATGAAAGCTGGTCGCTGCCATTCAGCGTTCTGCTCGGCGTGCCGGTCGCCGTATTCGGCGCCTATGCGGCCCTCTTGTCGCGCCAGATGGAAAACAACGTTTTTGCCCAGATCGGACTGGTGATGCTGATCGGCCTCTCCGCCAAGAACGCGATCCTGATCGTGGAGTTCGCCCGCACGCGCTATGAGCACGATGTCCCGTTGCTCGAAGCCGCCTTGCAGGGCGCCAAGGTCCGGCTGCGTCCGATCCTGATGACCTCTCTGGCCTTCATCTTCGGTTGTATTCCCCTCTGGCTGGCCGACGGCTCGGGCGCGGTCGCCCGCCGCGTGATGGGCACCGCCGTCATCGGCGGTATGCTCGCGGCGAGCGCTCTGGCCATCTTTTTGATTCCCGTCACTTTTTATGTGATCGAAATGTGGGTGACCAAGGGCCGGCCCCACAGCTCGCATGCCTCCCCGCTCCACCCGACTGTCGAACCCGGCACGAGCATAGCCGGCGACAGTCCGGATAAATCAGGAGGCATCTGACGACTGCCATGAAATTTTTGCCAACATCGGGTGCAATGCTTGCCCTTTTGGGGCTCGCCGGCTGCGCCATCGGTCCGGACTACAAGCGGCCAACCGTGCAACCGCCCTTCACGTTTCGGAGCCAGGCGACGGCCAGCGACCATTCGCTGGCCGATCTGGCGTGGTGGGAGGTTTATCGCGACGACCGGCTGAAGGAACTGATTGGCGTGGCATTGGCCGAAGGATTTGACGCCCGCATTGCCGCCGCGAGGGTCGAACAATTTCACTCCATTTCCGCCGAGGTTCACGGACAGCGTTTTCCCGGTGCCGGCTATGTAGCCAATGCCGACCGCGGCCGCAACGCCCAGCTCGGCAACGCCTATACGCAGGGCGCGGGCGCAACGGCCAGCGGTTTCGACGGCTATCTCGGCATCGCGTGGGAACTCGACCTCTGGGGCCGCGTCCGCCGGCTCGACGAGGCGGCCCGCGCCCAATATCTCGCGGCTGAAGAAAACCGGCGCGGAGTTTTGCTCAGCCTCGTGAGCCAGGTGGCCACGACTTACTTCGAATTGCTGGAGCTTGATGAGGAACTGGCGATCGCCCATCGCGCCACCGAGTCGTTCAACGACAGCCTGAAACTTTTCAATGAACGGCTCGCAGGCGGGATTGCCTCGCGACTTGAAACCTCCAGCGCCGAAGCCGCGGCGGCCACGAGCGCCGCGCGGGTGCCCGCCCTCGAAAGCCTGATCGCGACCAAGGAGAATCAACTCAGCATCCTGCTCGGCCGCAACCCCGGTGCGATCACTCGCGGCGCGCGGCTGGCCGAACAAACGCTGCCGCCGGAAATTCCCGCCGGCCTGCCCTCGGAACTGCTCGAACGCCGGCCCGACATCCGTCAGGCGGAAAGCGCCGCCCGCGCCGCCAACGCCGGCATCGGCGTGACCGAGGGAGGTTTTCTGCCGCGCATCGGCCTGAGCGCGATTTTCGGCGCGGTGAGCCCACAGTTGGAAAACCTCACGACGAGCAAAGCCAGTCTCTGGTCGGCCGGTGCGCAGATGACCGGTCCTCTCTTTCAAGGCGGCGGACTTCGCGGTCAATATGCCCAGGCAAAAGCCGCGTGGGAAGAAGCGAAGCTCCGGTATCAGCAAACCGCGCTCAATGCGTTCGCCGAGGTCGCCAACGCCCTGACGCAGCGTCAAAAATTGGCCGAAACGAGAAGTCAACAGGAACGCGCCGTCCGCGCCTATGAGGATGCGGTCAAATATTCCAAGGAGCGGTACACCTCGGGCAACACCGGCTATTTCGAACTGTTGCAAACCCAGCAGCTTCTTTTTCCCGCCCAGGTCGCGCTCGCCCAAACCCGCCGCGACGAGCTCACCACCGTCATCCAGCTCTACAAAGCCCTCGGCGGCGGCTGGAAGCTGCCGGATGCGGCGGCGTGGAATGGACCCAGTATGAATTCGAAATAGAGGAAACAATATTAGCGGCAACCGCACGCATACCGCTGATCAGAAAATCTGGCTACTTGGGTTCATCTTCGGCCCAAGTTCGATGCCTGACTTGCAATACTGCGGACTGGAAAAGTTCGCGGACACTCTTATTCCAATCCGGATTCCGATAATGCCCACCGGCATCAACCATTGAGATCAAATAGGGAAGATCCGACTTCTTACACCGCTCGCCAAGAAGTCGGATTGCATGCAATCGCTCATTCAACTTATTTGGATTTTCATCCTCCGCGATAATTTTGAGCCCGGTCACCGGTTTCTCGCTTATTCGCATCAATGGTAGAAGCGTATTGAGGTTGTTTCGGGGAGTGCCCGGTGGTTCATGTTCTTCCTGCACCGATAGCTCAGCGATGATTTTTGCGTCCCCCAAGAAGCTCAACGTTTCATATCCACCCCCTTCGCGTTTGGGCGAATTGATAGTGGCAAGGAAACGACGGTAATTTTCCAACAGAAAGCGCCTCCCATCGTCCTCACCCAAACGCACGAGTGACGCCGCAGCAGCATAACGAGTCGATTCATATTGAGCCTCGTCATTCATGATTCTGACCAACGATTTCTCGTTCCCATGAACAGCCATCTGGGCCGCATAATCGGACGCAATGTGCCAATTGTTTTTATCATTCGGTTTCAATCCCTCCTCAACTATAGCCTGGGCGCTTGGCAGCGCATCCGGGTATAGAAATTGGCTCAAGCCCGCAAAGGCCGTAAGCTGTCGCGACCAAAGTTTACTGCCCACGGTCTGTTCGGGACCATAGTCCGAAATCTGCGGAGCGGCAGCCCATTGAACCAGTATTGGCACCACATATGGATCAGCCTGTTTTATCAGCGCCTTCGCAGCATTGGTCCGGACCTCAGTCTCCATCTCTACGGCAACCTCCGGCATCCCTAGACAGATCGAATCGTCCGCTAAATATCCCAACAATACCCGTAAAATTTCGGTGTTTTCCAAAGACTCGATTTTGGCGAGATCTTGAATGTAACCACTGTATAGATAGAGTCGCTGCATGTTAGCCGGCATGGTTGCCAATTTAGCGTTAGTCTTGGCGGCAGACTTCAGCAATTTGTCGATCATTTCTCGACGTTCTTCAGCAGACGCCTGTGCCATGAGCCGATCAGCCAAAGCACGGTTGCCGATTTCAGGACCCCAAATGTATTTTCCGTCTGTGTTGATGTAGGCCTGTTTGAAACCAAGCTGCACATGAGCGATTCCGGAGGAAAACGACCCGGCATCGTCGTATAATGGCGGAATGGCTTCCCGACCTGCCGTATCGAGATAACCCCACTTTTTCTGCCCTCCCACTGAAAATTGAACCTTGACCAAACCTTCCGAAAATTCTCCCGCCCAGAAGGCGTCCGTGTTCACCTGAAATACAATTTGTCCTCTTCGATTAATAAAAGCCATGCGCCCACCATCCGTTTCCACCCGCGCAAATCCCGACGAAAAGGGCCATGCCTTGAAAAAAGGACCGGCAATCACGCTCCCCTTCCTATCGATATAGCGACAATGCCCAAAAATACCCTCTTCTATGAGCGGAGCGAAACCGTCCTTAAAAATGCTCGGTCCAAAAAACCGAGGTTCAATCACGACCTTTCCGTTGGAATCGATGAATCCCCATTTCCCGTTGATCTCCACACAAGCCAACCCCTCAGAAAAATTTGAATAGTGCGAACGTGCCCGATAACGAGGAGCGATAATGTAAGCCCCTGCAGCATCAATAAACCCCATCAAGCCGGAGGCTACAACTTGCGCTCGTCCCTCCGAGAAAGCCCAGGCTTCCTCAAATATTGGGGCGATGACAAAGGTTCCTTTTTTATTTATATATCCCCATTTACCTACGGTCGATTGCGCCGGCGCCAACCCTTCCGAGAACTCACTGGCGCTACGGAATTGTGGAGCAATAACGATTCGACCTGTTTGATCAATATAGCCGGTCAAATCATCGACGATCACCGGCTCCAGTCCTTCTGAAAAAAACGTGTCCTTTTCAGCATGCTGCAATCGGCCGAATTGCGGCTCAATTACGATGCGCCCGGAGCGGTCGATAAACCCGAATAATCCGTCCTTGCGAACGGGATAAAGCGCCTGAGCTTTCTGAGCACAATACGCCTTTGTTCCCATCCACCCAAGGACAAACATAAGGGCCGAGAGAGCAAATTTGCGAACTATCGAAAGCGTTTTGGCGTTCACTGGAAGCAGCGGTGAATTCGAGGTTTTGTGATTGGGATTCATTAGTGTTTAACAAAAATTTGGTTCAAAAATATTTCTTACTCGGGGTGGGGAAATCACATTCAATTGTGTGGCCGGGCTTCGAAGTTGCCGTCGGCGCGTTTGACGACTGCTTTCTTTAGTTCGAGCAACATGAGCGTGGCGGAAACTTCGGGAGATGACAGGCCGGTGGCGGTTGCAATGGCATCGATGCTCATGATGCTGCCGCCGCGGAAGCAGTCGGCGATTTTTTGCTCAGGACCTTGCAATGCTGCGGGCGAATCTTCCCCGAGATCCAAACCCTCTTTCGGCGGAATCGGGGCAGGTCGGAGTCCGTCGAGGTAGTTCAGTTCGTTGAGAATATCGTCCACGCTTGTCAGCAGCGTGGCGCCGTCGCGAATGAGTTGGTGACAGCCCGCACTACTCGACTGGTCGATGCGGCCGGGCACGGCGTAGATCAACCGGCCCTGCTCGCCGGCGAAACGCGCGGTGATCATCGCCCCGCCGCTCACGTCGCTCTCCACCACGACCACGGCTTCGCTGATGCCGGACACCACGCGGTTGCGCATGGGAAAAGTTTGTTTGTCGGCCTTGCGACCGAAGGGAAACTCCGAGAGCACCGCGCCCGTCTCGGCGATGCGCCGGTAGAGATCGAGGTTCTCCGGCGGGTAGACAATATCGATGCCGCAACCGAGCACCGCCGCGGTCTTGCCGCCGACCGACAGCGCGCCTTCGTGCGCCGCAGTGTCGATGCCGCGCGCCAGTCCGCTCACCACGCAGAACCCGAGCCGCGCGAGATCCGCCCCGAGTTTCTTGGCGACAGACTGGCCGTAGAGCGTCGTGCGTCGGCTGCCCACGATGGCGATGCAGGGCTGACCAAATAGATACCCCCCCTTCCGATAGAGCCCGATCGGCGGATCATTGATTTCCTTCAGCATCTTCGGATAACCCTCGTCGCGCGTGGTGATAAACGCCGCACCCGCCTTCGCAAGCCTGTCCTCCTCCTTCGCCAGATCAAAGTGCGTCCGCCAGGCGAGCAAGGCGGCACTTGTCTCCGGCCCGACACCCCGGACCGATTCCAACCGGCGCTTGTCGGAGGAAAGGATGGCACGCGGATCGCCGCCGAATTCCTCCAGCAGGCGATTGAGGGTGATCGGCCCGATGTTGGGCAGATCGTTCATGATCATGAACGCCTGCCGCTCGGTAAGGTCAGATGGCATGGTCCGCGAAGTGCAGCGCTGGCTGGAGGTAGTCGAGAAGCTGCGTCGTCTGCACGGCCACCTGGCCCTTATCGCGGGCGAGCAAATCCGCAGCGAGTCCATGCCATACGACTCCGCGTGCGGCGGCGAGCAACAAATTGTCCGGTCCCTGCGCCAGCAGTCCACCGATCAGCCCCGCCAGCAGATCGCCGCTGCCCCCGCGCGCCAGCACCGGCCCACCGCAGAGATTGTAGTAAACGGCCCCGCCATCGCTGATCCGGGTGTGCGGCCCTTTTTGCACGACGACCGCTCCGCTCTGCCGGCAGAAGTCGCGCAGCGAAGCCTCGCCCGCGATGCGCTTGAATTCCCCCGCATGCGGCGTGCAGATGAACGGCTTCCCGTGAGCCGTCCCCAGCACCTCCGGCCGGAGTGCATCGGCGTCGAGCAAGAATGGGGCTTTCACGGCTGCGACAAGATCCTGCACCAAGCCCAAGGTCTCAGGTTCGGTGCCAAGGCCCGGTCCAATCTCCAAAGCATCGGCGCCGGGCAATTTGTCCAAAATCCGTGACAAGCCTGACCGCGCGATTCCGCCTTGGGAAGTCTGGGGCAGGCCGACCCACATGGCTTCGGGGAAACGCGCGGCGTATTCGGGCACAAGCGATTCGGGGACGAAGGCAGTGAGCAACCCCACCCCGCTGCGCAAGGCCGCCTGCACCGTCATCAACACGGCACCCGGATAATTGCGCGAACCGCCGAGCACCAAGAGATGACCGTACGTGCGTTTGTCCGTTTGCGCCGGGCGGAGTTGGGCGAGAGGTTGGAGGATTGACGGAAGGAGAATGCGATCGGGATGACAGGTCTGCTTTTGTAGGAGCCTGCTTGCAGGCGATTCCTTTAAACCATCGCCTGCAAGCAGGCTCCTACAATTTGATTCAAAAAATCCCAGATCGAGATAACGGACGCGGCCAACGAAGGGGGCATTTGCTTCGACGATCACCGGTGATTTCACAATGCCGGTGGCATAGGTGAAATCGGCCCGGAAAACGGTGCCGGCGTTGGTCTCCCCCAGTCCGCTCGGCAGATCGACCGCCGCGCGCAGCTTGATCCGCGGATGAGTGTTCACCCGTGCGATCAGTTCGGCGATAGCGGCGTCCATCGGCGGACGGAATTGAAAGCCGAAGATGCCGTCGAGGCAGAGAGCATAACTTCCATTCTCGTTCTTGAATTCAACGAGGGAAATTTCACGCGCTCGCGAACCGGCCGGGCGTCGCAATTCATCCCAGGATCGCCGGGCCAACGGACGCAGCGGCTCCACGCCAAAGCATAGCACCACATCGGCGCTGGCCAGTGGATACGTCTCCAAAACCAATTTCGCTGCCAGCAGAGCGTCGCCGCCGTTGTGCCCTTTACCGACGAGGACAAGTAACCGGGCATTGTCCGACAATCCGCCGATTTCTTTGAAGTCATTCTGGATCGCTCGGGCAATTGCCGAACCCGCCTGCTGTATCGCCAGCCACTCGGCTGCCTCGTCCGTGAGCAAGCCGGATTCCCATGTTTTCGCCTCGGCGCAGAAAAGGATGGGATGAGAATGATTGATCATTATGAAAAACGGCCAAGAGTCCTCATTCAATTTTTTGCGTGGTCTCTTTTAGCTGAACTCTGCTTTCAGGCGGAGCAATTATTGTTTTCTCAATATCGACTTTCACTTTCCCCGGACTTGGATTCTTGAATATCACTCCTCCATTTATCTGATTCATTTGTGCTTTTTCTATGAGAATTCGTTTGTAGAAATGTATTGGACAATCCTCAGCCAAAGATTCTTCAAAATAATCGTCCCCGAGCTTCGGCTCGGAGCACAGTTGGAAATGAAACGTGTTGCCTACTTTTGTCGCCTCGAAAAAATACGAATAGCTATTCGATCCTGGATTCCAGTAGGCGAAGATCGTCTTGTCGTCCTTCCATTCGGCATGGTCTGCCCATAAAGCAAAGAATTCCGGCAGATGTTCCAGATCGGGGTTGTCCGGTAGTCCGAGCGCCACCAGGCGCGATGGTGGCGGTTTGACGTAGACCGGCGCGGGCTTCGGTTCGGGTTTCGGCGCAGGAATGAAAAGAAACGCGAGCCAGCCGACAAAAATCAGGGCGATCAACCAACCGGCCTTGGCGACCGGGGACCGGCTTGGTCCCGGAGCATTCATGACTGCATGTACCGGACCAGCGCGGCGACGGCCATAGCCTGGTTGTCGCTGTGCGAGAGCGTGAGGTGGATGTGCGTGGCGCCGACCTGCTCGAGCAGTGCCTGCGCCTTGGCGTCGAGACGGATCAACGGCTGGTGGCGTTCACCGTGATAAACCGAAACGGAAGTCCAGCCGAGCTCCGGGCCGATGCCGGTGGAAAAGGCCTTCGACACCGCTTCCTTCGCGGCCCAACGGGCGGCATAGTGCTTGTGCGGATGTTTGAGCGGGCCGCAGTAGGCCTGCTCTTCCTCCGTAAACACCCGCTTGATGAAGTGGTCGCCGTGCCGGCGCAGCGCCGCATGGATGCGCTCGACGTCGATGATATCGCAACCGATACCGATCAAAACTCCGCCGGGGGGAAGAACGATGTTCATGGGACAGCGATAGAAGTAGTGAGGAGCGAGTAGCGGGTAGCGAGTAGAAATAATGTGGACCAGCAGATGGGAAAGGCAAACCGGAGGCTGGCAACAAAGTCCCCATCCGACCACGGCCTGATCAGTGAAATCTTAGCCCTATCCGTCGGCGTGCATTTTTAATCGCCTGTAAACAGGCTCCTACACTCCGAGCAATGCTCACTACCCGCTACTCGATGCTCACGACTGTCTTCCCTCGTTCATCCGCGCCTTCATCTCGCGGACAGCTTCGTCGATGCCGGTGAAAAGGGCGCGGCTGATGATACTGTGGCCGATGTTGAGCTCGTGCAGATGCGGGATGGCGCGGATTTCGGCGATGTTGACGTAATTGATGCCGTGACCGGCGTTGACGAGCAGGCCGAGCTCATGCGCCTGGGCGGCGCCGCGGGAAAGCTGCTTCAGCTCCGAGACGCGGTGCGGGCCGTGGTAGGCGTTGGCGTAAGCGCCGGTGTGCAGCTCAATCCAAGGGGCGCCAATCTTGGCCGCGAGTATGATCTGATGCTCGTCCGCGTCGATGAAGAGACTGGTGTTGATCCGGGCGGCGTTCATCGCATCGGTCACGCGCTGGACCTTTTTGCGCTGCTTCACCACATCAAGCCCGCCCTCGGTCGTGACTTCCTCGCGGCTTTCGGGCACGAGGCAGACGGAATCGGGTTTCAGGCGCAGGGCGAATTCCGTCATGGCGGGCGTGCAGGCCATTTCAAGATTGAGGCGGGTGGCGCAGCTCTCGCGCAGGCGCCAGACGTCGCGTTCCTGGATGTGCCGCTGGTCCTCGCGCAGATGCACGGTGATGCAGTCGGCCCCGGCCTGTTCGCACAACATGGCAAAGGTCACCGGATCGGGCTCGACGTTGCCACCGGTCGTCAATCCAGCCTGGCGATAACGGGCCTGGCGGAGGGTGGCGCAGTGGTCGATGTTTACTCCCAGAAGAATCACGCCGGGAGATAAGACACAAAAAACCGGCACAAGGAAACAGGAAAAAACTGTCCGGGTCCGGTTTCTGGCTTCCTGTTTCGCCCCGATCCCTTTTGCCTTGGCGGCATGCCTGCTGCCGCCAAGCCAAAACCGGAGAACCTGTGGATCAATCTGCTCTGCAATCTCATCATCCCCACGGCCATTTTGTCCAAGGCCAGCGGCGACAATCTGCTCGGACCCAAATGGGGGCTGATCGTGGCAGTCACTTTTCCCCTCGGTTATGGCATCCACGATTTCGTCAGGCGGCGGCGGTTCAATTTCATTTCCATTGTCGGTTTTGCCAGCGTGCTGATTTCTGGCGGCTTCACCTTGCTGAAACTGGATGGTTTCTGGTTTGCGGTGAAGGATGCCGCTTTCCCAACCCTCATCGGTATCGCCGTGCTGGCGTCCATGCGCGCCAAGGAGCCGCTCGTCCACGAGATGCTCTACAATCCGCAGATGATCGACGTGGAAAAAGTGGATGCCGCACTGAACGAGCGCGGCACCCAGGGCGACTTCCAGCGCCTGATGGACTCCGCCAGCGTATTGCTGGCCCTCGCGATGTTTATCAGCGCGGTGCTGAACTACTTTCTCGCCCGATACCTCTTGAAAAGCCCGGCCGGCAGCGAGGCCTTTAACGCCGAGCTGGCCAAAATGCACTGGGCAAGCTGGATCGTACTGGCGCTGACCAGCCTGCCCATGATGATGTACGCACTTTGGCGGCTGCTCAAAGGTGTCGGGAAACTGACCGGGCTGACCCTGGAGGAGATCTTGCATGCCCCGGCCGAGAAGACCAGAGCGGAAGCAGTAAGCACCAATTCGGCACCGCCGGATTCAACGGGCGGGTAACCTCCGACCGTTGGTTGAATTGACCGGCGGCCTAGATCGGCCAGTGCGTGCCGAGACCGTGCTCCGCCCAATTCAAAATCAACCTCGCTTGGCCATCGGCACATAGTCCCGCAGCACCGGGCCGCCGTAAATCTGGCGGGGGCGGTAGATGCGTCCCTTCGGGTTCGAGGCGACTTCGCGCCAGTTGGCGATCCAGCCGGGGGAGCGACCAATGGCGAACATGGTCGTGAACAATTCCGTGGGAATGCCGAGCGCGCGCATGATGATGCCCGAGTAGAAATCGACGTTCGGGTAGAGTTTGCGCGAGAGGAAATACTCGTCATGGAGCGCGAAGTGCTCGAGCTTCTTGGCGATATCGAGCAGCGGGTCGACCTTGCCCAGCTTGTTGAGGACGATGTCGCAGGCGTGACCGATGATGCGGGCGCGGGGATCGTAATTGCGATAGACCGCGTGGCCGAAGCCCATCAGGCGGTTGCCCTTGGTCCCGGACTTGGCGGCAGCAATGAAACGCGTGCCGTCGTCTCCCTCGTCGTGGATGGACTGGAGCATCTGCATCACCGCGGTGTTGGCTCCGCCGTGCAACGGACCGGAGAGGGCGCAGATGCCGGCCGCCATGGAGGTAAAAAGGTTGGCGCCGCTGGAAGCGACCATGCGGACGGTGGAGGTGCTGCAGTTCTGCTCGTGGTCGGCGTGGAGCAGGAGGATGAGGTTGAGCGCGCGGGTGACCTCGGGAATGATGGCATATTCCTTGTAAGGCTCCGAAAACATCATGTGCAGAAAATTATCGCAGAACGGCAGGTCGCGCGGATGCATGAAGGGCAGGCCGTGACGGTAGCGGTAGATGCAGGCGACGATCGTCCGGATCTTCGAAATAGCCATGGCGGCCGTGAGATCGAAGCTGGCGAGATCCTTTTCAAAATTGTTCGTGGCCAGTTTGGGATAGTAGGCGGCCAGCGAGCTCACAATCGAGGTGAGCATGCCCATCGGCGGAGCTTCACGGGGGAAGCCGTCGAAAATCCTCATCATCTGGGTGTCGATGGCGGCGTTTTCGCGAAGCATCTTGCCCAGTTTTTCGCGCTGCTCATAGGTGGGCAAATTGCCGTAGATGACAAGATACGCGGTCTCCACAAACTCGGATTGTTCGGCCAACTGCTCGATCGGATAACCGCGGTGGCGGAGAATGCCGCTGTCCCCGTCGAGATAAGTGATGCCGCTCTCGCATGAACCGGTGTTGCCGTAGCCCTGGTCGTAGCAAATGTAACCGGTGTCCTTGCGGAGATTGCGCACGTCGACCGCCTTCTCACCCTCACTGCCGATCATGAGGGGAAGGGCATACTCTTTATCGTCAATTTTCAGTTGGGCAGTCTTCGGTTGCATAGGGTTGCCGGATAGTTTGCAGAATTTATGCCGGTTGCAAAGCAAAGCCGTAATAAACGCCGGTTTGGCGATTTAATTAGAACATCAGCACACCGCGTAAGATCTTGTGAAGGGGCCGCTTGCCCCGACCCCTGGCACCCGCCCTAAAACATCACGGCATCAGGCACGGCAAACTCAGCCGCTGGCAGGGGTTCGTTCACCTTGACGGTTTCGAAGGTAATGGTCGCGACCTGGCCTTCGGGCGATTTGTTGATGAGGACTTTGGGATAGCGGATCCCGGCGACAATGATTTCGCCCTCCTCCCGGATCTCACCGCCATTCTCCGTCACCGTCTTGATGAGCAATCCGGTCGTCTTCTCGAAGTAGCGGGTAAAACTGATGCCGGGCGCATGCACAAAGGCCAGCACGACGCAGCTCTTGCCGTCAACGTCAGCCTCCCCCTGATAATCGACCCGGCCGCCGCGCGTCTCTATCCCGCGATAGAATGACAGGTTTTCCCAGGTATTGGCGCGCAGCCGTTTGATCTGGGAGGACTCCAGCAAATTAAGCTGCGCCTGATTTTCCTTGCCGATTTCAGCCCGGCGGATCCAGCCATCATACCCGTCGAGGGCGGTGGTCTCGATCGTCTTGTCCGAGCGCAGGACGATTCTCTGCCGGTACGATTTTTGGAAACTGATATCGATCGCCAGGCGAATGGTCGTTTCGCTCACCTTGGCCGGATCTTCCTTGGCGGGGGTTTTCTGAACGGTTTCCACCGTGCCAATGAACCGCACGGAATCGATGGCCAGCAGGGCGCTTTCCTTGCCCACGGCCGCGCGGGCTTTCGTGATCCACATGTCGGTGCGCTCATCGGCAAAACTCACATGCAGTGGGACGGCCAGCAGGGCGGTAAACAGAAGGGCAGAACGGGCATTCATGGATGAATTGACCTTGAACTTGGTTGCAGGTGCCAACCGGCGCAACGGGAAACTCGTCCGTTCCCCCGCTTTCGGCGAAGTAAAGGCGCGCCCCGTGATACCAGGTTCTTGGCGGCTATTCCCACTCGATCGTGGCCGGCGGCTTCGAACTGATATCAAGCACCACCCGGCTGACCCCGCGCACCTCGTTGGTGATACGGCTGGAAATCTTCTGCAGCAGGTCGTGCGGGATCTTCGCCCAGTCCGCCGTCATGGCATCGATGCTCTCCACGATGCGCAGGGCAATGACGTAGTCGTAAGTCCGCTCGTCACCGAAGACTCCCACCGTCTTGACCGGCAGGAAGACCGCGAAGGATTGCCAGACTTTCCAATAGTAGCCGGATTTCATCATCTCCTCCTGGAGCACGGCGTCGGCATTGCGCAGGATTTCCAACTTGTCCGCCGTGATATCGCCCATCACCCGCACCCCCAGACCGGGACCGGGGAACGGCTGGCGCCACACCACCTCCTTGGGGAGCCCCAAAGCGGCGCCGACAAGGCGCACCTCGTCCTTGAAGAGCTCGCGCAACGGCTCGATCAGCCGGAGCTTCATGCGCTCGGGCAAACCGCCGACGTTGTGGTGGGTTTTGATCAGGGAC
>CAZIQP010000044.1:0-26823 GCA_964541315.1 uncultured Opitutaceae bacterium
ATGCCGACCAGCTACTTCCACTTCTGCCCTTCTTTTCAACTACGGAATTTAGGATTATCACGGGTGTCGCGCTCATCACCGTGGCCAAGGCCAAAAAACAGGCCGCGTCTACCGCGCTAGCGGCCATCGAGCGACCAACCCCCGTGTCTCAGGTAACTCGCTGACATACCCAGGCCCGCGTCCGAGATCAGGTCCGGGTTTGCTCGCAGCGAGAAACGTTACTTCTGGATTCGTTCGTTCAGCGGCGGGAGTGAGTGGACGATCTGCATCGTTTCCATGCTCACGGTGACGACGCGTTTGAGCAGGTCCAGGATGTAGCGGGGCTGGTTGTGCTCGCGTGCCCAGTCGTTCGGATCGTTGGGGATGCCGCTGTCTTTGTCGCGGGTGATTTGGTAACGCTCCATGATCCACTCGATGGCGGGCTTGCCGTTTACGATGTAGTCGTAGGCTTCGAGCGGGATGCCGGTGAGCGTGATGTGGCTGTTGTAGGCGATGGTGGTTTTGTCCACCTGTTTGTTCTTCCGCCCAAAGTTCATCTTCTGCACGAGGAAATCCTTCGCGGGATCAAGGGCGAGAGCGCTGCTGTGTTCATGCACAGGATAGGGATCGACTGTCTCGTAGTTCAGATGCCACCTTGCAAGGTTGCGACCAGACTGGCTGAATTTCCAGAAATCCGCCGTCGTCCGCGTGTACGGGATACGCGGTAGCATTTTTTTCAGATCACTGGCAAAGCGCGTCCGATACTCCGGCGAATGCAGTACGCCATACACGTAATAGAAGATGTCTTCCTTCGTGATCTCCGTTTCATAAGCGGCGCGGAAATCTGCGAGGATCGCATCCGTGAGGGCGCTCTTCCGTCTGTAACCGTCGATCGATTCGCCCTCCTGTTCGGTGCTGATGAGTTCGCCGTCTCGTGCCGCGTCCTTCTTATAGAGGTAGAGAGGGAAACACTGGCTTTTCGAAAGAACCTCCAAGTCGGGCAGCGTATTTGCAATCAGTGCAGAAAAATCTTTTACGGCACCAATGCCGGATACGCAGATCACCAGGTTTTTTACAGAGCCCGACGGAAAGATGTTTGGCATTTGGCCAACGCGATGATTCATCAAGCCGTCATAGTAAAGGTGCTGTTTGCAGTAGGGCCGATAAAGAGCGGGTGTTATCTTCCAATCGGAAAATATCCCAAGCACACCTCGCCCCACATTGGGAATTAGGCTGCTCGACCAACTGATTTGCTTCGGGTCATTATCAATGAACTCTTCAACTTGCTTCAAGCGCTCTACGGCATTTACCCGTGGCAAGACGCTTTGATGGGCTTTGAAAGCTTGAACCTGTTTGTTATAAAAACCGATTGTCTCTTCTACATTTTTGGCCAATGCCTTGCGCGAGTAATTGAAGACCCATGCGTCTCTGTTTGTGCCCACTCCCAACGAATAATTTATGAAGTAAGCGCTCCATGTCTCGTCGGACTTCGTGCCTATAGGGAAAAATTTCTCAAAACAGGGATCTCGCTGGTTAATCCAATCATGATCTGAGTTAGGCTGAAGGTGTTGCCACTTCTTTTCCCGATGGAGACCATTGACGCTCCGAAAGGCCCTGATGATGCCGAGCTTCTCCTCACGGTCGAGATAGTCGCCTATATCGTGGTAATAGAGTTCGCAAGGGCCGGTCTTTGCCGGGTTTTTGATAAAGATAGAAATAGCGACTGGGGTACGAGTGCCTGCACCAAAGACGTTACCCTTTTCCATTCGTCGCTGCTCACCCTGTGTTCGTGCGTTCCCTCGCAAATTGAAGACATAGATCGCCGAAAACTCGTCGACGAGACTGGCTCGCAGCCCATCCATATTGTTGCCGTCAATAAATGATCCGTTGGTGACATAGCCTACGATACCCCTTCCTTTAATGCGGTCTGATGCCCACCGGATGGCTCGGGCGTAGGAGTCATAGTTGTTCTTCTTGTTGGCTGCGGCTGAACGGTCGGCGTAAGTTGCACGAATGCGCTCATCCAATGCGGGATATTTGAGTCCCCTGTTGCTGTCGTTTTCACTGTCTTGCTGTGCTGAATACGGGGGGTTGCCGATGACGACGCGGATGGGGCTTTGTTTCTGGCGCTTCACACGGCGATTGTTCTCGGGGAACATTTTCTCTTCCATCTCGCCTTTCGATTCTGAGATTTGGAAGGTGTCGGTAAGAACAATACCCTCGAAGGGAGTGTAGCCGGAAGCACCATTGGCTGCCGCGCGCTGAAGAGAATGGAAGGTCTCTTCGATGTTTATGGCGGCGATGTAGTAGGCGAGGAGGACGATTTCGTTGGCGTGCAGTTCGTGCTGGTACTTGCGCAAAAGGTCAGCGGGCTTGATGAGACCACTCTGGAGCAGGCGGACGATGAAGGTGCCGGTGCCCGTGAAAGGGTCGATGATGTGGACGTCCCTGTCGCCCAACTCGGACTTGAACTCGTGGCGGAGTGCGTCGCTGACACTGTGGATGATGAAGTCCACCACTTCGACCGGAGTGTAAACGATGCCGAGGCGCTCAGCGACCTTCGGGAAGGCGGTGCGGAAGAATTTGTCGTAAAGCTCGATGACGATGCGCTGGCGGCCTTCGGCGTTGTCGATGCCGGAAGCGCGTTCGCGAACGCTGGCGTAGAATTTTTCCAGCGCGGCGGTTTCTTTTTCCAGCGCCTGATCCTCGAGGGTATCGAGCATCTTCTGCATGGCGATGGAGACAGGGTTTTGCTGGGTGAAGGCGTAGTTCGCGAAGAGTGCGTCGAAGACTGGGCGCGTGATGAGGTGCTGGGAGAGCATCTCGATGGCGTCGTCAGCGGAGATACTGGGGTTCAGGTTTTCCCGGAGGCCGGCAAGGAAATCGGCGAAGGCTGTTTTGTGCCGCTTCTCGCCGGAATCGAGCAGGGCCTTGAGGCGCGTGGTGTGGCGTTCGGCGATGACAGCGACGTCCTTGGCCCAACTTTCCCAATAACGACGGTCGCCGCATTTGAGGACGATGCGGGCAAAAATGGCATCTTTCCATTCCTCCAGATGAGGAAAGGCGAATCTTCCCTGAACTTCCCGAACGACCGGGCCGCTGTCGCCGTCGTTTTTCTCACCGGGCTCCGCGCCGCCGATGCCGATGACTTGGATCGCGTTGGGGCGGCTTTTGTTGAGTTCGATCTGGTTGACGGTGGCGTTGAAGCGGTCGTCATGGGCGCGCAAAGCCTGGAGCACCTGCCAGACGACTTTGTATTTCTCGTTATCCTTAAGCGCCTCTTCCGGGGCCATGTCGGCGGGGATGCCGATAGGTAGAATGATATAGCCGTATTTTTTCCCTTGGGCCGTTCGCATCACGCGCCCGACCGACTGCACGACATCGATCACTGAATTGCGAGGATTCAGGAAGATGACTGCATCGAGAGCCGGGACATCCACGCCTTCGGATAGACAGCGGGCGTTGGACAGGATGCGACAGGTATTGTCGGGTGAATCGGCTTTCAGCCAGTCGAGAAGCGCGTTGCGACGGAGCGCATTGAAGGTGCCGTCCACATGGTCGAGTTTGCAGTCGAGGAGGTTTTCTTCGTCGGGATGCGAGACGCGGTAAGCCTCGATCAGATGGGAGAATTTTTCGGTGAAAGCTTTCGAGTCTTTGATAGAACGGGAGAAGGCAACCGCGCGGCGCATGGGTCCGGTGTCGCCTTGAAGATCGGCATCGGAGGCGGTGGCGCGGTCGAGACGTTTGGCGAGGCCGTTCCAGCAACCGGTGATTTTGGTGGCATCGTCGAGATTCAACTCGCTGTTGGAATCGGCAATCTGGCTCTGGAAAGTTTTTGAGACGTATTTTTCGTCGACCGCGAGAACGAGCACCTTGTAGTCGGCGAGCAGACCTTTGCTGACGGCTTCGCCGAAGCCGAGACGGTGCAGCTCGGCACCAAAGATAGCAGCGTCATCCATCGAGCAGAGTTCGGCGTCAGCGTCCTTGGCCTTGCCCTTGGTGTCGTCGCTGTAAATGCGCGGCGTGGCCGTCATGTAGAGGCGCTTCTTGCCCCGGATAAAATCGGCGTCGTGAACTTTGACAAAATGGCTCTCGTCTTCGCCGCTCAGCGTCACGCCGGTGGTGCGATGGGCTTCGTCGCAGATAATGAGATCGAAGTCCGGCAGGCCGGCTTTCTGCGCATCGGAAACAGCCTGGATGGACTGGTAGGTGGAGAAGACGACCGTCATCTGGGCCGACGCGGATTTCTTCTGCGCAAGAGCGTGCATGGCCTCGTAGTGTTTGACGATCTGTCGTGCCGAGGTCGTGGCGGGGAAGGCGAGGTCCTGGGTCGTGATGTCGGCTTTGTCGTCGTCGCCCTTGGTGTGTTTCTTGCCGATGTTGGCGTCCGAGCAAACGGCCAGACTATGCAGCGGGTGCGTGGATTCGGCGGTCCATTCGCGAAGGCTCTGCGAAAGCAAAGAAAGCGACGGCACGAGGAAGAGTACGTGGCCTTTCGGTGCGAGTTTTTCCGCAATGCAGAGGGACGTGAACGTCTTGCCGGTGCCGCACGCCATGATGAGCTTGCCGCGATCTGCTTCGGCGAGGCCTTTCACCACGTCCTTCAGGGCGTCTTTCTGGTGGTCCTTCGGAGTTTTCCGTTTGCGAACAGCGAGATCTTGCGGGCGCTTGAGATCAAACTTCGACCAGTCAATCGGGCTGGCGTCGAGGTCTTGAACGCGGAGTCGCGTGACGGGTTTGGATTGGTTGACCAGCGCGTGCTCGGCGTTCTTCCCCCACTTGTCGGTGGTGGAAACGATCATGCAGGAGGTGAAGAGGGCCTTGCCTGATGCGGTGAAGAAGGAATCGAGGTCCTCTTTCGAGAGCGTGTGATCCGGCAGGTAGAACTTGCACTGGATGGCGCAGTATTCGCCCGTGGCGCGTTCCTCCGCCACAACATCGATGCCCACGTCGCCGACATTCCCTTTGCGCGGAAATTCATTCCACATCCAGACGCGAGAAAAGCGTTCGGTATAGAGCGGATCGAGTTCCAGATAGCGGCAAATGAGACGCTCGAAGCGGTCACCGAGGTCGCGATTGGAAGTAGCCTCCTCGCGAAACTGTTCGAGGATCGTGTGAATGGTCTGTTTAGGACCAACGTTGGAGGATTTCTCTACCTCAGGATGTCGGGCCATGCGGGGTGAACGATCACGCGGCGTCAGCCCTGGCGGGAGCAAGTCACCTCGTGAACAGAGGTGCCGAGGAATGAAGTGGGGGTGGATAACATGCCGGTTTCCACTTCGCACTACCGTTAGATGGGTGTAAAGCCAACACTACCTTTGCCCGGGTGTTTCAGGGCTGCGACTCCAGCTATTGTCGTTCGTGGCAAACGACACAGCAAAGCGCCTGCTGGCGCGCATCAGGGAACTCCGGGAGGCTCGCGGCCTGACCCAGGAGGCTTTTGCCGAGCGCGCCGGGCTGACCTACAAGCACTACCAACAGGTCGAGGCCGGTCGAAAGCAGGACATCCGACTTTCCACGCTGATCAAGATGGCTGAGGGACTCGGGCTGAAACTTACTGAATTGGTCGATTTCAACGCCCCTCCTCCGGCGTTAGCCGAGGACCAGACTAAATATGGACACAAGGCGGCCAAAGCGGCGCGCCGGTCACCCAAGCGCGGGGCGTAAGGATCCAGATTCTCGTTCTGACTTATTTCCGTATCCGTGGAGATCCGGGTAATCTGCGGTTAAAGTGGTCTGTTGCACCTCTGAATATAAGATAAATCAGGCGCAGGCCGCAGGCAGCGTTTGTTTCAAGGGTTGTTTGCGCAGCAGAGGTGATTTTCTGCGGCTTGGATGGGTGCAGCCCGCTACGTGGATACTCCCAGCAGGCCGCGCGCGAGCTGAAAATCCACAAAGCCTCCGGCGGTTGATGCGGGTGTATAGTCCCCTTGGGCCGTGGCCACGACGAGTTTGAGCACGGCATCGGCGTCGAATTCGCTGGTGAGCACGTGGTCGATCTCCTCCCGCGCGGCGACCAAGTGGAGGGGTTGCGCGACCTGGATCACCGGCAGCATCGGGTGGCCCTGTTGCGACGTGTCGGCGACGAGTCCGACGAAAAGATGCGCACCACACGCACCGAGGCCGGTGAGATTTTCGACCCAATGATCGGAGTCGGTCGCCACCACATGCAAACCCGGTTGCTCGAGCGGCTGGCCGTAAGCGAGCGTGGCCCACGGGATGATCGAGCCCAAGACCCGCGCCCGGAAAAGCGGGTCGTTCAACAGGGCGTCGCCTTCGGATACCAGCACCGAGCCGCCGCCGGCGAGCACGCGGTGCGCGAGCTCGCCCAGGACCCCGGCGGCGAGCCCCGTAACGGAGCCGGCGCTCAGCAGACCGAGATTCAAGCCGTTGCAACCGGTCAGGGTTCGTTCGGACGCCGTCAGGCTGGCCGAGGCGCGTTCGAACCACGCCGCGACATTGGCGAGCGACTTGTCGATGCCGCCGTCGAGCTGGACGCTGGCCCAGCCGAAGCGATCGAGCGGGAGCTTCGCCGTCTCGAACTGCCGGCGCATGGCGTCGTTCGGAATCTTTTCGCAACCATGCTCGAGGAGCAGGGCCGCCGCGACGTTCGGATGCGTGGCATAGCCGCGGTAGGAGCGGTAGAGGGTGTGATACATCGTCTCGCCGCCGAAACCGCAGCCCTCCGAATGCGCCAGCGCCACAAACCGCATGATGCCCTGTGCGCGGCCGGTGCCGGTCTGGTTCATCCGGTCGGCGGCGAGACGGGCGATCTGCGCGGAGCACATGCTCGTCGGCAGCACCAGCCCGACGCGTTCGGTGGCGAAGCGCGGGCCGTTGGGGAAAAGGCGGAGCCCGGCTTCCGGGTGGTTTTCCCCGGATGAGCCCGCACCGAGCGTAGGTTTCACGAGTGGCCGGCCGTCCGGCGCCGGACGCGTGCGGATCGCGGCGAGCTGCGAAGTGTCGGTCTGCCGCCAGTCGCGCCAGAGCGAAACCTGCGAATGGCCCGCGAGCTCGCCCTTGGTTTTCCGCCCGGAAGCGGTGGCGATGACGTGGTCAAACGCCTCGGCGGCGAGCGCCGCCATCGGCTCGCCGTCCAGGTAGCGGCCCGCGTTGATGTCCATCTCGTGCACGAGCAGTTCGTGCCGTTTGGTCGTCGTGGTGATCTTGAGCGTGGGAACGAACGGGAAATTGGTGACCGAGCCGTTGCCTGTGACAAAGAGAAACAGGTTGCAGCCGGCGCCGACCTGCCCGGCGATGCCTTCGAGATCGTTGCCCGGACTGTTCATGAAGTAAAAACCGGGGGCGCCGAGCGGTTCGGCGTAGTCGGTGACATGGTCGATTCGCGTGCGCGGATCTTTTTTATGCACGGCACCCAGCGACTTCAGGGTGATGTTATAGAGACCGCGGAATTTGTTGCCGGCGGACGGATTGCTTTCCGGCGTGATGCCGTGCCAGCTCAGCCGCTCCTTGAAGGTTGCGATGTGGCGCAGCAAGGCGCGCGCGGTGTCCAGATCGCGGATGTTGCGCATCACATAGGCTTCCGCCCCGGAAAGTTCGTCCGTCTCGCACAGCACGCCGGTGCCGCCATGGCGGACGACCTCGTGCACCATCGCGCCGGCGAGCGGATTGCCGGACACGCCGGAGAATGCATCCGAACCGCCGCATTGCAGCGCCACCCGCAGACCGCTCAACGGCTCATCGGTCCGTGACTGCGCCGCGACCGCGGGCAGCCAACTGCGCACAATCGCCTCGCCGGCGGCCAGGCCGGTCGAGAGCCCGTGACGGACGCTCAAAAAAGCGTGCGGCACATCGGTGAGCGGATAACCGCGCTCCTGCATGAAGTCGCGCAGACGGACATTCGTGATCGGTTCGACTCCCAAATCCACCGCCAGGACCGCGCCGACATTCGGATGCACCATGAAACCGGCGAGTGCGCGCAATATTTCCGCCGCGTTGTTCGGTTCTCCGGGGCCGCCGCCCTCGGTGTGCGCCACCGCCACGATGCCGTCAAACGCCGGGTGCGCGGCCGCCAGCGGCTGGAGCCGGCCCGCCAGTTGCCGTGCAAAACTGGCCGTACGAGAAGTGGTGCCAAGAATCACGATGGTGTTGCGCGTGCCAACGCCCCGCCGGCCCGGCCTTCGGTAACCGGCAAAGGTCCGCGGCCGGGTCGCGCGGACAACTTCCGGCGCGGGGCAAAAGGCGGCTTCGTCGAGCTGGAACGGCACAAGGTGATCGGCAAAGTTGGGCCGCTCCGGCAATGGCGTCTTGAGTTGACGGACCGCGAGCGCATCAAGCATCGACCGGTTGCAGACATAATCACCCGCGGCAACCGGGGTGATGGCGTGGCCGAAAGGCAGGCCCCACGAGAGCAGCGGCTCACCGGGGGCGATGGCGCGAACGGCAAAACGGTGACCTTCGAGAATGGTGTGGTCCAGAGCATGGATTTTGCCGGCCAGCTCGATTTTGCCGCCCGCTTCGAGGCGACAGGTCGCGATGGCGACGTTGTCACCGGGAGCCGGCAAACGACCGATGGCAGAAAATGAGAGCGGAGCGGACATGGGGTGAAACGTAGCGGCGGGCGTGGAGTAGTCCATTTGGAAACCAAGGGCCTGCCGGAATATCTCGGCACTTGCGTTGCCTGCTTTGCGCGCCAAGCGTCCAAATACCCGCCCGCCGGCGTTCCCGGCAAACCCCGAGCGCCATGCCGACCAGTCCCGCCCAACGTCCCACCCACGCCCGGTATTGGGTTTTGTTGTGTGTGTTTGTGATCACCGTGATTTATTATGCGGACCGGGCGACGCTCTCCATCGTGGGCACCGATCTCGCGCGCGATCTGCATCTGGACCCGGTGGAGCTGGGCCTTTTGATGTCGGCTTTTTCGTGGGCCTACATGGCCTTGCAGATCCCGGGTGGCTGGCTGCTGGACCGCGCGGGCTCGAAACGGGTCTATCAATGGAGCATCTGCGGCTGGACGCTGTTCACCCTTTTGCAAGGGTTCGTGAACCTGCTCGGGGTGGCGAAAATCGCGGCCAACACGCTGTTTGGTTTGCGTCTGGCTTTGGGCGTGGTCGAGGCGCCTTCCTTTCCGGCCAACAGCCGGATCGTCGCCGCGTGGTTTCCCTCCGTGGAGCGCGGCCGGGCCTCGGCGGTTTACAACGCCGCCCAGTACTTTGCCCCGGCGCTGTTTTCCCCTTTGATGGGCTGGATCACGTCTGATTTCGGGTGGCGTTACGTGTTCTGGATGATGGGCGGGCTGGGCCTGGTTTTCAGTTTGCTGTGGACGCGCCTGATGCACAGTCCGCGCGAACATCCGTGGGCGAACGCCGCCGAGGTCGGGCTCATCGAGCAGGGCGGGGGGCTGGTCGATCTCGACCGGCCGGCCGCCGGCAGGAAAACGGGTTTCCGCTGGTCGCAGTTGCGGGAGCTGCTCGCCAACCGGATGCTGCTCGGCATTTTCTTCGGCCAGTATTGTATCAACGTGCTCACCTGGTTTTTCCTGACGTGGTTTCCGATCTACCTCGTGAAAGACCGCGGCATGACGATTCTAAAGGTGGGTTTCGTGGCGGTGCTGCCGTACATGTGCGGTTTTGTCGGCGGCATTTTGGGCGGATGGTTTTCCGACGGGCTCCTGAAAAAGGGCTGGTCACTGAGTGCCGCCCGCAAAACGCCCATCGTCATCGGCATGATGCTCGCGATGAGCATGACGGCCTGCAACTACGTCAGCACCCAGTGGGCGGTGATCTTTCTCATGAGCCTGGCCTTTTTCGGCAAGGGCTTCGGTGCGCTGGGCTGGGCCGTGATGTCGGATGTGGCTCCGCGCACGGCGGCCGGTCTGAGCGCGGGATTGTTCAACACCTTCGGCAACCTCGCGGGGGTGGTCACCCCGATCGTGATCGGCCATATTTTTAAAGCCACCGGCTCTTTCAGCGCCGCCCTGGTCTATGTGAGCGCGCACGCTTTTCTCGCGGTGGTGAGCTTTCTCGTCATCGTCGGCGAAATCAGGCGCGTGGAATTGTCGCCCGCCCCGTCCGCCGCTTGACCCCGGCCACCCGCCGATAAAAAATCCAAACATGGACATGATCACCAATTCCTTCAAACGCGCGCTCCGCCACGGCGAAGTGCAGATCGGCCTCTGGTCGCATCTGGCGAACCATGTGAGCGCCGAGGTCATCGGCGGAGCGGGTTTCGACTGGATCGTGCTCGATGCGGAACACTCGCCCAACGAGACTTTTCTCCTGCACCAGCAGTTGCAGGCCCTCGTCGAGGGCGGCTCGCACCCGGTCGTGCGGCTCGCCTGGAATGACAAGGTGATGATCAAGCGCGTGATCGACCTCGGCGTGCAAACGGTGCTGATCCCCTGCGTGCAAAACGCCGACGAGGCGAAAGCCGCCGTCGCCGCCACCCGTTATCCGCCCGGCGGCGTGCGCGGCTTCACCGGGCTTTCCCGCGCCTCGCGCTTTGGCCGCATCAAGGATTACCATACGCAGGCCGGGCGGGAACTTTGCGTGCTGGTGCAGATTGAGACGGGCGAAGCGCTCGGCCACATCGAGGCGATCGCCGCGGTCGAGGGCGTCGACGGCATTTTCATCGGCCCCGGCGATCTTTCCGCCGACCTCGGGCATCTGGGCAACCCCGGCCATCCGGAGATGCAGACGCGCATGCAGCAGACCATCGCGCGCATCTGCGCCGCCGGCAAGCCCGCCGGCATTCTCGCCGGCGATGAAACCTTGGCACGCCAGTACATCGAGCACGGCTGCACCTTTGCGGCGGTCGGCGCCGACATCGCGCTGCTCGCCCGGGCTGCGGAGCAACTTGCCGCCCGTTTCCACGAATTCAAGGCGATGCGCGGCAAAAAATAGCCAGACTGTTTCCCCGCCACATTCTTCTAACTCCAAAGTTCCCACCATGGAAAATATCGGATTCATCGGACTCGGCATCATGGGCACGCCCATGGCCGGCCATCTCATCGCCGCCGGGTACAAAACCTTTCTCTTCAGCCGTAGCGGCGTTCCTCAGGCCCTGACGGCTGCGGGCGGCGTCGCGTGCGCGAACGCCGCCGAGGTCACGCGCCAGGCCGACATCATCAGCATCATGGTGCCCGACACCCCGCACGTCGATGCCGTGTTGTTTGGCCAAGATGGCGTTGCCTCCGCGATCTCAGCGGGGAAGGTCGTCATTGACATGAGCTCGATTTCGCCGGTGGCGACCAAGGATTTCGCCCGGCGCATCGCCGCACTCGGGGCGCATTATGTCGATGCCCCGGTTTCCGGCGGCGAGGTCGGCGCGAAGGCGGCGAGCCTGACCATCATGGCCGGCGGCGACGAAACGGTGTTCGCCCGAGTGAAGCCGCTCCTGGAAAAAATGGGCAAGAACATCACGTTGGTCGGAGCGGTCGGAGCGGGCCAGATCACCAAAGTGGCGAATCAGATCATTGTCGCACTCACGATCGAAGCGGTCGGCGAGGCGCTGCTGCTCGCTTCGAAGGCCGGCGCTGATCCGGCCAAGGTCCGGCAGGCGCTGATGGGCGGTTTCGCCAGCTCACGCATCCTCGAGGTGCACGGCGAGCGCATGATCAAGCGCACCTTCAAACCGGGCTTCCGCATCGAACTGCACCAAAAAGACCTGAATCTCGCTCTCGCCACCGGACGCGCGCTGGGGGTGGCGCTGCCGAACACTGCCACCGCCCAGGAGCTTTTCAACAGTTGTGCTGCGCATGGCGGTGCCGGCTGGGATCATTCCGGCATGGTCCGCGCCTTGGAAATGATGGCGAACCACACGATCGGCAACGAAGCCTGAGCCACGCGCTGAGCTCTGAATAGAAAAAATGATTGGAACAGCAGCGGGGTTGAGAAACGGGGAATGCAGGGTCCTTGAAGTGGTCCGTTTTTCGTGCATCCGGCGCGCTCCGTGGGGCACCACCGTTTGATTGCCGGCGGCCCAGGCAGCGGTCATTTTTTGGTTTTCCGCTGTCATTTCCTGTCATTCCGGGAATATGGGTTTGCGCGGCGGCCTCCCATGGCTATCACTCTTCTCCGTTGTGAAACGCCTTGTCTGGATCTTCATCGCGGTTTTTTGCACTGCGCTTGCGCAGGTGCAGCCGGTGGAGTTGTTGAAGACCAAGCAGCCGGCCTGCGGCTGTTGCGAAAAGCCGGGGGCCTGTGGGATGCCGGATTGTGCTCTGCCGGCTACTCACGCCCAGCCGACCTTGGCGAGTGCTGTTGCCACCACGGTTGTCCGCGCGGCCGGAAAACAAGAGGCGAAAACTGCCGATCAGCCGGGCGATAAATTTCATGCTGCTTTTGTGGATGCCGGCGTTCGTTCGGCTGGAGTGCGTGCACCCGAGGGTGTGGCGCGCGTGGCGGGTGTTCCCTTGTTCAAGGAATACCGCGCGTTTCTGATCTGAAGCCTCAACCGTAGTGTGCCCGCGCTTTAACGCGGGTCTTGATGTATCGTGCGTTTGTGTCCGTTCGACACTTGTCCGCACGGCATTCCGTCCGTTCCACCACGTCTGTTATTTCTGTCATGAAAATTTTTCTTCTGCTCCTTTCCCTGCTCATCGCGGTTCCTGCCGCCAAAGCCGCCGTCTTTCAATGTCCGATGCATCCGTGGATCAAGTCGGACAAACCCGGCGGCAAATGCACCATCTGCGGCATGGATCTCGTCGAAGCGGCCGCGGCTGCCGAGGCTGTAGACCCGACGTCCAATCTCGTCACACTCACTCCGGCCAGCGCTACAGTCACGGGCGTGCAAACCGCCAAAGTGCGCCGCGCCGCGTTGGTCCGCACCTTGCGGGTCGCGGGAGTGATTGACGACGACGATACCCGTCACCGCATCCTTGCTGCCCGTGTGCCGGGTCGGGTGGAGAAACTTTTTGTCAATTACGTCGGCGCCGAGGTGCTGGAGGGCGCACCGCTCGCCACGATTTACAGTCCCGAAATGCTCACGGCGCAGCGCACCTACGTCGAGCGGCTGCGGGCGGGCACGAGCGCTTTCACCGCCTCGGAGCGCGCGGCGACGCGGGAGCGTTTGCTCGAACTCGGATTGACCGACGAGGAAATTGGCATCCTCGAACACACGCTCCAGCCCACGGCCATGCTCAACGTGCGCTCTCCGATGTCGGGTACCGTGGTGTCACGCGCCGCTTACGAGGGGCAGTATGTGCAGACCAACGACCGGCTGTTTGAGATCGGGGATTTTTCCTCGATGTGGTTTGTCTTCGATGCGCACGAAAACGACCTCGCGTGGTTGCGCGTCGGCCAGACGGTTGATGTCACCACGCCGTCGCAACCGGGCCGGATTTTTTCCGCCCCGATCGCCTTCATCGATCCGAACCTGAACGAGGCCACCCGCACCGTGAAAGTCCGCGTCGTTCTCCCCAATGCGGACCGGGCCCTGCTGCACAAACAGACCGCCATCGGGGCGGTGCGACTCGATGCGCCCGACCTGCTGCTGGCGCCGCGCACGGCCGTGCTCCAGCACACCGGAGAACCGTTGGTCTACGTTGATCGCGGCAATCGCACTTATGAGCCGCGGGAGGTCCGGCTGGGTCGAATTGGCGATGCGGACGCGGAGATTCTTTCCGGCCTGCAAGAGGGGGACCGGGTCGTCACGGAAGCCGCGCTTTTGCTCGACGCGCAAGCCCAGCTCGCCCGCGCGGCCGCGACAGGTGCGCCGCCGATTTCAGGGCACGAGCCCGCCGCTCCGATCGTGATGAAAGCCGCCGTGATTGATTACGAGCATTTGAAAGTGCTCGCGCTCTCGCTGGCCGACGGCGCGGCGGCGCTCGCGGCGGATGATTTTCCCGCCTACCAAAAATTATTGCCCGGGGTCCGCGCCGCCCTCGATGCCTGTCTGCAGGATGACCCGCGCGGCCCGCTGGAGAAATTCAAGGCATCGGTGCCCGATCGTTCCGACCTCAAGGCGGCGCGGCGCGACTTCGAGCCGCTGAGCACTGCGGTGGCCGATCTCGCCCGCGAGCAGCATCTCCCAAACCGCGAGAAACTCCACCTCTATCAATGCCCGATGACGCCCGTGCTCGGCACCGGGCGCTGGCTCGCGCGCGGTGAACAGATCCGCAACCCTTTCTTCGGTTCCGCCATGCTTGAATGCGGCGACGAAATAAAGTGAGGACTTTGCCATGATCAAAGCCCTCATCCATTGGTCGCTGCGGAATCGCTTCATTGTGCTCAGCGCGTTTCTCGCCGTGTGTGCGTGGGGCATGTTCGCGCTCAGGCACACGCCGGTCGACGCCATTCCTGACCTGAGTGAAAACCAGGTCATCGTCTATGCCGACTGGCCGGGCCGCAGCCCGCAGGAGGTCGAGGACCAGATCACCTATCCGCTTTCGGTCAATTTGCAGGGGCTCGCAGGCGTCCGCAGCGTGCGGGCGACCTCGATGTTTGGGTTTTCCATCCTCACCGTGATATTCGAGGACAAGGTGGACAATTATTTCGCCCGGACGCGCGTGCTGGAGCGGCTGAATTCTCTCGGCGACCTGCTGCCCACCGGCATCGCGGCGCGACTCGGGCCTGACGCGACCGGTCTGGGTTGGATCTATCAATATTACCTCAAGGTGGATCCTTCGAAAGCCCCCGATGGCCAGGGCTACGATCTAGGACAGTTGCGGGCGGTGCAGGATTATTTCGTGCGTTATCAGCTCGCTTCCGTCCATGGCGTGGCGGAGGTGGCCGGCGTTGGCGGTTTCATCCGCCAGTGGCAGATCGAGGTTTCCAACCTCAAGCTCAAGCAATACGGCGTGATGCTCGGCGAAGTGATGGATGCCGTGGCCCAGAGCAATCTCAACGTCGGGGGCAAGACCATTGAGGAAAACGGCGCCGAGTATGTCGTGCGCGGCATCGGGCTCATCCACTCGGCGGCTGATCTCGAGCAAATTCCGGTGCAGGCCCGCGGCGGTGTGCCGCTCTATCTGCGTGATGTGGCCACGGTGCAGATGGGCGGCGATTTCCGGCGTGGCGTGCTGGACGTGGGCGGTCACGAAGTGGTGGGTGGCACCGTCGTGATGCGCTACGGTGAGAACGCCTGGGAAGTGATTCAAGAGGTGAAGGCGAAGATTGCGACGATCCAGGCGGGTCTGCCGCCCGGTGTGACGATTGAACCGTTTTATGATCGCAGCGATCTGATCGCCCGTGCCATCGACACGCTGAAGCACGCGCTTACCGAGGAAATCATCCTCGTGACCCTCGCGCACATTCTCTTTCTCTGGCACTTTCGCAGCATTCTCATCGTGACACTGCCGTTGCCGGCCTCGATTTTGATCTCGTTCATCATGATGCGAGAGTTCGGCGTCAGCTCGAACATCATGTCGCTGACGGGCATCGCCATTTCCATCGGTGTCTTGGTCGATGCAGGCATCGTAATGACGGAAAATGTCATCCGGCATTGCGAACGGGCATTGGAGGAAAAGGGTAGGGCGCGACCGCTGGGCGCACCGCAAGGACATTCGAAAGACGGCGGGCTCAGCGGTCCCGCCCTACCCACGTTATCGTCCAAGGAAATCTTTGACCTTACGCTCACCGCCTCCACGCAGGTGGGCCGTCCGGTGTTTTTCTCCATGGCGATCATCATCCTCGCGTTCGTGCCGGTGTTCTTGCTCGGCGGACAGGAGGGAAAACTTTTCCATCCCCTCGCCTATACGAAGAGCTTTGCGCTGATTGGGGCCACGCTGCTGGCGGTGACGGCGGTGCCGGTGTTCTGCACGATTCTCGTGCGCGGACCGTTCAAGCCGGAGAGCGAGAACTGGCTGATGAAATCTTTGCTGCGGATCTACGACCCGGTGCTCGACTGGGCGCTGGACCACCGCAAAACCGTACTCAGTCTTGCGGCGGGGTTGCTCACGGTATCGTGCGTCATCGCTTTCGGCCTGCCGCGAGCGGTCAACGACCGGCTGCCCGAGACCATTGCCCGGCACACCCAGGGCTTTGGCAATGAGTTCATGCCGACACTGGAGGAAGGTTCGCTGCTTTTCATGCCGGTGATGTTGCCCAGCACATCGTTATCAGAAGTGAAGCGCATCATGGCGTGGCAGGATCAGGTGATCAGTCAAATGCCGGAAGTCGCCTCGGTGGCCGGGAAGCTTGGCCGGATGGATACAGCCACCGATCCGGCGCCGGTCGAGATGATCGAGACCACGATCATGCTCAAGCCGCAGACCGAGTGGCGTGCGGGCATGACGAAGCAAAAACTCGTGGCTGAGCTTTCGCACAAGCTGATGAACGTGCCGGGTTATGTGCCGGGCTTTTTGCAGCCGATCGAAAACCGGTTGCTCATGCTTTCCACCGGCATCCGCGCGCAGGTCGGGGTAAAGATTTTCGGCGACAACCTCGACGCACTCCAAGCCAAGGCATTCGAGGTGGAGCGGGTCATCGAGCAAATTCCCGGTGCGGTCGGCGTGGCGCCTTCGCGCGTACAGGGGAAACCCTATTTGGAATTCTCGCTCAATCGCGAGATCATGGGTCGCTACGGTTTGCGGGCGGTCGATCTGCTGCGTTACATCGAGACGGGAATCGGCGGCTCGACCGTCGGGATCACCCTGCAGGGTCGGGAGCGCCGGCCTTTGCAGGTTCGGCTCGAGCGTGCGGATCGGGAAGACATTGAGAAGCTGGGCGAAATATTGATTCCCACTCCGGCCGGTCCGCATATTCCGCTCGGCCAGCTCACGACCATCAAACGCGTGGTCGGCCCCAACGAAATTCAGAGTGAGAACGGTCGGCTGCGGGTTTTTGTGCAGACGAACGTCATGGGGCGCGATCTCGGCGGATTTGTGGATGAGATCAAGGAACGGGTCAACCGGGAGGTGAAACTGGATTCCGGCATGACGGTCGATTACAGCGGCCAGTATGAAAATCAACTGCGCGCGCGGGCGACCCTCCAACTGGTGATGCCGCTTGTACTGCTCATTATTTTCGTGCTGCTCACGGTGGTGTTTCACTCGATCGCGGAGGCGGCGCACGTCATCTTGGCGGTGCCGTTTGCTCTCACCGGTGGCGTTATCTTACAGGCGATCATGGGCTACAATTTCAGCGTGGCGGTCTGGGTCGGCTACATTGCGCTCTTCGGCACGGCGATTCAGACCGGTGTTATCATGGTGATCTATCTGGAGGAAGCCGTGGCGAAAGCGGTGGCTGCAAAGGGTAGGGCGGGACCGCTGGGCGCGCTGCTAGGATCATCGCAGGACGGCGGGCCCAGGGGTCCCGCCCTACCTCTGACACACACCGAACTGATCGCCGCCGTGAAAGCCGGCGCGAGGCTCCGGCTGCGGCCGAAGGTGATGACGGTTTCGACGGCGGTGGCATCCTTGCTTCCGATTTTCTGGGCCAACCGCACGGGCACGGAAATCATGCGCCCGCTCGCGACCCCGGTCATCGGGGGCATGCTTTCCAGTCTGATGCACATCCTAATCGTCACGCCGGTCATCTTTGCGTGGTTGCGAGAACAGAAGTTGCCCCACGCCAACTGAGCAATAGGTTGCGTCATGTCCGCCGCTCATCACGATCACAACCAGAGCGGCCAACAAAACACTGATCTGCCTGCGCCCGGTGTGCCGGTCTACATGGGTCTGCCGCATGAGCGTTATTTGCGGCCAAAATTCTATGTCTCGCTCGCGCTGGCGTTGCCGGTGCTTGGGCTGGCCATGGGCGGAATGTTCTGGCCGCAGATGTTTCACGGGCTGCCTGCGGGTGCTTCCGGTTGGGTGCAACTGGCACTGACCACGCCGATTTTTTTCTGGGCGGGCGCGCCGCTGAACCGGCGTTGGTGGAAATCCATCCGTGAGCGTGATACGAACATGTTTACGCTTACGGTCACGGGCACCGGGGCGGCGTACCTTTACAGTGTCGCTGCACTTTTTTTCGCTCCGTATTTTCCCGTGGACTATCGCGGCGAGCACGGGATACCGCTCTATTTCGAAGCGGTGGCGTTTATCACTGCCATTATATTGCTCGGACAAATTTTGGAGCAACGCGCGCATGCCCGCACCGATGCGGCCATCCGCGCGCTGATGAAACTGGCACCGGCTACCGCCCATCGGCTGCGTTCGGACAACGTGGAAGAAGATGTGCCGATCGATCAGGTTCATCGGGGTGACCGGCTGCGGGTTCGACCCGGCGAGAATCTTCCGGTGGACGGCATATTGGTCGACAGCGGGGCGGAGATCGACGAGTCGATGCTCACGGGCGAACCGCTGCCCGTCGTCAAAAACGTCGGCGACAAACTCAGCGCCGGCACGCTCAACACCACCGGCTCATTCATTTTCCGTGCCGATCGGGTGGGAGCAGATACGTTGCTTGCGCAAATCATCCGGTTGGTAGAACAGGCTGTGGCAAGCGAAGCCCCCATCGCCCGGCTGGCGGATCGTGTCTCTGCGTGGTTTGTCCCGGTCGTGCTCGTGCTCGCCATCGTCACCTTTTTCGTGTGGGGTTTTTTCGCGCCCGAGCGTGGCTGGCTTTATGGGCTGATCAATGCGGTCTCGGTGCTGATGATTGCCTGTCCCTGCGCGCTGGGCCTCGCCACCCCGGTCTCGCTTGTCACCGGGATCGGGCGGGGTGCGGCCGCCGGGATTTTGGTCAAGGACGCGGCCGCCCTCGAACGGCTTTCCGGCGCCAACACGCTGCTCATCGACAAGACCGGCACGCTGACGGAGGGAAGGCCGCAAGTCGTGGCGGTTGAGCCAACGAATGGGTTTACCGCCGACGAGCTGCTGCGTTTGGCGGCCTCGGCTGAGTCAGCCAGCGAGCATCCCTTGGCTCGTGCGATTGTGGCTGCGGCTCAGGCGCGAGGATTGAGCCTGAGCCAACCCGCGGAATTTACGGCCGAGCCCGGGGCGGGGGTGCGCGCCCAAATTGAAGATCGACTCATCGAAGTTGGCCGGGCGCCGGCGGAGGTCGTTCTGCCCGGCCAGCCGACGGCCACGCTTGTCTCCGTGCGGATCAACGGGCAGGCCGCCGGTTTGCTGGCTCTGGCCGATCCCATCAAGGGAACCACGGCGGGGGCGGTGATGGCATTACAACGCGAAGGGTTTAGAATTTTCATGGTTACCGGCGACCGCGAAGCCAGTGGACGTGCTGTGGCGGAGACCTTGGGCCTCGACGGTTTTCACGCCGGGGTGACGCCCGCGCGCAAACAGGAGCTGGTGCGCGAACATCAGGCGCGCGGGGAGAAAGTCGTGTTTGCCGGCGACGGGCTAAATGACGCCCCGGCTCTCGCTGCGGCGAATGTTGGCATTGCCATGGGCACCGGCACGGATGTTGCGATGCACAGCGCCGGTTTGGTGTTAGTGAAAGGGGATCTGACCGCGCTCGTCCGTGCCGTGCATCTCAGCCGCGCCGTGTTGCGGAATATCAAACAGAATCTCTTCTGGGCGTTTGCCTTTAACGCTGCCGGGCTGCCGCTCGCGGCCGGCGTGCTTTATCCCTTCACCGGCTGGTTGCTAAATCCTATGTTCGCCAGCGTGGCGATGAGCCTGAGTTCAATCACCGTCGTCGCCAATGCCCTTCGGCTGCGAAGCTTGCCGCTTTGAAAGAGGGGTGGCATTTTTTCGGTAACCAAGTATTGTTTTGGCAGTTCTTCCATCAGCCATGAAAACAACCTTCGCTCTTTGCTCCATCGTCATTCTGACGCTCGGTTTTTTTACCGGCTGCCAGACGGTCGAAACCCGCATCAAGGAAAAGCCCGATGCGTTCGCCCAGGTCGACAAGGCCACGCAGGACAAAATCAGGCAGGGGATCATCGACCTCGGCTATAGCGAGGATCTGGTTTATCTTGCCCTCGGTGCACCTGACCGGAAACGGGAATCAGTGTCCGCCACGGGCAAGACCACGACCTGGATCTACAACACCTATTATGACCGGTATGAGGGCACGTACTTGGTTGGTCATTACCATCGCCAGATTTACTTCGATCCCTATTTGCAGACCTATCGGCTGCATTATTACCCGGTGTTTGCGGATGCTTATGTGGCAGAAAAAGAGCAGCGCATCCGGGTCGTCTTCAAGGATGGCAAAGTCAGCATGATCGAACAGGCGAAGGAGTGACTTACCGTGGCGCGGCCGGGCCGGTCTGTTCGCGTTTCAGCCCTCGCGACATCAGGCTCATGAGGGCGTCGGCGGGCTTTTTGTCCGCATAGAAGATCGCATAAATTTCAGCGAGGATCGGTGCGCTGATATTTTTCTCACGGCACAATTCATGGAACGCGGCGGCGGAAAGATAGCCTTCAACCACGGTTTTGCGTCCTTCCAGCAATTGCGCCACGGTGTGACCCTCGCCGATCTTCTGGCCAAAATCGCGATTGCGGCTCCAGCCCCCGTGGCAGGTGGCCACGAGGTCGCCGAAACCGCTGAGACCATAAAAAGTTTCCCGTTTGGCGCCGAGGGCTTCGCCCACCCGCACCATTTCGGTCAGAGAACGGGTGATGAGCGCGGCTCTGGCGTTGTCGCCCAGCCGCAGACCGTCACTGACCCCGGCCGCGATCGCATAGATATTTTTCAGGCAGGCGCCGTATTCCGCCCCGGCCAGATCGTCGCTCGTGTAGAGCCGCAGGGTTGATCCGCTCATGGCTGTTTGCACCCGGTCAACAAACGGGCTGGTTCGGGCTGCGGCCAGCACCATGGCGGCAGGCAGACCCTGCGCGACTTCGCCGGCATTGGTCGGCCCGGTCAGGGTGGCGACGTTTAGATCCGGCAGAATTTCGGCCAGCACTTCGCTGGGACGGAGTTGGGTGCCTACTTCCAGGCCCTTGACCAGACTGATGAGCAGTTGCACGGGCCTGCCTTGACCGGTCAGTACATCGCGCATCTGTCGGGCCCATTCGCGCAGCGCGTGCGAGGGGCTGGCAATCAACGCCACCTCGGCCTCACGCAGCCCCGCCGACAGATCGGAGGTGACGACCAGTGTTTCCGGAAGTTTCAGGCCCGGCAGATAGTCCCGGTTTTCCCGGGCGAGCTGGATGCCTACGGCATGTTCGGAACGGCGCGTGATGAGCGTGGTGGGTTGCCCGCGCCGCGCCAGGTGACTGGCAATCGCCGTGCCCCAGGCTCCGGCACCCACGACGGCAAATCGGACTGGGGGTTGTTGCTCCACAGATCGTTCAGGCTTTCAGGAAACCGGGGATTTTTTCCCCTGCGATCATAGTGTCGAAGCTCTCGCGGACGTTGACCAGTTCGAAGGTGCTGTCTGACACCATCACCTCGGCGGGCATGGCGCGGGTGTTGTAGCGGCCGGACATGGCGTGGCCGTAGGCGCCGGCACTCATGAACGCGACCAGATCGCCTTCGCGCAATTCCGGCAAAACCCGGTCCTTGGCAAAGCAGTCTCCGCTTTCGCAAATGGGTCCGACCAGGTCAGCCTTGAGAGTGGCGCGGGCGATGTTGCGCACCACAGGCACCACCTCGTGGTAGGCATCGTACATGGCGGGACGCACGAGATCGTTCATCGCGGCATCGAGCACGATAAAATTTTTGTTCGCACCGCGCTTGAGATATTCGACACGCGAGAGGAGCACGCCGGCATTGCCGACGAGAAAACGGCCGGGCTCGAGAAGGATTTTGAGTCCGAGCGGCTGCAGCAAAGGCGTGAGGGCGGCCCCGTAGACTTCAGGTGTCAGCGGGCGTTCGCCTTCGGGCTTGGTGTTCCACCATGCGGCTTCGCCGCTGGCGAGCGCATCCTGGTATACGATGCCGATACCACCACCGATACTGAAATAGCTGATGCCATGATCGCGCTTCAGTCTTTCCACAAAAGGCAGAACTTTTTGCACGGCTTCGACGAAAGGTGCGACAGTGGTGAGCTGGGAACCGATGTGCATCTGCACCCCCTTGATCGCGAGGTTCGGGTATTTTGCGGCGGCGGCATAGGCGGCCTCGGCGACTTTCAGGGGAATGCCGAACTTATTGTCACTCTTGCCGGTGGTGATTTTGGCGTGGGTGTGGGCGTCGACATCCGGGTTGATGCGGATGGCGATCGGCGCTTTCCGGCCCAGTTTGCCGGCGATGCGGTTGATGCGCTCCAGCTCGGGCTCACTTTCCACGTGAAAGCCAAAAATATTGGTTTCCAAGGCGAGCTTGATCTCCGCCTCAGTCTTGCCGACACCGGCAAAGACACTCTCTTGAACCTTGCCGCCGGCGGAAAGAACGCGGCGAAGTTCACCGCTACTGACCAGGTCGAATGCCGCACCAAGATTCGCAAAATGGCGCAGGACAGCCAGATTGGAATTGGCCTTCATCGCGTAACACAGTTTGACGTCGAGACCGGACAGGCTGGCCGCCAATCGCCGGTAATTGTCCGCCATCGTGGCCGCACTGTAGACGTAGGTAGGCGTACCATGGCTTCGGGCTATCTCATCCAGGGAGACATCCTCACAGTGAAGAGTGAAATCGTTGTAACGAAAATGATGCATGGGTAAACGTTCGATGAAAGGGGGACGAAAACCAACATTTCACTTTAACGGAAGCGCGATTTTCCGATTAAAGACCTGCATGCGCCTTCCACTGTCTCGGCTGCTCAGCCATCTACCCACGACCAACCCATTTCGGTTGGACCGGACTTTGCGGGTCAGTGGGGTGAAACAGGCGCAGTTTGTCAGCTATTTGGAGTCAAGCGGCTATCGTAGCTATCAGGTTGACCGTTACGAACAAAGCATGCGTCGGCGCCGGTTGGCCAAAGCGGCCTTTTTCTGGATAACGGCCTTCGTGGCGGCTTGGATTGTGATCGAAAGCGCCAAGGCTTTGGTAATTTATTGAAGGAGCGCGGGACGCGCAAAAACTCTTGGCGAAGCCGGGAGAGCCGCCTAAACCCGCGTGGTGCAGTTTGATCCTGATCTCTATCCTTGGTTGTCGGCCGGCATGATTGCCTGGGGCCTGCTTGATTGTTTTTTGGGATACCGGGTGTTCAAGGTGACGATAGCGGTTTTGGGCGCAATCACCGGTGCTTATTTGGGTCTGATTGCGGGTGCAGCCCTGGGGTTGCACGGGGCGTGGTCGATCATCGGCATGGTGGTTGGAGCCTTGTTGGGGGGTGGACTGGCCTTCATGTTGTATCTGGCCTCGGTCTTTGTCGCCGGGCTGCTCCTTGGGCTGACACTCGGCATGCTGTTGTTTGCCCATTTCAACCCCAGCCTGGCCCTGATCGCCGGCTGTGGGCTTGGGCTGGTGGGGGGCTTCATCGCGCTCAAGCTGCAAAAAATCCTGCTGATTCTATCGACTGCCTTGCAGGGGGCGTTTCGCGCCTTGCTGGCCCTCATGTTTTTCACCCAGCACCTTGACTGGGCGTACTATCTTTTCCAGCGGCCCCAAAACATCCCGGCGCTGATCGATACCCATGCCTGGCTGCTACCCGCTACGCTCGTGCTGGCGGCGGCTGGTGTTTTTGCCCAGTTTGGGATCAAAGACAATGGCCCGACCAAAAAAGATCGCGCAGACTGCGGGGCAAAGCGCAAGTAGCCTTGCCGAAACGATGCTTGGCTGCATTCTTCGGCGGACCTACCCCCATGAAGAATCTTTTTATTTCCCTCCTGCTCGCTCTGGGAGCGATCACATTGCTTAACGGATGTTCCTCCGGCTTGGAAAGTCTCGGTTTGCAGGTCCACCTGGTCAAATTGGAGAAGAAATCCGACGACCTCTACCTCGCCTCGCTGAGTTTCAGCAATCCCAACGTAGGTGCCCTCAATATCGTGAAATCCACCCACACGCTGCTGCTCAATGGCCAGCCGGCCGGAGTGATGGAAATAACGGATCCGCTCGGCTTGCCCGCCCAGCAAGCCATCACCAGTACAGTGATGTTCAGGCGTGCTGCCGGAGCCGCCGACATTTCCGGCACGGCTACCTATCAACTGTCTTCCCTGGTCACATTGAATATCTACGCGGAAAATAACGAACGCTACAAAACCAATTCGTCCGGTACGGTAGCCGTGCAGTAAAAATAAAAATCAGCCGCTGGTGGGGGCCCATCCCCGTCCTGACATCAGGCGGCGCGTCGTCCAGTATGCAGCGCCATGGGTGAGTCGCCGGTCTTGATGGGGAGATGGATCGGGAGTATTTTGTCAGGATGGCGGGGCGGTGTGGAACGGTATTGAGAAAAAGTCCACGCAACGAGTCCGGCGGCAAAAACAATGGCGATAAAGTCGGCGGCGTCGAAAAGACGGCCACTCGCGAATGCAGCCAGTCCCAGCAGGACGGCGGTGAGAAGTGAGATCAGGATAGTTTTCATGGCGGATCGATTGGCTATAGGTAATGACCTTCCGAACGTACGGAAAGTTACAGGAATTCTTCCGCGAGGGTGTTTTCCGGCCGGATCTGGAAATTTTATTTACGCGCAACACAGCCCCTCAGCGCTGTGGCTGGAAGAAATCCATGGCAATAAAACCGGCGGCGATGACTCAGGCTGCCAACCGACGCGGAGGAGCCGAAGCCTTCGGTCGCGCATCGTCCACACTTGGTCGCGACAGACGCGTTTGCGCAAACGGGATAAATTTCCGGTCGTACTGCCGCAGGGTCCAGGCCGTGAGAATTGCCGCGAAGGTGCCGGCCAAGATCAGTGGTGCGTCAGGAATTTGGCCGGCGGTGAGAATCGCGCCTGCCAGTGTGGCTGCGAGCACGAAGAAAAATGTGAGGACTGTTTTCATAGGCATACCTTGGTTCGAAGACACAATACACCCATTCAGTCCGGAAAGTTCCGGCAAACCCCGTGACGAATGTGAAAACAGCGTGGATGTTACCGCGTCGGCACAGAATAAGCCCTCAGTTCCACCCGTTTGCACTTCCGTGTTCCAACCTTAATGCGACGACTTTCCGGCGTGCGTAAATGCTGCGCATGCAAGCCGCAAACGCGGTTGGCAAAATGTGTGTGCCGGATGCAGGCATGAAAATCGTGTCAGGTGGACGCTTTCCGCCTGCTCAATTATTTGGTCCGGTTCCGGATCAGAACCTCAGAACAACGCTTTGGCGGCGACGCCGACGGCGGTGATCGGGGCTGAGTCGCCCAAGCCGTCGATGGCCGTATCTGCTTTTTTCACGATGCCCTGGACATCCTTGTAGAGCTGATCGTCGGAAATAAGTTTACCGAGCGTGCCTTGGCCGCTGTTGAGTTTCGTGGTGAGTTCACGGATGTTGGCAACGGTGAGTTTGAGATTATCGGCGGTGGCGGGATCGTAGAGGAGCGCGCCGATCGCGCCGCGACCGGTTTTCACGTCGGTGATGATGCCCTGGGCGTTGGAGACGAAGAGACGCGCGTCGGAGGCGGCGAGCTTGATTTCGGCGACGGAAGCGAGCAGCTCGTCGTGCAGCTTGGGATCGTTGATGAGCCGGCCGATGGTGCCTTCGCTGCTTTTCAATTTTTCGGTGATGGCCTGCAGATTGGCGATGGTCTCGGTGAGTTTCGGGCCATTGGCGTCAACGAGCCGGTCGATTTTGGTGAAGAGCGAGCCGCTGCCGCTTTCGCCCCCACCGAGCGATTTGCTGACGCCGTCCGCCACCTGTTCCAGTTTGGCTCCGAGGGAACCGAGCTGGGAGATGACCTCGTTCATGTCGACGGTGGCCTTGGTTTTGATTTCCGCCCCATCCTGCAGCATGGTCGCGGCTTTGCCGAAACTGACGGCAAGGTGCTGGCTGCCGAGCAGGCTGGAAGTTTCGACGCTGGCGACGGCGTCGGTCGGGATCTGCACCGTGGGGTCGATGGCCAGCACGGCTTCCACGCGTTCGCGGCCGAGCCGGGTGGAGTTGACCGTGCCGATCTTGACGCCGGCCATCAGAACTTCGTCGCCGGTTTTCAGGCCCTTGAGATTTCCGAAGGGCGCGACGAGGGTGTAGCCTTTCTTCTTGAAGATCTGGCCGCCGCTGAGCGACTCGAACGTGATCCAGGCGAGCGCCAGACCGAGGATGAAAAACAGTCCGACGCGGATGGTGTTTTGGTTATTGTTCATGGTTGTTTTCCAGTTGTTTGAAGCGGGGGTTCTTGAGGTCGATGACCGGGTTCAGAAAATTGGCGATGACGGGGTCCGCGGAATTCTTGAAATCGGCGGGAGTGCCGATTGAGACGATGCGACCGTCCATGATGAGCGCGATGCGATCGGCGATGCTCAGCGCGAGGAGCCGGTCGTGCGTGACGACGATGCTGGTGACAGCGGTCTGCTCGCGCAGAGTGCCGATGATTTCACTGATGGTGGCGCTCATCACCGGATCGAGTTCGGAGGTGGGCTCGTCGTAGAGAAAAAGCTGCGGCTCCATCACCAAAGCACGGGCGATGGCGACGCGTTTCTTCATGCCCCCGGAGAGTTCGGAAGGAAATTTTTTCACGGCTTTCTCGAGCGAGAGAATCGAGAGCGCGTGCATCACGCGTTCGCGGATGCCGGCTTCGTCGGCCAGGCGATGCTCGCGGGGGTAAAGCGCGAGATTGTCGTAGACCGAGAGCGAGTTGAACAGGGCTCCCGCCTGGAAGACGAGGGCAAGCCGGATTTTCGCGCGGGTGCGGGGATCGGCGGCATCGAGCCGGTCGATGCGGACCTCGCCGCCGGTGGGTTGCTCCAGGCCGGCAATTTGTTTCAGGAGCACGCTTTTGCCGGAGCCGCTGGGGCCCATGATGACGAAGGTCTCGCCCGGTTTGATATCGAGGTTGATGTCGTGCAGCACGGTGTTGCGGCCGTACCTTTTCGTGAGGTGGGTGACCGTGACGCCGAAGGTTTTGCCCGTGACCGGGGAATGGGAGGGAGTGCTCATGACGGGATCAGGGCCTTGGTCACGAAGTAATCGAGGACCAGAATGAGGATGAGGGAGGTGACGACTGCCTTGGTGACGGAGGCGCCGATCTCGCGCGGGCCGCCGCGGGTGTTGAGGCCGA
>CAZIQP010000045.1:0-26120 GCA_964541315.1 uncultured Opitutaceae bacterium
TTCGCAGAACCAGACGAAGAGCGACGCGGAGGACGCGCGGATGCTGGCCCGCCTCAAAACGATCAAAAGACGTCATGTCTTGACTCTTGACAAGCCGATGTCGAATTCTGCCTTCTGTCAAAAGTCAAGACGTGACGTCTTTACTTCCCCTGGCCCCTCGACTCTGCTCTTGGCGACATCAATGCTAGTGAGTCCGGCGCTCGCTCAGGTGTCCTCGAAGAAATCGACATTGTCGTCCGCTTTCGCGGCCATTTTCTGGCTGGATTTGCGCGACGGCGGAGGCGGGGTGATCAGGGCGGACGAGCCGGATTTGCTGGGGGTGGTGTGCATCGGCACCTGGGCCGTCTTGGGCGGATGCGTCTGTATCGGCGCCGGCTTATGTTGGGGTGCGGCCGGCCGGATCGGGACTTGATCGTGGTGGCCGGAACGGTCTGATCCTCCCACAAGCCGCTGGAGCTGGGCCACCGCATCTTTCAACATGAGCGACTGGCTGTTGAGCTCTTCGGCGGCGGCGGCCGTTTCCTCGGCGTTGCCGGCGTTGCTCTGGGTGACCTTGTCCATCTGGGAAACCGTCGTGGTGACTTGCTCGATGCCGGAGCTCTGTTCATTGGAGGCGGTGGCGATCTCGGCGACGAGCGAGTCAAGCTGACGGATGCCCTGCTGAATTTCATCGAAGCTCTTGGCGACTTCCGAGCTGATTTGCGCGCCCTGCTGGCTTTTGGCCACGGAGTCCTCGATCTTGGTGGCGGTCTCCTTGGCGGCGGCGGCGGAACGCTGCGCGAGGGCCCGGACTTCCTCGGCGACGACGGCGAAACCGGCACCGGCCTCACCGGCGCGCGCAGCTTCGACGGCGGCATTGAGCGCGAGAATGTTGGTTTGGAAGGCGATCTCGTCGATTGTCTTTAGAATATTGGAAATGTCGGCGGAGGCGGTCGTGATCGCCTGCATGGCGGTCTGCATGGCCTGCATGCGTTCGGCGCCGGTGTCGGCGGCGGTGCGGGCCTTGCCGGCGATTTGCTTGGCCTGCTGGGCGCTGTCGGCGTTGCGCTTGGTCATGGAGGACATTTCCTCAAGCGAGGCGGAGGTTTCCTCGAGGGAGGCGGCCTGTTCGCTGGCGCCCTCCGCGAGGGACTGGCTGGAGCTGGAAACCTGCCGGGCGGCACTGGCGGTTTGTTCGGAGCTGCTGTCGAGCGTTTCCGTGATTCCTCCGAGCACATGGGTGGTGCCCCGGATGATCGCAAATGCAATGGCGGCCGCGACGAGGAAGCCGATGAGCAGACCGACCAGAGTGGTGCGCTTGCCCGATTGCGCGGATGACTGGACACTCGCCACGCTTTCCTGAAGCTGTTTGACATCGAATGCCAGCATCTTGTCCAAAGTGGCCGTGACCTTCTGGTAGGCCGGCATCAGGCGGTTTTCCCTGGCGGCGACCGCCTCGGCGGTTTTCCCCTGGGCATTGAGCGCCAGCACGTTTTTAAATTCGCCCACATAAGCCGTCCGGTCCTCTTTAAAAGTGGCAAACAACGCCTTGTCCTCGGGATCGGTCACGGTGATTTCATATTCCTTGGCCAGCTTGTCGGTCAGCTCACTGTTTTTCTCAATCGCCGCCGCAACGGCTTCTTTCTCGGTCGCGTTGAAATGCCGCTGCACCAGGCCGAAGTTATCCTTGACGGCTGATGTCATGCGGATGATCGCGATTGTGCCCGGCATCGGATCCGTCGCGACATATTCAGCCTTGCTGGCGATGCCGCGAAAGAGGCTGAAGGCGACCAGTCCCAAAACCAAAGTGACCGTGATGATGGCGGTGAAACCGAGGGCGATGCGTTTACCAAAGGTGAGCGAGTTCATGTAGGGCTAAATAATTGGATTGGCTCCTGCGGCAGGGGAAACCCGCCGGCATCGCGCCTGATTCCGACCAACGGTGCAGGCCGAAATCAGCCAGGCGTCTGTGCCGTAAGCACAGGGCAATGCTTCCATTTGGTTCGGCACAAAGAGGAATGTCTTTAGTAGTGGAAGCGGGTGGGGGAGTGATTTTCCGGCATGCCTGCCATCTCGGACGTCCGGTGAAAAACACCCGATGGGCAGCATACCGGGACCGTGAATGAAGCCGACGGGCTCGCACGCCGGTATCAGGACGAAAAAATCCAGAATCAATTCCGCTCAGAGCGCCGAGGCGATGTTCTGCATCGTCTCGGGAGCGACCACCCGGTCAATATCCAGAAGGGTCTTCACCTGGTCCTTGATCTTGGCCATGCCGAGGAGATAGGTGGTGTCGATCCGGGCGCCGAACTCCGGGACGGGTTCGATTTCCTGGGCGGTGAGATTGACGACCTCTTCGACGCTGTCGACGATCAAGCCCATCTGCACATTCTGCTCGTTCGCGAGTTTGACCTGGACGACGACGATGCAGGTGCGTTCGGCAAACTCGGCCTTCAGGCCGAATTTCACGCGCAGGTCGACGATCGGGATCACGCGACCGCGCAGATTGATGACCCCTTTCACAAAACCCGGCATCTGGGGCACGGGCGTGATCTTTTGCATGCGAATGATTTCGCGGATTTTCAGGACATTGAGCCCGTAGGCTTCGTTATCGAGCACCACGGTGAGGTATTTGCCCGCCTGTTTGTTGGAAGCGGAGGAAGTGGCGGGAGCGGGGGCTGAACTCATGGATGGAATTGGTTGAGGCGGAAGGGTCGCCGGCCAGTTCATCGGCGCGGCCGGCCGGAAATTTAGCGGTAAAACGCCGGATGAGCTGTTAAGTTTTCCCGCCGGGAACCGATAACCCAAGCAATAGCTGTATTGCCACCAATCCTTTGCTTATGCCACTTGCCGCGGAAATCTACCAGGCGCTCGACGACGCCCTTAGTCGTCTTGCTTCCGAATCCATGCTCGCCACCCCCGGCCGGGACGAGGGGCTCATTCCGTCCTACAGTCTGCTGGGTGAAATTGCCGGACTCTGTACGGGCGAGCCGGCCTTGCATGCCGCAGTCCAGGGCATGCACGCCACGTTGGACAAACTGCTGGATGCCGCGAAACCTTTTAATGAGAGTTCAATCGCACAATTGCGCACATTGATTGACTGGCTGCCGAATGCGGTCGAGGCGGTGAAAACCGGCAAGACTCCCGAGGCTTTTGCGGCCGGGGCCTCGCCGGCTGCGGCTGCGGTCCCGGCTCCTGAAGAATCGGGCGACCATGCCGCCATCGATGTGCTGCTTGAGCTGAACATGGCCGAGAATCATGAGCTGCTCGGCGAATTTTACTCCGAGGCCCTCGATCATTTGCAACAGATCGAAGCGGCGCTGCTGGTGCTGGACCAGCAACCCGACGATCCCGAGGCGTTGAACTCGATGTTCCGCTCGTTTCACACCTTTAAGGGAAACGCCGGATTTCTCGGGCTGGTGCCGATGCAATCCCTCGCCCACGAAGTCGAATCGCTCCTCGATCTGGCGCGCAATGGCGAACTCCGGCTCACTCCGGTGATCGTCACGGAGATTCTCAACAGCCGCGATGCGCTGCAAGCCCTCACCCAGCAGGTCGCGGTGGCGCTGGAGAAGGGAGAAATTCCCAAGGAGATCATTCCCGTTGCCCATTTGATGCGTTCCGTGAAACAGCTCGCAAAAGCGGCTGTTTCGGGAGACGCCGGGGATGCGACCGCACTCATCAGCTCCGCTCCCCAACCGATCGCTGTGGCTGTTCCCGCACCGGCTGCCGCTCCGTCGCCCGTGGCTCCCGCGCAGGCACCAGCGGCCCCCGCTGCGTTACCCGTGGCCGCCGCCGCTCCCGTGGCGCCGGCTGCCGCGCCGGTTGCCGCCGAAAACCATGGCTCGGCCAAAGTCGCCGGCGGACCGACGGTGCGCGTCAACACGGAGAAGCTGGATTCACTCATGGATGTCGTGGGCGAGCTGGTGATCGTCCAGAGCCAGCTCATCGAGTCGGCCCGCGTGCTCAGTGTCGAGGGCTCGCCCTTGCACCGCAACGTCGTGCAGCTCTCGCGCATCGCCAAGGAACTGCAGCACACTGCCATGTCGCTGCGCATGATTCCCATCAAGCAGACCTTCCAGAAAATGGAACGGCTCGCGCGCGATCTCGCCAACAGTTTTTCCAAGAAAGTCCATTTCACCGTCAGCGGGGAGGACACCGAACTCGACCGGACCGTGGTCGAGGAGATTGGCGATCCTTTGGTGCACATGGTGCGCAATGCCCTGGATCACGGCCTCGAAACCCCGGCGCAGCGTCTGGCTTCCGGCAAATCCGACACCGGCACCGTGCATCTCTACGCCTACCACCAGGGCAGCAACATTGTCATCGAACTGAAGGACGATGGTCGCGGCATCAATCCCGAGCGCATCCACAAGAAAGCGGTGGAAAAGGGCCTGATTGCACCGGGCGCGCAACTGACCCGCGAGGAGACGTTCAATCTGATTTTCGCCCCCGGATTTTCCACGGCGGAGAAAGTCACCTCGGTGTCCGGCCGCGGGGTCGGCATGGATGTGGTGAAACGGAACATCGAAAAACTGCGCGGCAAGATCGAGATCACCTCCGAGGTCGGGCAGGGCTCCACTTTCAAGATCAAGCTTCCGCTCACCATGGCCATCATCGACGGACTCGTGGTGCGCGTGGGCACGGACAAATTCATTCTGCCCAGCACCTCCGTGCAGATGGCGCTGCGGCCCTCGCGCGAATCCATCAGCACCATCCATGGCTCGGGAGAAGTCCTCGAATTGCGCGGCCGCATTCTGCCGCTCCATCGTCTCCATCGCCGTTTCGGCATTCCCTGCGACGCCCAGCAGCCCTGGGAAGGCATCGTCGTGCTTGTCGAGCATTCCGGCAAGGTCAGCGCGCTCATGGTCGACGAAATGGTCAGCAAGCAGGAAGTGGTGATCAAAAATCTCGGCGCTTACATGCAAGGCCTGCCCGGCGTGGCGGGCGGCGCCATTCTGGGCGACGGAAACATCGCCCTCATCCTCGATCCGATTTCGCTCTTACAAGCCGCCTAACCCAATCCTGTCATGCCCGCTCCCCTCCCTCCTCCTCCCACGATCGAACAGGTCTGCGAAAAAGCCCTGCGGCTGCCCTGCTCGCCCTCCCTGCTGCCGCGCCTCGCGCTGGTCCTGCAAAGCAACGACAGCTCGGCCGCCGAGATCGAACGGCTGATCTCGCTGGATCCCTCGCTGGCCGCCGCCACGCTGCGCCTCGCCAATTCCGCGGTGTTCGGCCGCGGTGGCATCGACACGCTTGACGGCGCGATTCTGCGCCTGGGTGCGAAGGAGATTTTCCGTCTGGCCGCCCTGGTTCTGGTCAGCCGCTGGGAAACCGGTTCGAAAGTTCTTTTGCGCTGGGAGCCGGGCGATTTCAGCCGCCATGCGCTTTGCACGGCCATTGCCGCCGAAGTGCTCGCCACCACCATGGAAAAGATCGACCCGCAGACCGCCTACACCGCGGGCTTGGTGTGCGATCTGGGCAAACTCGCTCTCGCCCATACTTGTGCCGAATATTATCCGACCGTGAGGGCCAATTGCGCGCAGACGAAGAGCACATGGGAACAGGCCGAACGCACCGTGCTGGGTTTCCACCATGCCGACATAAGCAAACGGCTGCTCGAGGCGTGGAAATTTCCCGATTTGTTCGTGAAGACCGCCGAGTTCATGCTGCGTCCGATGGAGGCGCCGGCGGCCGTGCAGCCTTTGCTGGCGCACCTGCATGCGGCCAAATACCTGGCGACATCGATGGGTCCGGGCGTCACCGAGGAAGGTTTTCTCGTCACGCTCCACGGAAATTTCCTGCATGAGTGGGGTTTTACCACCGAGGTGTTGGAGGACGCGATGCCGACCGTGCTCGAACGCGCCACGGTGCGTCTGGGCGAAAAACTGTTGCATGGCCCCGTGACGATCTGAGTTGAAAATCGGTCGGAGCACCGGATGCCGGCGCGGTCTTGGCCGGATTTTTTCCCGGGCAGGTTTCCTGACGGGCAATTCGCCCGGTTGAGGACGCGTTTGTTTCGCGATGACAACCGAGTTGCCGGATGCCTCCACTATAAATGCGGGGGCGGAGAAAATTTATGTTTCGGCATGGTCGGCCGGAACAATTTCCAGATTGCAATTACTTCATAGATAACCGGTCATCATGAAATCTACCCTATGAAAAAAGCTTGGAAACTCTTCGCGGCTCTGCCGCTTCTCGCCTGTTTTGTGCAGGCGGCATCCCCGGTGGTCAGCGAGATTCCTCTGCCTGAGAAAATTCATCCCGGCCTCGACGCGATTCTGCGCAGTGCCATCCAGCAGTCTCCGCGCATGATAAACCAGGCGCTGGATCTGGAGGCGGCTGACAATGACCGGATCGCGGCCCGCGCGAACCTGCTGCCCTCGGTCAATGGCAACTACAGTTACAACTACACCAGAGATACGATTCAGTATGTGAGTGGCCCCGGTTCCGCTCCCGCCATCCCACAGAATGTGACCAAGACACCCTACAGCGTGGCTTTGAGCCAGCCGTTGTTCTTTTGGGGAGAACGCCGGAACAATGACCGCATCGGCAAGATTCAGCGCGAACTGGCCCAAGGCAGATACCTTCAGGGTTACCGCCTGCTGGCGCAGGAGCTGCGGGGCGGTTATCTGCGTCTGATCGTGCAGAAAATCGCGCTCAAACGGGCCCATTTTTATCAGGAATACGTCAACAATCAGTTGAAACTGCAGGAGGAGCGGCTGCTCAAAAAAGTGATTTCGGAAGTCGATATTTCCATTGCCCGGTTGAATGCCGAGCAGGGTCAGCTTGCCTTGGAACGGACCGAGCTGGACTATGAGAATGCCAAACGCTCCTTCGTGCGGCTGGCCGGTCTGGCGTCGCTGGATGATGCCGCCATCCCCGATTCGGTCGCGACGGCCCAATATGCGGCCGGGCCTTTTGATCGGCTGCTTGCCGACTTTCTCAACCAGAAAGAGCCGGAAACGCTTGAGGCTTATTTCCTGCGCCAGCAAATTGACATCGAAAACCTGAATTATGCCAACGCGAAGACCCGCCTCCGTCCCAAAGTGAGCGGGGTCCTGGGTCTCAGCGAGGACGAACAGAATAATATTTACGGCAGGGGCACGAAATACTCCACCGCATCGCGGTATGTCGGCATCTCCGTCAATTGGGCGATTTTTGATGGTTTTGCCGCCGGTGCGGCGACCCGCAACGCCCTGATTCGCCGCCGCCAGTTGGAGAACAATTATCAGCAGATGACCGAACAGCTCAAACAGGATGCGCAGACGGCCGTGAAGCAGATCAATTTTTCCGCCCGTAACATGGCCATCAATGACCGCCAGTTGACCTCCAATCTGGGTTATCTCAACACGGTCAGGGACGATTTTCACCGGGGCGTCAAATCAGAGTCCGATGTCGGGCAGGTGCAGCTCACCGTTTATGACGCCGAGCTTAACGCCGCCAACGCCCGTTCGGATTTTCTGATCCGCACCGGCGATTTTCTCGGTGTCCTGAACGAGGATCCGATCGTGGCCAACCTTCCCGCCAAATAATCCATGACTGCTACCGGCTCCAAATCCCGTTGGGTCGTGCGCCTGCTCCTGGTCGCGATCCCCCTGCTCACCCTCTGGTACGTGTATTTCTATGCCATGCGTCCGGTGGCCTTGGTCGTACCGGTCGTCAGCGGCCGGGCGGTCAATGCCGTGCCGGGCAGCGTGGAGGTGAAGGCCGAATACGTCATGGAGCTGAAGAGCGAAGTGGGCGGACGCATTGTGGTCTCCGAGCTGGATCCGGGCAAAAAGATTTTCAAGGGCGATGTGCTGGTGCAGATCGATACGGGCGACATTGATCTGGAAATCGACAAGATCAAAAATGAAATCACGGCGGCGAAACGCAAGGTGGAGCTGGGCTCCTCGCTCAGGATGGAAGTGCTCAATATGCGCGACACCAATGCGAATCTCGAGCTCCAGACCAAGACCGGCTCCTATCCCGAGTCGGAGATGGCAAAAGCCCGGCGCAGCCTCCAGCAACTGGAGCAGCGCATGGAGCTTGACGAGGTGAACTTGAAACTGGCCTTGGACAACAACGAGAATGAATTGCGGACCAAGCTGCGCGAAAAAGAAAAGATGACCATTATTGCGCCGACGGACGGCGTGATCGCATCGGTCGAGCTGAATGCCCGTGCGGGCGACCTCATCGGCCGGGATACCCCGATCGCCACGCTGATTTCCAGCTCGCGTACCGTTGAGGCGAAGGTCAGCGAGGAAAATTTCGCCGGCATCCTGGTGGGGCAAAAAGCTTCAGTTCGGTTTCTTGGTTACGGGGCGCAGCTATACAACGCCACGGTGACCAAGGTGCTGCCGACGGCCAACGCCGAGACCCAGCGCTACATCGTGCATCTTTCGGTGGATATCCCGGTCGAGAAGCTCGTGCCCGGTCTCACCGGAGAGGTGAGCATTGTGTTGGGCACGCGCGATGCCGCCGCCATCATCCCGCGGCGGGCGCTGCGGGGCGGCGAGGTTTTTGTCGTCGACGGCGGCAGGGTGGAGCTGCGCAAGGTGAAGGTGGGATACTTGACTGTGCAGGCCGAGATCCTGGAAGGTTTGAAAAAGGATGATGAGGTGATCGTCGAGGAACTGGATCGCTTCCAGCCGGGTGACCGGGTGCGGGTGAAAAAGGCCCAATAATAGTCGGGAGATTGCGCCCGCCCTCACACTGATGTCACCCACCCTTCGGATCGCCTTTCGCTTTCTCACCGCCAAAAAACGGGCGATGCTCATGAGCCTCTCCTGCATCGTGCTGGGCGTCGGGCTGTTCATCGTGACCCAGGCGACGACCAGCGGCTTTGAGGATTTTTTCATCAAGACCATTCTCGGGACCAATGGGGCCATCAAGATCGAGGATCGCTTTCAGGATACCATCCGCTCCATGGAGGCGGGTGGCGGCGGCAGCGGTTCGACGTTCCAGGTGGAGCAAAAAGAGGGGAGGAAATATATTGAGGGCGTCGAGGAACCCAAGCTGCTCATCGATGCCCTCCACCAGTTTCGCAATGTTTCGGGGGTATCCGAAGTGGTGACAGGGGCGGCGATCTTGCGCAGCTCGTTCAAGAGCGATTCGGTCAAGATTTACGGGATCGTCCTCGACAATCACCTGATGGTTTCCGAACTGGGGCGGCAGATCGTCCAGGGGCGCCTCGATGATTTTCGTTTCAACCCCACCGGTGCCTTGGTCGGCAAGGTCATCGCCGAACGGCTGCACTTGGACGTCGGCGACTCTTTCATTCTGGAATCGGCCGGTCAGGCCCGCCATTACCGGATGTCGGCCGTTTATGAAACCGGGGTGAGTGACATCGACAAGGAGCGCGTGTATCTGCACCTGCCCGAAGCGCGCTCCCAGTTGAAGAAGGTCAACGGGGCCAGTTTTATCCAGGTCAGCCTTTATGATAACGACCGGGCCAACGAGGACTGTGATCAGATGGAGGAAGTCTTGCGCCACGGGGCGAAAAGCTGGCAGGTGCGCGAGAAAACGTGGCTCGAAGTGTTCAAGACGTTGAAGATTTCATCGGGCATCACCGTCTCGGTCTTCACGCTGATCGCGGGCCTGGCGATGTTCAATACCCTCGCGATGATCGTCATGGAAAAAACCAAGGAGATCGCGATTTTGCGCTCGATGGGTTACACGCGGGAGGACATCTCCAGCATTTTCGTGTGGCAGGCGACCATCGTGCTGACGATCGGCACCGTGCTCGGCTGGATTCTCGGGGCGGCTGTGACTTACGCCGTTGAGCACAAGTCCACTCACATTCGCGGGATATTTTCCACCGATCACTATTTGGTGCAGTGGTCCATTTGGCACTACGTGGCCGCCGCCATCACCGCCATAATCATGGTCATGGCCGCTTCGCTGATTCCCGCTCGCCGTGCCGCCCGGCTGGAGCCGGGCGACATCATCCGCGGCACCGCGCAATAAACCCGATGGCCGCCGCTGATTCCAATCTCGCGCTCCGCTGCGAACAGCTCCACCGCCACCTCGGCGAAGGCGATGGCCGCGTGCATGTGCTGCGCGGGGTGACCTTCGAGGCGAAACGCGGCCATGTCTGCGCCATTGTCGGCCCGTCCGGCTGCGGCAAGAGCACGCTGCTTTATCTGCTCGGGCTGCTGGATCGTCCTGATGGGGGGAATATCTGGATCCGCGACCGGCTGATGTCCAATAGCGGCGATCTCGAACGTACGGCGGCGCGCGGCGAGCACATCGGTTTTGTCTTCCAGTTTCATTTTCTCATGCAGGAGTTTTCCGCGCTGGAGAATGTCATCATGCCCATGCGCAAACTCGGCCGCCTCAGCGAGCCGCAGATGGCGGATCGCGCGCGCGATCTGCTGAACTCGGTCGGGCTTGGCGACAAAACCCACCGGCTTGGCACCCAGCTTTCCGGCGGCGAACAGCAGCGCGTGGCGATCGCCCGGGCGCTGGCCAATCAGCCGGCCATCATTCTCGCCGACGAGCCGACGGGCAATCTCGACCAGAAAAACTCCGCATTGGTGTTCGACCTGCTGACCCGGCTGGCGAAGGAAAACAGCCAGGCGGTGGTGCTGGTGACACACAATCCCGACATCGCGAAACGGTGTGATGAGATCAAGCCGATGCGCGATGGCGAATTTGTCGGCTGAGGCCTGACGATGCCGCCGAAAGCCCAGAGTCAGGACGAGCCCGGAGCCGGCGGGAGGGTCGGGTTTTATTTGGCTCGCGTCACCTGCCTTCGCCCGGGAGGCCGGGCTCGCGACGGCCTTGCTTTGGCTCAATCCCCATGAGCTGGTGGCGCGAACTGAGCGGCGTGGTGCGGGGGTTGCCCGGGTTGCAGAAAAAAATATTGCTCGGCCTGACATTGGTCGTGCTGGGTTTTTTCGCGGTGCCGTTTTTTCAGATCGGTCGGTTCAGTATGCTGCGCGGCACGGACAACACCTTCTATTATTTTTGGTTGCGCTCGGCCATGGTGGATGGCGACTGGGATTTCGCCAACGATCTCGAAGCCTGCAACACGCTCACTGACGCCTATCGCGCAGAATTGCGCCGCCTTCCCCGGACTGAAACCGGTCGCCTGCCGAACAAATATGGCGTGGGCTGGGCGGTGCTTTCGGTGCCGTTCTATCTGGTGGCCGACGGAATTGTCGCGACGGGCCGGGCGGCCGGGCTCTGGAATTTGGCGCGCGATGGATACAATCCGGTTTACCAGATTGTCCTCCAAGCGGGGCATTTTCTGCTCGGTTTGACCGGACTTCTGCTCGCCTGGCGCTGTGTCCGCCAGTGGTGCGGTGATCCGGCGGCCGCGCTTTGGGGAGTGGTGCTGATTTTGACGGCCAGCCCGCAGCTCTATTATCTGACCATGAAACTCAGCCTGAGTCATAACGCGGCCTTTTTTGCCATCGCGCTGATGACCTGGGCTTGTCTGGCCGCAGAGAAAATGCCCGATCGAATCTGGCCCTGGCTGCTGGCCGGGGCAGGGTGGGGCCTGGCCGTCACCTTGCGGTTCCAACTCGCGGTCTTCGGACTATTACCGTTATGGATCTGGCTCGGACAACTGCGGATGGATCGCGGTCGCACGAATCTCCTGCGCTCGGGATGCGGATGGCTGACGGGTGCTGTGCCGCTGTTGTTTTTGCAATGCTACGCCTGGCGGGTTGTCTATGGGCACTGGTTTGTTTTCACTTATGGGACGGAGGGCGAGGGTTTCAACTGGGCGCATCCCGAGTTGTTTAATATTCTGTTCTCACCCCTGCACGGTCTGTTTTATTGGCATCCTCTTTTGTTGGTGGGGATGATCGGTTTCGTCCGGCTGGCGCGGCAATCACGGGGAATGCTTCTCGCCGGACTCGTCGCGACAGCGGGTACCTGGTACGTCAATGCGGCTTGGTGGTGCTGGTGGTTTGCGGGAAATTCCTTCGGGTCGCGCGCCTTTGACGCCGTGCTGCTCTTTCTCATGGCGGGCCTGGCAGCATTATTGATGCGTTTGCCACTGTTTTGGCAAAGAATCCTCCGGGCGGCGGCTGTTTCGGCCGCGGTCTGGAATTTTTACGTCATGGGCTTGTTTTACGCCGGCGTCATCGAGCGGAACGCCGCGGTGACCTGGTCGGGAATGATCGAAGCGGGGATTCAAGCAGTAACCGGGCTGCCACATTGAGCTAAACCATCACTTACGCAGCTATTGGAATGGCTTGATAAGATTCCGTCAGGCCGTTCCCGTTGCTACTAATAGTCGTTTATCCTTCGATCTATAGGAAAATTTGTTTTACATCGCTTAAACTGGTTCATTTGTTCGTGGTTTGAACCGAAACACACACCTGTGACCACCGAATCTACGCGTAAAGCATTCTTCGCCAAACTAGGCGGCCTGATTGTGGCCGCTGGCTTCGTGCCAAAGCTTTTTGCCCGGTCCGGCTCCTCCACTCCTGCGTCTGCTCCCGTCCCGCTGCGGGCCGAGCCGAGGGCCGTGGCCCGGCAGGAAGGAACCCACTAATTTCCCCAATCCGGGTAACCCGCATTCACGACAGCTATGTCGAAGATTTTTCCCAAATCCGCCAATTCACTGCCACTGCAGATCGTGATTTTCATCACGGTTCTTGCCGGTGTCGCCACGGCGGCGGTCACCTATTATTCAACCCCGAAATATCTGCGTGTGGGTTATCAGCCGATCCAGCCGGTGCCGTTCGACCACAGCCTGCACGCCGGCAACCTCGGAATCGATTGCCGTTATTGCCACGCTTCGGTGGAAAAATCCGCGACGTCGAGCATCCCCACGGCCCAGACATGCATGAACTGTCACGCCACGATCAAGCCGAAGAGTCCGTTGCTTGAGCCCATCCGCCAGAGTTTTGCCAGTGGCGAACCCGTGCAGTGGGTGAAAGTCCACGTCGCGCCTGATTACGTCTATTTCAACCATTCGGTTCACGTTACTCGCGGCATCAGTTGCGTTGAGTGCCATGGAAAGGTGAACGAGATGACCACCGTCGCGCATGCGAAGTCCCACTCCATGGGCTTCTGTCTCGATTGCCACCGCGATCCCGCTGCGCACATCCGTGATCCGAAGGACGTCTTTAATCTCAATTCCCTACCGTTGTCCGAACAGGGCCCCGAGGGGGTTAAGACCGCCGAGAAATTCGTGCATGATTGGAAGGTCAAACCCCCGCAAAGCTGCTCCGGCTGCCACCGCTGATGAAACGCCAATTTGACCATCCTCCCGCTTCGCAGCGCGAACTCGCCGGTCCCCGTTACTGGCGCAGTCTCGACGAACTCTCCGCCTCGCCGGGTTTCAAGGAGCATCTCGCCCGCGAATTTCCCGAAGGCGCTTCGTCGATCGAGGGCGTGGACCGCCGTCAGTTCATGCGCATCATGGCCGCCTCCTTCGCCCTCGGCGGTATGGGCCTGGCCGGTTGCCGTCGTCCCGAGGCCAACATTCTGCCGTATGGCAAATCCGTCGAATATATCGTTCCGGGTCTGCCGCTGTACTACGCCACGGCGATGCCGCTGCGCAAATCGGCCATTCCGCTTCTCGCCGAGACGCATCAGGGTCGTCCGACCAAGCTCGAGGGCAATCCCAGCTACACGCCGCACGGTGGCGCCACCACTCTCATCGCCCAAGCCTCGGTGCTGGATCTCTACGATCCCGACCGCTCTACCACTCACACCAAGGGTGGTCGCACGCTCCCGGTCGCCGACGTCAACGATCTGCTCGCATCGATTCACAAGACCTACGCCGGCAGTGGCGAAGGTCTGGCTTTTCTGGCCAACGAATCGAGTTCGCCGACCCGCGCCCGGCTCGTCGCCAAACTGAAGAAAGAATTTCCCCGCGCCATCTGGGCCGAGTATGAGCCCGTGCAGGAAGAGCCGCCGGTCGAGGCCGCCCTCGCGTCGTTCGGCCAGAGCGTCAAGCCGATCTACCGTTTCGCGAAGGCCAAGTGCATCGTTTCGCTCGACGCCGATTTCCTCCAGGCCGAGTCCGGCAGTTTGTATTTTGCCCGCGAATTTTCCAAGGGGCGTCGTGTCAGTAGCAAGGAAGACGCTGAGCAGATGAACCGCCTGTACGTCGCGGAAAGCGGTTTCACCATCACGGGCAGCATGGCGGACCACCGCCTGCGTCTATCCAGCAGCCAGGTGATCGCGCTCGCCGCGGCGCTCGCCGACGCCGTGCTGGGCATGAATGAATTTGCCTCGCTGGCCGCCAATCTCGAATTCGAGAAGAAAGAGCAGTGGATTTCCGAGTGCGCCAAGGATTTGATTGCGCACGCGGGCAAGTCGCTTGTCGTCGCCGGTGCGCATCAGTCCGCCGCCGTGCACACGCTCGTCAATGCGATCAACGCCAAGCTGGGCAACATCGGCCAGACGGTTGATTTCGTCGCCGTCGAGCCGAACACCGCTTCGACGATCAAGGCGCTCGCCACCGCCATCAATGCCGGTTCCGTTAAGACGCTCTTCATCCTGAATGGCAATCCGGTTTACAACGCTCCGGCTGATCTCGATTTTGCCGGTCTGCTGGCGAAAGTTCCGGATGTGATCCGGTACGGCTATTACGCCGACGAGACTTCCGCCAAAGCCGGCACCCATCTCGCGGCCACCCACTATCTCGAATCATGGGGCGATGCCCGCACGGTTGACGGCACCATCGTGCCGGTCCAGCCGATGATTCTCCCGCTCTTCAACGGTCTGATGGAGGTCGAGCTGCTCGCTCGTCTCGCCGGCTTGGATAATCCGCAGGCATACGAGCAGGTTTTTGCCACTCTCGGCGGCGACGAAAAGGCGTTCCAGAAATTCCTGCACGATGGCGTGCTGGCCGATTCGGCCTACAAGATCGCCGATGTTTCCTATCATGCGCGCCCGGCTGCGGCTCTGCTCGCGGTCGCGCAGGCTCCGGTGGCGGTGACCGAGGACAAGGTCGAGGTGCGTTTCGTCACCGACCACAAGATGGATGACGGGCGCTTCGCCAACAATGGCTGGCTCCAAGAGGTGCCGGATCCGATTACCAAACTCGCCTGGGATAATGCCATTCTCGTCAGCCCGCGCCTGGCGAAGAAACTGGGAATTTATCCGCATGGTGCCAATGGCCCGCAGGTTGCCCGCGTGGAAACCGCCGAGGTCTACCACTACAAGGAGCTGGCTTATATCGGTGAAGTGACCGTCAACGGCCGCACCGTCCGCGGCCCGATGCACATCCAGCCCGGTCTGGCCAACTACACGGTCGTGCTTCCACTCGGTTACGGTCGCACGCAGGCCGGCCACGTCGGGAACGGCTCGGGTTTTGACGCCTACTCCGTTCGCTCCAGCGACGCGATGCACTTTGCCACTGGCGCCGCCATTCGCAACACAGGCGAACGTCATAGTATCGCCACCACGCAGGAACATTGGTCGATGGAAGGCCGCGACATCATTCGCGAGGCCAACCTCGAAGAGTTCATGCGCAATCCCGGTTTCGTCGCCGGCATCGGCATGGAGTCGCACGCTCCCGCCAATCTCGGCAAGGACAAGGGCATGGCCCTGAACGAGCGGTCAGTCGTGATTCCGCGCGGCAACTCACTTTACGAGACACCGAAGTTTGACGGTCTCCACCAGTGGGGCATGTCGATCGATCTCAACACGTGCATCGGCTGCAATGCCTGCGTGGTCGCCTGTCAGGCGGAGAACAACATCCCGATCGTCGGTCGCGAGCAGGTGAAGCGCGGCCGTGAGATGCACTGGATCCGTCTCGACCGTTATTATGCCGACGGTCGCATCGACGCCGAAGCCTTCGGCGGCGAGGGCAATCATATCATCCCCGAGGATCCGCAGGCGATGGTCCAGCCGATGACCTGCCAGCATTGCGAACTCGCGCCATGCGAGACCGTGTGTCCGGTCAATGCCACCGTCCACGACGACGAGGGTATCAACGTCATGGCCTACAACCGCTGCATCGGCACGCGCTACTGTGCGAACAACTGTCCGTACAAGGTCCGCCGCTTCAATTATTTTGATTTCAACAAGCGTTCGATCGACGAACTCTATATGGGGCCGCTCGGCAGCCAGAGCGAGATGCCGGAATTGTTGAAGATGGTGAAAAACCCGGACGTCTCCGTGCGCATGCGCGGTGTCATGGAGAAATGCACCTACTGCGTCCAGCGCGTGCAGCAGGCCAAGATTGCCCAGATCCGCAAGGCCGGCGCTTCCGGCGAGGTTGAGATCCCCGATGGCACGATCAAGACCGCCTGCCAGCAGGTTTGCCCGGCCGAAGCCATCGTGTTTGGCAACATCAAGGATGAGACCAGCGAAGTCTCCAAGGCCAAAGCCCAGAAGCGTGACTATGCGGTGCTCGGCTACCTCAACATCCGTCCCCGCACGACTTATCTCGGAAAGCTCCGTAATCCGAACGAAAAAATGCCCGATTACCAAACTCTCCCGCTCAGCCGGGTCGAATATAACCGGAAGAATCCCCATGGTGCAGGTCATGGCGAACACGGCCATGAGAACGGTGCCTCCGGCGAGGGCCATGAGCATGGTCACGAAACCGAGAAGCACGAAGCTGAACACGGAGGGCAGGGCTGATGAGCGCGCACGCTTCTGATCATCCCGCTCCCGCGATTCTCGCCGAGGTCAAACCGGTTTCACTGCCGCGCGCTCAGCTTGTGCTGAACAACCGCGGCTTCTCGTGGATCACCGAAAAAATCTGCGGCATCATCGAAGGCCCGACCCCGCGCTGGTGGTGGATCTGCTTCGGCCTCGCGATTCTTGTCGCGTCGTTCACCGTCGCCGGCCTGACCTATCTGGTCGGCACGGGCGTCGGTGTGTGGGGTCATGCCAATCCGGTCAACTGGGCGTGGGACATCGTCAACTTCGTCTTCTGGATCGGTATCGGCCACGCTGGTACCTTGATCTCGGCCATCCTTTGCCTGCTGCGCCAGAAATGGCGCACGTCGATCAATCGCGCGGCGGAAGCCATGACGATTTTCGCGGTGGTTTGCGCCGCCATCTTCCCCGTGTTTCACGTCGGTCGCGTATGGATGGCCTGGTATCTCTTCCCGATCCCGAACTCGAATTACATCTGGCAGAATTTCCGTTCGCCGCTCGAGTGGGACGTGTTTGCGGTTTCGACCTACGGTACCGTCTCCGTCCTTTTTTGGTACATCGGTTTGATCCCCGATCTGGGCACATTGCGTGACCGCTTCACCGCCGCCGGGAATGTTCTCAAGGCCCGCATCTACGGTTTCTTCGCCATGGGCTGGCGCGGTTCCAACCGCCACTGGAGCAACTACGAGATGGCCTACCTGATTCTGGCCGGTATCTCGACCCCGCTGGTTCTCTCGGTGCACACCATCGTCTCCTTCGACTTTGCGGTGTCTCTGATCCCAGGCTGGCATACGACCATCTTCCCGCCGTACTTCGTGGCGGGCGCGATCTTCTCCGGCTTCGGCATGGTGCTCACGCTCATGCTGCCGCTGCGGGCCATCTTCCGTCTCGAGGATCTGATCACGCAGTACCACATCGACTGCATGTGCAAGATCACCCTCGCGACCGGCACGATGGTGGGTTACGCCTACTCCGTGGAATTCTTCATCGCCTGGTACGGTGCCAATCCCTACGAGGGTTTCGCCTTCATCAACCGCGCGTTTGGCCACTACGCCTGGGCTTACTGGATCATGGTCAGTTGCAACGTCATCACCCCACAATTTTTCTGGTTCAAGTGGGTGCGTGAGAACACCTGGTTCGTCTGGATTCTTTCCATCGTGGTCAACGTTGGCATGTGGTTCGAGCGTTTCGTGATCATCGTCACCTCGCTCGCCCGCGACTTCCTGCCGTCGAGCTGGGGCTACTACTCGCCGTCGATCGTCGAGATCTTCACCTTCTTCGGGACGTTCGGCGTGTTCTCCACGCTGTTTCTGCTCTTCATCCGCTTCGTGCCCATCATGCCGATGTCCGAGGTGAAGTGCGTCATCCCCCAAGCCGACCCTCACGGGGCGGATCACCATTAATCGGGAGGCGCCATGAAAAAAACCTACGGACTAATCGCCGCCTTCGCCACCACGCCCGAGATCTATCACGCCTGCGAACAGGTGCGTGATGCCGGCTACAAACAATGGGACGCCATCACGCCGTTCCCGGTGCACGGACTCGATGCCGCCATGGGCATCCGGCGCTCCAAGGTGCCGCGCATTTCGATTTGCGGCGGCATCACGGGATTCTGCACCGGCATGAGCATGATCTTCTGGACCGGCGGCGTGGACTACAAACTCATCGTCGGCGGCAAGCCGCTGTTCTCCCCGATGTTCGCCTTTCCCGTGAGCTACGAGCTCACGATTCTCTTTACCGCCTTCGCGACCATCATCGGGATGTTCGTCGTGAACGGCCTGCCCATGCACTACCATCCCGTGCAGAAGGCGCCCAAGCTCACCCGTCTGCTCGATGACCGTTTTCACATTGTGATCGAGGCCAACGACCCGAAATACAACGCCGCCGCCACCCGCGCTTTCCTCGAGAAGATCGGGGGCACGGACATCGCCGAACTGGAAGAATAAGATGCGTTACGCCTACTACACGCTCGCTTTCCTGTGCCTCCTCACGGTTTCCGTGATGGGCATCCGTGGGATGAACTCAACGCTTCCGCCCATCGAGGTTTTCCCCGACATGGACCGTCAGGCCAAATTCAAGCCCCAGACACCGTCCAAGTTCTTTGGCGATGGCCGCGCCGACCGTCTGCCCGTGCCTGGCACCGTGCCGCATGGTCGCGGCGTGGTGGCTGATCCCGATTTCCTCCGCGCTGACGACGCTCACTACGCCGGTAAAAACGCCGACGGTTCTTTCGTCCGCGGTTTCCCGGTCGAGGTGAACGCCGCGCTCCTGAAAAAGGGTGGGGAACGCTTCCAGATTTATTGCCAGCCCTGCCACGGCGCGCTCGGCGATGGCAACGGCATCACCAAACAATACGGCATGATCGCCACGCCGTCTTATCACGACGACCGCATCCGCAACATGCCCGAAGGCGAAATCTTCAACACCATCACCCACGGCAAAAACACGATGTCCTCCTACGCCGACAAACTGTCGCCGGACGAACGCTGGGCGGTCATCGCCTACGTCCGTGCCCTGCAGCGCGCCCACCATGCGACCATCGACGATGTGCCGCTGGAAAACCGGGGGGACCTGAAGTAACATGAGCGCTCCCACCGCCACTAAATCGGGTACGGCTCTCGGCGTCGGCCTGGCCGGCATCGCCCTCACACTCCTGGGACTCGTCGTCAACGGTCCCGCTACCGTCGCTGTTTCCTGGCTCGTCGGCATCGTCTTCTGGACCGGCATCGCCCTGGGCGTGCTGTTTCTGGTGATGATCCACTACATCTTTGATGCCGGCTGGTCCACCGTCCTCCGCCGTCAGTACGAGCATGTGCTCTCCGCCTTTCCTTGGCTTGGCCTGCTCTTCATCCCGCTTGTGGTGGTCGCCTGGACCCAGCCCGACCTGATCTGGAACTGGATGAATCCCCACTATGATCTGGCCCGGATCGGCGGCCACGGCCTGGTCAGCGAGGATATTCTTCTGACCAAGAAGGCGGGTTTCCTGAACCGGAATTTCTTCACTGGCTTCACGATCTTCTCCTTTCTCTCCTGGTGGTTTCTCGCTTCGCGCTTCCGCCGCAATTCCTTCACTCAGGACAACGACGGCGATGTCAAATGGACGACCTCCAGCCGGAAATGGTCCGCGGCCGGTCTGCCCATGACGGCCATCACGCTTACCGGTTGTGTCATCCTGTGGGTGAAATCGATGGAGGACCACTGGTACTCCACGATGTACGGCGTGTGGTTCTTTGCGAACTGCATGCGCGCGGCGCTTTCGCTCGGCGTCATCCTGATGGTCTGGCTCTGGCGGCGCGGTGACTTCAAGGGTGTCCTCAACGACAACCATCTCCACAGCATCGGCCAGCTGATGCTCGCCTTCACGATCTTCTGGGCGTACGTCACCTTCTCCCAATACTTCCTGATCTGGAACGCCAACGTGCCCGAGGAAACCTTCTGGTACAATCTCCGCGAAATCAACAACAGCGACGGACTGCCCAACCAGTGGAAATGGGTCGGCATGTTTCTGCTCTTCGGGCACTTTCTTTTTCCGTTTTTGCTGCTGATCCAGTATCCCGTGAAGGTCAGCAAGACTTGGATTTCCCGCCTCAGTTGGTTCATCGCCACCGTGTTCTTTGTCGATCTTTGCTACAACATCATGCCGTCGGTCAAGCTGTCCAATGGTGATCCGCTGCCGTTCCTGCGGAGCGGCTTGCTCTGGAACATCACCGCGGTGGTCGGCATCGGTGGCATTGTCATCTGGGCCTATCTGCGGAGTTTCGTGACCACCAAACTCATCCCGATCCGCGATCCGCGCATCGGTGAATCACTCACCCACCACGAGGCCAGCGCACCATGAGCGATCAACCTCAATCCTACGCCTTCCCCCAGCGCGCGCCGGTCTTCACGGCCTTCGTTGTTATCGTCGGCATCTTGTTGTTCGGCGTTTTCGTCAACCGGTTCTATCACTCCGCTGCCCCGGTTGATCCGCGCGGTAATACCAACCCCGCCGATATCGCCGAAGACCAGCGCTGGAAATACACTGAACCGGGCAGGGCTGCCGCGCTCAGCAAGTTGCGGCAGGATGTCTCGCTGGGGAATACCTACGGCTGGGTCGACCAGAAGGCCGGCATCGCCCGTCTTCCCATTGACCGTGCCGTCGAACTCATTGTCCGCGACCACGCGAAGAAGTAACTTTTGCTGATGAATTCCCCTGACCATTCCCGTCCTCAACCCGCTGCCGGGAGCGACCGCTCCGAACAGCGGGAGATCGACGCCTCCGCCAAGTGGCCGGTGCTCGTTTTCTTTGGTTCGGCCCTGCTCTGGCTCCTGATTGGCAGCGCCCTCCAGCTTGTCTCCTCGATCCAGTTGCACACGCCCGCTTTCCTGGCGGACTGCTCCTGGTTCACCCACGGCCGCGTCGCCCCCGCCGCGCAAAACGCGCTCGTCTACGGCTGGGGCATGAATGCCGGTTTCGCCTTTGCCCTCTGGCTGATGGCGCGCCTCTCGGCCGCCGCTCTCCGTTCGGGCGGCTGGCTGATGATTGCCGCCAAATTCTGGAATCTCGGCGTCGCCCTTGGTGTTCTCGGCATTCTCTTCGGTTATTCGAACTCGTATGAGCTCCTGGAAATGCCGCGCTTCGTGACGTTGCTGCTTCTCGGTTCCTACCTCATGATCGGTGTCTGGGCGGTCACCACTTTCAGCGTGCGCAACACCGAGCACGTCTACGCTTCCCAATGGTATATCCTCGGCGCGGCCTTCTGGTTCCCCTGGCTGTTCCTCGTGGCGCGCCTGATGCTTTCCACCTCGCCTGTCGGCGGGGTCGTGCAGGCCATCGTCAACGTCTGGTATGTGAACGGCCTGCTGAACCTCTGGTTTGCCGCGCTCGCGCTCGCCGCCGCCTATTATTTCATTCCAAAAATTCTGGGTAAGCCGATCTACAACTACTACGTCGCCGTCATCGGTTTCTGGTGGTTTGCCATCTGGAGCGCTTTCTCCGCCGGTTCCCGTCTGATCGGCGGTCCGGTTCCCGCTTGGGTCGCCACGCTGGGTGGTGTGGCCAGCATGCTTGTGATCGCGGCGGTCGTCATCATCGGGGTCAATCTCCTCGGCACGCTCTCCGGCAATTTCGGCAGGGCCCAGAAAAGCACCACGCTGCGTTTTGTTCTCCTCAGCCTCGTCGGATTTTTCCTGGCTTCGCTTTTGAACTTCGCGCTCTCGATCCGCAGCTTCGCCGAGGTGGCCCAGTTCACCCTTATTCCCGAGCTGCGCGACTGGCTGCTGCTCTACGCCTGCTTCTCCACCGCGATGTTCGGTGCCGCCTACTTCTTCCTGCCGCGCGTCACCGGCAAAGTATGGCGCGCTCCCGTGCTGATTTCGGCCCACTACGCGACCACCGCCCTCGGCATTCTCGCCCTCGTTGTCGGTCTGTTCATCGCCGGCTGGCAGCAGGGCCGGATGTTGAATGATGCCTCGGTTCCTTTTGCCAGCATCACCAACACGCTGACTCCTTGGCTGACCTTCCGTTCGGTCGCGCTGATCCTGCTGGCGATCGGTCACGTCGCCTTTCTGATCAACTTTGTTTGGATCGCCTGCCCGGTTAACTCCCAATCCACGGAAGCAGCCACGATCGAGAATCCTCCCGAGATGGAGGTGCACCCGGCACACCAGGCATGAAAAACGGACTCCTCATTTTCACCGGCGCCTTCGCCGCGCTCGCCCTGTCCTGGGCCGGCGTCGTGCTGACTGCGCATAATGACCTCAGCGGCCTGACCCAGTACAAGGACTCGACGGATGACGCGCTGTATCCGCAGCCGCTCACCGGTATCGCCAACCAGGGCCGCCTGGTTTATCAGGATCTCGGTTGCGTCTCCTGCCACACGCAGCAGGTTCGTCGCGAAGGTTTCGGTGCCGATGTCGGTGAACACAGCCGCAAGTGGGGCACCCGCCAAAGCGTCGCCCGCGATTATATCCGGGAAAAAACGGTGCTCATCGGCTCCAGTCGGATCGGACCTGATCTCCGCAATATTGCCTCCCGCATTCCTGGGGCCGAGGATTCGGCCAAGGCTGATTATTTGTACAAGCTGCTTTATACTCCCGAAGCCACCATCGGCGGAACTCCACTGGCGCATGGGATGCCCGCCTATCCCTTCCTCTTTGAATCCCGTCCGGTGGGGTCCGTCCAGTCTTCACATAAGTCGTTTAAGGTTACCGCTGCCGGCCAGGAAATCGTTCCCACCCGCCGCGCCGAGGCGCTCGTCGCCTACCTGCTCAGCCTGAAAGACACCTACGAATATCCCGAGGCCAAACCCTTCGTCGAGACCGCGAAAAAAGAGGAAGGCCATTAAGATGAGCTCCGATAAAAATAATTCCGTCGAACAATCCGGCGCGTCCGATGACAGCATCCAGCGCGTGCACGCGCACCTGCAGCACACGAAGCCCGAGAAGGCCGAAGGCTACTCCTCGTTTCCCCTCGTGCTGCTCGGCATCCTGTGCTCGCTGGTATTTTTCGGTTCGATCTACCTCGCACATTATTCCGCGCATTTCGATTCCACGATCTTCAACGAAAACCAAAAGCCGCGCAGCGGCGCTCCCGAAGTTGTCACGGTCACTCCCGCGCAGCTCGGCAAAAAGGTTTTCAACCAGATCTGCATCACCTGCCACCAGGCCACCGGTCAGGGCATCCCCGGAGTATTTCCTCCGCTCGCCGGTTCCGACTGGGCGCAGGGTAGCGAAGAGCGCATCATCCGCATCGTGCTGCACGGTTTGAACGGCAAGATCACGGTTTCTGGAAAAGATTTTGAAAACGCCATGGCGTCGCTCGGCGGCACGTTGAAGGACGAGCAGATCGCCAACGTCCTCACCTACGTCCGTCAGGAATGGGGCAACAAAGCCCCCGCCGTCAGCGCCGAGACCGTCGCGAAAATCCGTGCGGATAACGCATCGCGCACCGCGCCATGGACCGCAGCCGAGCTCCTGAAGATCGGCAATTGAGCCACCGGGCGGAGGAACTTTCTTCAGTCATATCGGGCAATTCAGGCCGGCTCACGCCGGCCTTTTTCATGGACGGAATTTCCTCCATGGGCCGTTCGGCTAATGCGAATAACTCCTGCTTGCTTTGTAAGCTCCCGGTCGGGTACCACGTAGACAGGACATAATGGTGACATCTCTGATCAGGGATCTGATGTGGCAACCAGCGTAATGGTCACCATTCCGACTTGGAGTTATGAGAGCTACGCTGAAGCGGACTAGTTCGCGGGCAGCAGCGGGGCGAGATCGTCCTTAGTCATCGCGCGCAGGCGGGTGAGCACGTGGCGTAGGTACGCGAGGGGATCTTTGCCGTGGCGCTGGCAGGAGACGACAAGCGAGTAAATGATGGCGGAGCGTTGGCTGGCGTCGGGGTGACCGATAAACAGCCAGTTCTTTTTGCCGATGGCTGAGGGCCGGATGGCGTTTTCGACGAGGTTGTTGTCGAGCCGGGTCTGGCTGTGGTTCAGATGTGCGGTGAGCGGCGTCCACTGGTTGAGCAGATAGGTGCAGGCTTGGCCGAGTTGGGACTGTGGCAGGGCTTGGGCCTGCATCCGAAGCACAACGCACTTCAACCAATACAGAGGCCGGGCAAAACGTTCGGCGCGCAGAGCAGCGCGGCGCTCGCCGACGTTCGCTTCGTCCCATTGGCGTTCGAGTTCGTAGAGCCGGCCAATCAGACGCAGCACCCATTGGGCCGCTTTGGGGGAGTGGCCCAGGGCCTCGAAAAATTTTCGGCGGGCATGTGCCCAGCAACCGACCCAAGCGACGCCCTCGTGATCGCGAGCGAAGGCGGGATACGCGCCAAACCCATCGGATTGGAGGATGCCGCGATAATCCTTGAGCAACGAAGTCAGTTCGCCGTGCTGGCGCGTCAGCCGCCAGTCGAAGACGACATCGCCGCCGGGTTTGCTGATGGCCCACAACCAGCCTTGCGTGGTCCCACCGCGTTTTTCATCGGGGTCATTGCAACGGATCGGCGTTTCATCGGCCTGGACATAGCCGCCGGTCAGCAAGTCGTGCTGCATGCGTTTGTAGAGAGGCTCCAACCACCCGGCGCTGAGCCGCACCCAGTCGGTCATCGTCTGGCTGGAGATCTTCGCGCCCCAGCGGGCCAGCATCTTTTCCTGCCGGTACAACGGCAAGTGATCACAGTATTTGGCGATCAACACCCACGCCAGCAATCCCGCGGAAGCGTAGCCGCCGGCCACCGGCCGCGCCGGTGCGGCCGCGATCAACGGAGCGCGGGTGCGATCCAGCCGGTGCCGGTACTTCGGCCGCACGATCTCGCGTTTGTAGAGTTGGGGCGCCGTCACATCGACCTCGAAGGTGCGCTCCTCGCCGATCTTTTCGTAGAGCGTGGGATCGGCCTGCACCGCGGCGGGCTCGATCACGACCGTCTCTTTGACCGGCAGGTGCGCAAAGTTTTCCGCGGGCAACGGGCGCGGCGCCGCCGGACCTTTGGTCCGCTCGTACGTGATCGTCTCGACGAGCGGTTTCGCGGCGGCAAGTTTTTCCAGTTCGCCGAGGGTCAGGAGCAACTGCGCCCGGTCGAGCGTCTCGCTTTTGCCCGGGCCGAAGAGCTGCTTTTTCAACCACGCGATTTGCGTCCGCAGATGCGCGTTCTCCTCCCGCAGGAGTTGCACTTCATTGAGCGGCATCGCAGTGGCGTTCATCGCGCCGGATCAGAACAGCGCGGCTCACACAAGTTCCCTCGGGGAAAACCATTTTTCCCTCAGCGCTCGTAGCACGGCTTGAGCGAGCCGTGCTTGAGTTCGATGCCACCGACGAGCAGCGCCAACGCCTCGGGCGCGAGCGCGAGTTTGGTTTGCGTGACACTCGGCGCCGGCCAGGAGAAGCGGCCTTGTTCGAGCCGCTTCGCCAGCACCCACACGCCGGTGCCGTCCCAATAAAGCAGCTTCAAGCGCGTGCGCTCCTTGTTGATGAAACCAAACACCGCGCCGCTCTTCGGATCTTCGTGCAACTTTTCCTGCACCGCCGACCACAGCCCGTTAAACTGCTTGCGTATGTCCACCGGCTCGATGGCCACAAAGATTTTGATCGCCGTCGGGAAAGGCAGCATCGCGTTCAGCTCCGCAAGGCGCGCACCAGCGCCGCCAGTTCCCCGGCGTTGGTCCCACGCGCCACCGTCCCGTCCACCATGCGTACTTCCAAACCGGGCGCCGGTCCGCTCGGCGGCGGGAGCGGCAGCCGCACCTCGGCAAAACGCACCGGCGCGACGCGACCGGGGCCGCGAGCGGTCCCCTTGAGCACCCAGCCAACGAAGGTCGAGTACTTCAATCCTTCCCGGCGAGCGAACGCGGCCATCGTCAACCCGCTCGATTGATAGGTACGGACAAACTCCGCCCGATGATCCGCCGGCCGGATTTTTCGTCCCCGTCCATCGCGTTTCTCCCCGGTCTCGATAAGTTGCGTTTCCAATACGGCCATCCAGGCAGATTACCGGATTCCGCCGCCACTCACCAGTGGGTCACGGACCGGGTGCTTACATTGTAATGTAAGCGTCGTCGCGGGTACCCCGTAGTTACGGGACTTACGATGTGATAAAG
>CAZIQP010000046.1:0-25887 GCA_964541315.1 uncultured Opitutaceae bacterium
CTTCCCCATGATGACTCTGTTCATGAATGGTTCGCTTACGATTCTCTCCTTGTTTTCGCCCGCGGTGCTGGCGGCCACTGATGCGCCCGCCGCCAGTTGGCACACCCAGAGTATTCTTGGGGCCGTCGGCTGCATGGCTCTGTTTGGTGCAGGTGGCATTGTGCTGGCGATTGCGGGCTATAAGATTTTCGACAAATGTACGCCTAACGATACCCGCCGGCATGCCGTACGGCTGGCTCGCGCGAGTAAATGACGAGTGGTTTATCGCTCACTGGAACGAAATCGAACTCCGGCTCTTCAGCGGCAAAGCTATACCCGAAAGTGAGGTCTGGGCTGCATTCACTCCGGTGGAAGGGAAGGGGAAATAGGGGACGATCGGTGCTTCCGCCTTTCGCGATGTGCTCATGAATTTGATTGAGCCACTGTCCACCGCTCGTGACACAATCATCGATTGATTGAAATATGATAAAAGTCGATCTTCAGTCCTTTGAGCAGAGTTACCACAGCGGCAATGTGACAGGGATCATTTGCCTGGAGTTGGAAACGGGAGCCTATCCTGATGCGGCGTGGTCAGATTTTCCCGTGATTTTATTGAATTGGTGGATCGACGCATATCTTGAATTGGCAATATCCGATATAGACGAAGTGAAATGGAGCTTCATGGATGGACCGTATGGCGTGATCCTGTCAAAAAACGTTGGAGGCGACTCATCATTGGGTTTCGATTACGAGAATTTGAAGAACGATCTCCTTGATGTTGCAGATAAGGTGATCGCGCATTGCTGCGGACACCGTATGTTAACCCCCGATTTATCAGCTCTTCGCGTCAATGCAGCAAAACTAAGGGCGAGCCAGACAGCAGGCAGAATCACGGTATTCGTGTGTCGGGAAAGCGGGCGTCAATAACCGCTTGTCGTTTTCGACCCGTTGGCTGGCGCGGGTAAATACGGTTCAGACGGTCTGAGCTTGCCAAGCTCGCGGGTGAGTTACTGGTTGACTGAACATGGCTTTCTTACCCGGATCGTGGCTCGCCCCGCCATCCCAAGGACACCCCCTCCCCATGAGTCATCCCCGCAAAATTTCCCTGCTGCTGCTCGTTGCTGCCTTGTTTCCGGCAGTGTTTCTGAGGGCCGATCTGCCCGCCCCGCGTCCCACACCGGTAAGGTCTGTCAACACCGATCCCAAGGGCCCGCCCATCCCGGCGACGCCGCCCGCGGAATCGCCGCATCCGGCAGCCATTCCGCTCTGGCCCAACGGCGCGCTTGGTTCCGAGTCACACCAAGGCGAACCTGAGGACATCAGTTGGCGCCAGGAGCCCGACCTGGTTTTCCCGGTTATTTCCAACATTCACCAGCCTTCGCTCACGCCCTATCTTCCTGCGAAAGAAAAAGCCACGGGCTGCGCGGTCATCATCGCCCCCGGTGGCGGGCACATGCAGCTCACGATCGACCGGGAGGGCTATGATCTTGCCCGGTGGTTTGCGGAGCGCGGCATCGCCGCCTTTGTGTTGAAATATCGTTTGGCTCGCGACGGCTCCACGCCGGCCGGTCAACCCCAGCCTTATACGATCAAAGTTCATGCCGCTGCCGATGGGGCCCGTGCCATCCGACTGATCCGGGCCCATGCCGCCGAGTGGAATATCAACCCCGCGCGCGTCGGCATTCTCGGCTTTTCCGCCGGCGGCGAGGTCGCCCTGCTCGCTGCGGCGCATCACACGGCGGGCGATCCGGCCGCCTCCGATCCGGTCGAACGGCAGTCGTCCCGTCCCGATTTTTTCGCCCCCATCTATTCGGGCGGTCTCAACAATCCCGACTACACCTGGTCGAAAGAATCCACGCCGCCGGCCTTTCTCTCCTGCGCCTATGATGACCGGATGCCGGAGCAACTCGCCGCTTTCTTCACCAAGCTGCGTCAAGCCGGGGTGAATGCCGAGATGCACATTTACAGCAGTGGTGGTCACGGCTACGGCGTGCGGGCCGACCGTCCCGACCTGCCTGTTTCCACCTGGCATGTGCGCTTTGTCGAATGGCTTGGCGAACGCGGATTTTTGAAAAAATGACCACCCGCTTTGTCCGCGTCCTGTGTCTGGTACCCGCCTTGGCGGCGGTCGTCGGTGCCGCCCAGCCGATTGCTTTCGAACACGAGATCCAGCCGCTGCTTTCCCGCTATTGCTACGAATGCCATGGCGACGGCGTCAACAAGGCCGGCTTGGCGCTCGATTCTTACGCCACGGCGGCGGACGTCCGCCAAGCCCGCAAGAAATGGGAACTCGTGCTTCAGCATGTGAGCCGTCATGAAATGCCGCCGAACGATGACGGCCCGGTGCCGTCGAACGCCGAGCGCGATCTCATCAGCCGTTTCGTCGAGCAGGAACTTTTTCAGTTTGATCCCGCCCATCCCGATCCCGGCCGCGTCGTGCTGCGCCGCCTGAACCGCGCCGAATACAACGCCACCATCCGCGATCTTGTCGGCGTGGACTTCAAGCCCGCCGCCGACTTTCCGCCCGACGATTCCGGCTACGGTTTCGACAACATCGGCGATGTGCTCTCACTCCCGCCCGTTCTGCTCGAAAAATATCTGGCCGCCGCCGACAAGGTAATCGACACCGCCATCGTCACCGACCCGATCAGAAGCCAGACAAACCGCGTTCCAGCCAGCCTCGCCGAGATCGGCTTCAATGCCAAAGGCGACCGGGGCGACGGCTGGGTTCATCTCGTCAGCCTCGAGGAGGACGACGCCGCGATCGAGCTTTCGCTGCCGGCCGGCGATTACCTGTTCCGCGTGCAGGCCTATGCCACCATCTCCGGTGGCGCGGTGAAAGGCCAGGGCAGCGAAGCGCCGGTCGAATTCAAGGACACTCCGCCGCCCACGAAGATGACCCTGCTGCTCAACGAGGCCGCCATCCAAACATTCGATCTCGGCACCGACGAAAAAAATCCGCGGATCTACGAGGCGCGCATCGGCGTGCCCGCCGGCCGGCAGCGTTTCCGCGCGGCGGTGCTGCGCAACCGGGGCGGGCAGGAAAATGAAACCTTCATGCTCAACGGCCGCCTGGGCAAACAGCAGCCGGGCATCGTTTACGTCAAATGGCTCGAAGTCGAAGGCCCCTTGTCCGCCGCCACGCGCCGTTATCGCGCCAGCAAACTTGAGGCGACCGGCGAAGGCCGCTTCACTCCCGCCGGCGAACGGGTGCTGGGAAAAAACGGCGAAGTGTCCCTGCCCATCGACACCCGGCAGGAGACCGAGGTGATTCTTCGCGCCCAAGCCTACGCCCAGCAGGCCGGCACCGAGCCGGCGCGCATGGAATTCCGCGTGGACGGCAAGCCGGTCACCGCCTTCGACGTGCTCGCGCCCGGCACCATGCAACCGCTCCCCGGCCAGCGCGTGTTCTCCCTCGCGTTGCTCGTGCCGCAACCCCGCGTCTACGAGTTCCGCACGAAGCTCCCCGTTGGCCACCACCGTTTCTCGGCCGCCTTCGTGAACGACTTTGCCGATCTCACCAACCCGAACCCCAATCTGCTTGTTCGCAATCTCATCATCCAAAACCTCGAGGTCGCCAATCTCTCGGAGCCTGTTCTCACGCCGGAGAAACCCGAACCCATCGCGCAACTCTTTGCCGCCGCCACGCCGAAACCGGTCACGGGTCTCGCCCGCATTTTCGGCGGCAAACCCAGGTCCGCCGATCCGTCGGTCGCCGCGCGCGCCATTCTCACGCAGTTCGCCCGTCGTGCCTGGCGCCGCCCGGTGGAGCCCGCCGAGATCGACCGCCTGATGAAGCTTTATGCGGACGCCCGCCAGCAGGGTGACAGTTTCGAGAGCGGGGTGAAAGTCGCGCTGAAGGCCACGCTGGTCTCGCCGCATTTCCTGTTCATCGGCGAGACGCGGCCGGCGGTCGCGCAGGTCCTGGCTCCCGGTCCCCTCCCACTCGACGAATTTGCCCTAGCTTCCCGCCTTTCCTATTTTCTTTGGAGTTCGATGCCCGACGACGAATTGCTGGACCTCGCCGAGCGCGGTGCATTGCGCGCCAGCCTGCCCGCCCAGGTGAAACGCATGCTCGCGTCACCCAAGGCCCACGCCCTGGTGGAAAACTTCGCCGGCCAGTGGCTGCAGATCCGCAGCCTCGAGACATTCCAGCCCGACCGGAAACTGTTTCCCGATTTCGACCCGGTGCTGCGCGGCGCCATGCAGCACGAAACCGAGCTGTTCTTCGAAAACGTCATGCGTGAAGACCGCAGCCTGCTGGATTTCCTCACGGGCGACTACACCTTCGTCAACGCCCGGCTCGCCAAACTCTACGGCCTGCCTGGAATTGTCGGCGACGAATTCCGGAAAGTTTCCCTCGCCGGCACGCCGCGGCGCGGCGTTCTGACCCAGGCGAGCGTGCTCACACTCACCTCCAACCCCACCCGCACGTCGCCCGTCAAGCGCGGCAAATGGGTGCTCGACAATCTCCTCGGCCTGCCGCCGCCGCCGCCGCCGCCCAACATTCCCGAGCTCGACGACAAGAGCCGTAAGCTCGCCGGCACGTTGCGCCAGCAGATGGAGCAGCACCGCACCAACGCCACCTGCGCCTCCTGCCACGCCCGCATGGACCCCATCGGTTTCGGCCTGGAGAATTTCAACGCCATCGGCGCCTGGCGCGACAAGGACGGCACGGATCCGGTGGATGCCTCCGGCGAACTCGGCAGCGGGGACAAATTTGCCAACGCCGCCGAACTCGCCCAGATTCTCGCCGTCAAAAAGCGCTGGGAGTTCCTCCACTGCATTGCTGACCGCACGCTGACCTACGCGCTCGGTCGTGGCACCGAGTATTTCGACCGGCCGGCGCTCGACCGGATCGTCGCGAACGTCGAAGCCGACGGCGACAAGTTTTCGGCGCTGGTACTCGGGGTGGTCCAGAGCTTTCCGTTTCAAAACCGACGCGCCGAGGTCCCGCCTGTGGCCCAGGTTGTGGCGCAATGATGGGCTTGTTTTTTCAATCCGCCCGGTTAACCTCAACCCCGCTTCTCTCCCGTCATGAGCTTCGTCACCACACCCATCCCCCGCCGCACTTTTCTGCGCGGTCTCGGCACCATGGTGGCGCTGCCGATGCTCAACTCGCTGCTGCCGGTCCGCGCCCGCGCCGCCGCGGTCGCCGGCCATCCGCAACGCATCGCCTGGGTTTATGTGCCGAACGGGGCCAACATGGCCGACTGGACTCCCGCCACCACCGGCACCGGCTATGAGCTGACCAGCTCCCTGCAGCCGCTCGCCGCCCACCGGAACGATTTTTCCATCCTCACCGGACTGGCCAACCACCAGGGTGACGAACTGGGCGATGGCGGCGGCGCCCACGCCCGCGCCTCGGCCAGTTTTCTGACCGGTGTTCACCCGCGCAAGACCGCCGGCTCTGACATCAAGACCGGCATTTCCTGCGACCAGATCGCCGCCCAGCAGATCGGCGAACAGACCCGGCTCTCTTCGCTCGAACTCAGTTGTGACGGTGGCCAGCGCGCCGGTTCATGCGATTCCGGTTACAGTTGCATCTACCAGTTCAATCTCTCCTGGCGCTCCGAGACGCAGCCCATGCTGCCCGAGGTGAACCCGCGCGCCGCGTTCGAGCGTCTGTTCGGCAACGGCGACCCCGCCGCTTCATTCGAAGCCAGCATGCGCCGCGCCCGCAACCATCAGAGCCTCCTCGACTATGTGCTCGAAGACGCGCACCGCCTGGAGCAGCGCCTCGACGCCACCGACCGCCGCAAGCTCGACGAATATCTGACCTCCGTGCGCGAGCTGGAGCGCCGCATCGCCCGCGCCGCCCAGTTTCCCCCGCCCGCCATGCCCGCCGGGGTGAGCGAGCCCGAGATGTTTGAAACCTATGAGCAGCAGATGCAGCTCATGTACGAGGTGATGGCTCTCGCCTTCCAGACCGACTCCACCCGCATCGCCACCTTCATCGTGGCGCATGACGGCAGCAACCGCCCCTATCCCAACATCGGCATCCGCGACGGTCACCACGATCTTTCCCACCACCGCAACGACGAGGAAAAGAAAAAGAAGCTCGCCCAGATCAACCGCTATCATGTCGCCCAGTTCGCGCGTTTCCTCGACCGGCTGAAATCCATTCCCGAAGGCGACGGCACTTTGCTCGACAACTGTGTGATCCAATACGGCAGCGGACTCAGCAACGGCAACGCGCACAGTCCCGAAGACCTGCCCATTCTGCTCGCCGGCGGCGGTGGCGGCCGGCTCAGGACCGGCCAGCATCTGCGGGTGGATGACAAAACACCGTTGACCAATCTCTACCGCTCCGTGCTCGACCACGTCGGCGTGCACACCGAAAAAATCGGCGACAGCACCGGCAAGCTCGACACGATGTTTCGCGCCTAAGTCTCAATCCCGTCCTGCCGCCGCGGCCTGGGTTTCAGACGGTCTGAACTTGCCGGTCTCGTGCGGTGTGACCGGGCGGTTGAAAGTAGCTTTCTCTTCCCCATGCCATCCCCTGCTCACTGGCGCACCGGTGCTTTTCTGCTTCTGGCCGCGCTTTCCTGCGGCGCAACTTTCGGCGCCATCGACCGGCAGGCGCTGGTCGGACGGCATGCGGTGCAGGTGGACCGGATTGATCCCGAGAGTCCGCTCAGCGTCGGCAATGGCGACTTCGCCTTCACGGTGGATGTGACCGGGCTGCAAACGTTCGAGACGAAGTATCACGACGAAGGCATTCCGCTGGAGACGCTGTCGACGTGGGCGTGGCATTCCTTTCCCAACACGGCCGGGGTGAAACTCGACGATGCGATGGTGAGCTATAATTTTCATGGGCGCGCCGTGAAATTCGCCGGATTGCAACACAGTCCCGCCGGCACGTATTTCCGCGAGAATCCCCACCCGGTGGCGCTGGGGCAGATCAGCCTGTGGCTGGATGGCCGGCCGGTGGCGGAGAGCGATCTGGCGGCGATCAATCAAAGGCTGGATCTTTGGACGGGCGTCATCCGCAGCAGCTACACGCTGGGCGGACAGCCGGTGACGGTCGAGACGGTGGCGCATGCCGAGCTGAGCGAAGTGGGCGTGCGGATCGAGTCGCCGCTGGTCAAGTTGGGCCGGTTGCAGGTGCGCTGGCATTTTCCCTACTCGTATAAATTCAGCACGCGCAACAAACCGCCCTTTGTCTGGGACCAGCCGGAGAAGCACCGTACTGCGGTGGCGCGGACGGGCGATGATTTTTGCGAGCTCGAGCGGACAATCGACGACACAAAGTATCGGGTGAACATCCGATGGGAGGGCGCAGGCAAACTTACCGAGGCGGGCCCGCATGATTTCCGATTGCAGGCGGCGAACGGGGACGCGCTGGCGTTCACCTGTGGTTTTTCGGGCGACGTGCGCGCGGCGGCCTGGCCGGCGTTTGCGGCGACGAAGGAGTCGAGCGTGCAGGGTTGGAAAAATTACTGGACCAAGGGCGGCGTGATGGATCTGTCGGGCAGCACGGATCCGCGGGCGGCGGAGCTGGAGCGTCGCGTCGTGCTCTCGCAGTATCTGCTGAAGGTGAATTATGCGGGCAGCATGCCGCCGGGGGAGGACGGGCTCACGAACATCACGTGGTACGGGAAGCATAATTCCGAGATGTATTTCTGGCATGCGGCGCAGTTCTACCAATGGGGGCACCCGGAGCTGCTCGAGAAAGGGCTGGCTTGGTACCAAAAAATTCTGCCTTCGGGCAAGATCGAGGCGGCGGCGCAGGGTTTCGAAGGCGTGCGCTGGCCGAAGATGGCGGGCATCGACGGCCGCACCGGGCCGGGCACGATCAATCCTTTTATCATCTGGAACCAGCCGAACCCGATCGCGCTGTGCGAACTGGTTTATCGCGCGCATCCGGACAAGGCGACGCTCGAGAAATATCAGGAGATGGTGTTCGAGTCGGCGAAGTTTCTCGCGTCGTTTGCGTTTCTTGATCCGGCCACAGATCATTATGTGCTGGGGCCGCCGATCAAGAACGTGAGCGAAAGTTCCGGCGAGAACAACACGCGCAATCCCACTTTCGAGCTGGCCTACTGGTATTACGGTTTGTCGGTCGCGCAGACGTGGCGGACGCGGCTCGGGCTCGCGCCGGAGCCGCACTGGGCGGATATTCTGGCGAGGCTCACGCCCTTGCCGGTCCACGAGGGGAAGTACCTCGAAATCGAAACTTTTCCACAGATGTATGACGAGAAGGGCGCGCTGCCTTTGTCGATGCTGATGGCATTCGGCTTCATGCCACGCACGCCGATGGTGGATCCGGAAATCATCCGCACGACTTTTGCCGAGGTGAACCGGCGTCACGGCGTTGACATCTGGGTGAGCTGGGCGATGGGGGAGGGCGCGCTCACGGCCGCGCGATTGGGTGATGGCGAGATGGCGGTCAACATTGTCACGCACACGACGAAGACCTGGCGTTTCATGAACAACGGCCATGTGCGCCGGCCGAAGGAGCCGGATAATTGCCCGGCGTATCTGCCGGTGAACGGCGCGCTGCTGACCGCGGTGGGCCTGATGGCTGCGGGCTGGGACGGGGCGCCGGCGGTCAACGCCCCGGGATTCCCGCAGAACGGCCGATGGCATGTGCAATGGGAAGGATTGAATCCGATGCCGTGAGCGGGGTTAATGGGATAGGGCGTGATCGCTGGGCGCGCCGTTCGGATAATCGCGGACAGTTTGTGGCTTTGTAAGTCATTCTCGTCGCGCCCTGCCTTCAGGAGTTCTCAGCCGACGCGCGGCTGCAGCGTGGGCCCGTCCACCCAAAGGGCGGGCACGGTGGTGTTGTAGGGCAGGGCGGGGATGCCGTAGGCATTATGGTGCATCTGGTAGATGACTGTTTCGATCGCGTAGGCGCCCACTTGCCGCGGTTGCTGGTCAATGCCAGCGCAAGGCTGGGCGTTCAGGCCGGTGTTGAGGCAGCAAAAGCCGTGCGTTTCCGGGACGCGCGCGCCGCACTCCTGCATCCACTCCATGGTTTTGGCCCGGTGGCCCAAGACCACATCGGGGCGGTATTTGCGAAACCAGCGCTTGAAGGACTGCGCCGACATCTCGGGCAGCAGCAGCGGCGGCAGCGCCTTCAGCGCCGGGTTACAGGCGACGTGGGCGAGGAACGAGCCCAGCCAGCGATGTTCGAGCCGGTGGCTTTCCTGCTCAAGGAGAACCAGGCCGGGCCGCCGGTAGCCGGCCGTGTGCAGGCGGTGCATCGCCACGCTCATGGCGCGCGGATGGTCCGGACACACCGAATGCAACCCGGGCTGATCGATCAGGTAATCCGCATACACGCCAGTGTAGTGGGTCCAGCTCAACTGGTTGAAATCCGGCCGGCCCCATGTCGGCATGATCAGCACGCCGCGGATGCCGCGGGAAAGTAAAATCGTGTCCAGCCGGTGCACGCTGATCCCTTTTTGGCCGACGATGAAATGCTCGATCTTAAACCCCAGCTCATCCGCCCGCATCGCCGCCCCTTTTCGCAGATCATGCCAGTACCCACCCAGAAACGGCACCCGGGCCGGTTCCTCCAGACCGATGGTGGCGAGCACGCCGTGGAAGGCGGACAGGCGTTTGCGCCGCACTTCGCTCAGCACGGAACTGGCCAGTGGATTCGAACGATAGCCCGCCGCCTTGGCGGAGGCCTGCACCAGGGCGCGGGTCTTGGGATTGACCCGGGGGTGGTCGCGCAACGCTTCCGAAACGGTCGTGCGCGAGATCTTCAGGGCTTTTGCCATGCTGCGGATGGTGGGTCGCTTTTCAGGGGTCATGTTCGGTCGGGGCGGAAGAGGCGGCCAGGCTACGCGACTGAGCGCGGACGACAATCCAAAATTCTGACGGAACGAATCGCACCTGATCGACCGGGCGGGTCCGGGTGCTACGTTGCGGCCAGAAACCACCTGGCGGCGCCTCACCACCGCCAACAGTTCCATACCCCTGATCCAGCCCCGTTCGCTGACCGACCCAGCCGAGCGGCTCCAAGCCATCCACACTACCATGCAAACCATCCGCCAATGTAAGAAACTTCAGGCAGTCTGCCTGCTCGGCGCCCTCCTGTGGGCCGTTACCAGCAGCCCGGCCCAGTCCGCCCAACCGGCCGCCACTCCGGCACCGGAGAAACCCGCCGTCAAGCCGGTCGCGGCCGCCGGCAGTTCCGACGAAAAATCCGAAGTGGTCGTGCTCTCGCCCTTCGAGGTCAACAGCGCGCGTGACACCGGCTACTTCGCGTCCAGCACCCTGTCGGGCACGCGGTTGAATTCGAAGCTGGAGGATCTGGCCTCCCCGATCTCCGTGGTCACCAAGCAGCAGATGATCGATACCGCGGCCCTCGATATCAACGACATCTTCAAATACGAATCGAACACGGAAGGCATGAGCCAGTTCACCGACTTCACGATCGACCGCAGTTTCTACGTCGAGAACACCACGCTGAATCCCCAGTCCTCCAACCGGATTCGCGGCATCGGCTCGGCCAATACGACCATCAATAATTTCTCCCTCAGCAGCTCCATCCCCATCGACACCTATAACATCGATTCCGTCGAGATCAGCCGCGGCCCCAATGCCACGCTTGCCGGTTTGGGCAACGCCTCCGGCACGGTCAACATCAACACCAGCCATGCCGACATGACCAGGGACTCCAATCAGGTGGTCTTGCGCTCCGACAGCTATGGCGGCTGGCGCACCCAGCTCGATCTCAACCGGGTGCTGGTGAAAAACAAATTGGCCTTCCGGGTGGCGGCCGTGCACGACGACAAGGGGATTCTCCGCAAACCCGCTTACGAAAAGATCAACCGTTTGACCGCGGGCGTGAGCATCCAACCCTTCAAAACCACTTTGGTGCGTGCTGCCTACGAGCATTACGACAACAATTTCAGCCGCGCCAACACCACGCTGCCCCGCGATTCCATCACCGAGTGGCTGGCCAACGGCAAGCCCGTCTGGAACCCGGTCACCAGTTCCTGGCGCCTGCTCAACGGCTCGACTTACACCCCCGTGACCGCAGCCAACGAGTCGGTCAGCCTGCCCCTCGGCCTCACTCCCGGAGGCACAGGCACCTGGGCGAGCCCCAGCGTTTACATCGATGGCAATGGCAGCGTCGGGCTTTTTGCGATGAACTCGGCCTCCAGCAACACCACCGCGCCCACGCCTGCGTCTTCGCCCACGTTCCGCAATATGGAGAGCGGCACCATCTACCGCCGCTCCAGCGATATCACGAAAACCCCCGCGACCCCGCTGATCCTCTTCCAGCCCCTCAGCGTCACCGATCGCAACATCTACGACTGGACTTCGGTCAATATCCTCTCGCCCAATTTCGGCCACGATAAGGCGAACACCTATATGGCCGAGCTTGAGCAATCCTTCCTGAGCACCCGCCGCCACCGGCTCAACATGGAGCTCGGTTACTACCGGGAAAATGTCCATCGCTATGACCACAGTGTATTTTCCCGTTCGGACAGCGGCATACCTTACATCACCGTGGATGTGAACGAAACCCTGGTCGACGGCACGCCCAATCCCTATTTCCTGCGGCCCTACATGGCGGCCTCCCAACCCACCACCAAGCCCAGCGACGAGGTTAATTCCGACTCCCGGGCCACCCTGGCCTACCAGCTCGATTTCACCCAAAACAGCGGCTGGTCGAAATGGCTGGGGCACCACGCCTTCGCCCTCTACGGGGAACAGCGGGACCTGCTCGCCACAGGCACAACCCGCCGCGATCTCAACACCAGTGATTACAGTTGGTCCTCCACCAACGATCTTACCAGTCTGCCCATTCGTGGAAACAACTACCGCCTTTTCCCGCGATATTACGTGGGTGATAATGTCACCAATCCCGGTCCCGTGGTGGACTACGCCCCGGCCGGCAATTTCTCTCTCGGCACCACGCCGTTCACCTGGTTCACCTCCGCCCGGGCGCGTGTCGATCAGCCGGCGACCATCAATGAAATCATCACGTCGGGGAGTTCGACGGACCGGGAAATCCGCACGCTCGGGGCCACCTGGCAAACCTTCTTTTGGGACGACCGGATCGTCGGCCTGATCGGCTGGCGCAAGGACAAGAATCGCCAGCGCTCTTCCCGCAATCTGAATGACAATCCCCCGAACTCCGCCAACCCCACCAGCACCATCGACCCCACCACCCGGGTCAACATCCTCGATTACCTCTACAATTTTCCCACGCCGTGGACCGAGCTCGAGGGCACGTCCCACAACGTCGGCCTCGTCTTCAAGGTCAATAAATGGCTCAATCTGAATTACAGTCAGGCTAACAGCTTCAAGCCCGAGACCCTCGCTTACAATATAAATACCCAACTGCTCCCCAATCCCACCGGGAAGAGCAAGGATTACGGGATCACCCTCAAGCTGCTGGACGACAAGCTGGTCGCCCGCATCGGCCGCTACGAGAGCGTTGAAAAAAATTCGCGCAACGGCTCCATCACCAGCGCCGCCGTCACCCGCACGCTTCGCCTGTTCTTTGATCCGTCCGCGAGCAATGCGCTCACCAGCGCCACTGGCGGGATATTTCCCAACGGCCAGGACGCCTTCGACCTCGAGCAATCCGCCGCCCAGTGGTATCTTCAAGCTAACCCAACTGCTACTGCCGCTCAGGCCCAGCAATACGCGGTCACCACTTATCTTGCTCCGCTTGGCATCGACCAGGCCTTCATTGATCGCGTCCGAACGATCGGTGGCAGTGGCTTCACCGATGTGAACACGGTCACCTCCACCGGGGTGGAATTCGAGGTGAGTTATAATCCCACCCGCTACTGGACGATGAAGCTCGCCGGTGCCCAGCAGAAAGCCGTCGACACCGAACTCGGGAATACCGTGGACGATTTCATGACCAGCCGCCTCGCCGCATTGCGCAGCATTATCGTGCCCACCACCTCGGTGACGCAGGTTGGTGGTAGCCCCGCAGGCAACGGTACGGCTGGGAAACAGTGGTGGCTCGTCGGCGCCACCAGCCCCACCGCCACCGGGGCCAACACGCCGAGCGGTTTTTATGTGATCAACGTGAAGTCCGTCATCGGACTCGCCACCGCCAACGCCGGCAAACCCCGCCAGCAGACCCGCGAATACCGGTTCAACTACACCACCGATTACAAGCTGGCCGGTATTTTTGACCGTGGCTGGCTCAGCAAGACCTCGGTGGGTGGTTCCCTGCGCTGGGAAAGCCGGGCGGCGGTTGGTTACTACGGTGCGGCCCCCGATCCCGATCCCGAGTTCAAGGGCGGCATAGTGGCGTACGATCCGAACCGTCCCATCTACGACAAAGCCCGCGCCTACGTGGATTTCCATATCAGTTATAATCTGAAGTTCTGGCACGACCGGATTCGCTGCCGCATCCAGCTCAACCTGAACGACGCGTTTGAGGGCGGCCGTCTCCAGGCCATCAGCTACAATCCCGATGGCACGGCCTGGAACTACCGCATCGTCGATCCGCGCCAGTTCATCCTCAGCACCACGTTCGATCTGTAAGAACACACCTACTTGTTCGGTTGGGAAAAGGCGGGGTCTTCGGACTCCGCCTTTTTTCGGACCAAGCGTCCACGCTTCGCGAGACGGCGGGCCCAGGAGCCCGCCAGTATTGTCAGAGTATCGCGATTGACCCGCGATCCTTGAGGGCTATTGGATCAGTCTCCCCCATGAGCACGTCAACACCCCGGCTGGACGACCTGCGGATCGAGCGAAAGGAAAACTCGAACCAAACCCGCTCGTCCCGGTGGATGGCCTTTGTGGTGATCGCCGTGGTCGTCGGATTGATCGTGATCTGGTGGCTGAAGCAGCCGGCGGTCATTGAGGTGCGCACAGCGGTGGCACGGGCCGTCGCCACCTCGGGTGCCGAGCGAACCGTGCTGAACGCTTCCGGTTATGTCACCGCGCGCCGTGCCGCGACCGTTTCCTCGAAAGTAACCGGCAAGGTCATGGAGATTCTCATTGAGGAAGGCGTCAAGGTGGAGGCCGGCCAGATTCTGGCGCGGCTCGACGACACCAATGTGCAGGCGAGTCTGCATCTGGCGCGCGCCCAGGCCGAATCAACCAGGACCGCGCTGGAAGAAACCCGCGTCCGCCTCAAGGAAGCGGAGCAGGAGCTGCAGCGTCAGCGTTCACTCATCCAGGGCAACGTCGCGACCCAGGCGGATTTCGATCATGCCGAGGCGGCGGCGCTGGCGCTGCGGGCGCGGCTGGCCCAGCAGCAGTCCGATGTGACCGTGGCCGAGCGCACCGTCGCCATCTGGCAGCAGCAGATGGACGACACGATCATCCGCGCGCCATTCGCCGGCATCGTCACCTCGAAAAACGCGCAGCCCGGCGAGATGATTTCACCGATGTCCTCCGGCGGTTTCACCCGCACCGGCATCTGCACGATCGTCGACATGGAGTCGTTGGAAATCGAAATCGATGTCAACGAGAGCTACATCAACCGCGTCTCGCCCGGCCAGCCGGCCGACGCCACCCTCGATGCTTACGCCGAATGGAAGATCCCCTGCAAAGTCATCGCGATCATTCCGACGGCCGACCGGCAGAAGTCCACGGTCCGGGTGCGCGTGGGTTTCGACAAGCTCGACCCGCGCATTCTGCCGGAGATGGCGGTGAAGGTGGCTTTTCGCGACACCGGCGTGGTGACGCCAGGCAATGCCGGCCGGAACGTGCTGCTGCCCAAAAGCGCGGTCCAGAATCTTGACGGGCACGACTGCGTCTTTGTCGTCCAGAACGGCCGGGCCGAGCGCCGCGCGGTCACCGTCGCCAGCGCGATGGAAAGCGAAGTGACGTTGAGCGCCGGCGTGGCCGCCGGAGAAAAGGTTGCCTTGGATTCCCCGGCCGGATTAACGGATGGAGCAACCGTCAAAGAAAAAAATTTATGAGCGATCAATCCTCGAAAAATGACACGCTGGTGCGCGTCGACGGTGTGGAGAAAATGTTCCGTCGCGGCTCGGAGGACATCCATGTGCTGGCGAACCTCAGCCTGCAGGTGCCGGCCGGCGAATTTCTCGCGCTGATGGGGCCGTCGGGCTCGGGCAAGAGCACGCTGTTGAATCTCATCGGCGGCCTCGACCGTCCGACGAAGGGCACGGTGCAGATTGCGGGCGAACGGATCGACGCGCTCTCCGACCACCAGTTGGCGGCGTGGCGCGCGCGGCACATCGGCTTTGTCTTTCAGCTCTACAACCTGATGCCGGTCCTGACGGCGGAACTCAATGTCGAGCTGCCGCTGCTCCTGACGTCACTCTCCAAGGCGGAGCGGCGGAAACACGTCGCCACCGCGCTGGCGATGGTCGGGCTGTCGCACCGCGCGAACCACTATCCGCGCACGCTTTCGGGCGGCGAACAGCAGCGGGTGGGCATTGCGCGCGGCATCGTCACGGACCCGACCCTGCTGCTGTGCGACGAACCGACGGGCGACCTCGACCGGAAGGCGGGGGATGAAATCCTGAACCTCCTCCAGGCGCTGAATCGCGAGCACGGCAAGACGATCATCATGGTCACGCACGATCCGCATGCGTCGGCCCGGGCGTCGCGGACGGTTCATCTGACCAAGGGGCAGCTTACGACCGAGGCGTTGCAATGAAATTCTTCCATCTCATCTGGGGCAACCTGCTGCGCCGCAAACTGCGGACCGCGCTGACGCTGCTTTCCATTCTGGTGGCGTTTGTTTTGTTTGGCGTCCTGTGTGCGGTCAAAGAGGCGCTGGCAGGCGGGATCGCCGTTGTCGGAGCCAACCGGCTCATTGTTCGACACAAGGTCTCGCTGATCCAGCTCCTGCCCGAAACCTACAAGGCGCGGATGGAAAAGATCCCCGGGGTCGCCGCGGTGACGCACCAGACCTGGTTTGGCGGAATATATCAGGATCCGAAAAATTTCTTCATGCAGAATCCCGTGATTCCGGACGAGTTTCTGGCAATGTTTCCTGAGATCGTTTTGCCCCCCGAGCAATTGAAAGCCTGGAAGGAAACCCGCACGGGTGCTATTGTCGGGCGCAAGACCGCCGAGCGTTTCCACTGGAAGATCGGGGACAAGATTCCGATCAAATCGCCCATCTGGATGCAAAAAACATGGGAATTCGACATTGTCGGCATCTTCGACGGGAGCACCAAAGGTTGGGACACGACACCGCTGTATTTCCGTTACGATTATTTTGATGAGGTCCGCAAAGGACAGAATTTCGGCACCGGGCTGGTCGGCTGGTACACCATCCAGATTCAGGATCCCGCGCAGGCCGCCGTTGTCGCCCAGCGCATCGACGACGAGTTCGCAAACTCGACGGCGGAGACGAGGACCGAACCCCAAGGTGCCTTCGTGCAGGCTTTCGCCAACCAGACAGGCAATATCGTCCTAATCGTAAGCGGCATCTTGGGCGCGGTTTTCTTCACCATCTTGCTCGTGACGGGCAGTACGATGTCGCAGGCCGTGCGCGAGCGGATCGGCGAGATCGGGGTGTTGAAGGCCATCGGATTTACCAACGGCCAGGTGCTGGCGTTGGTGCTCGCCGAATCCTGTCTCCTCACCGTGATAGGCGGGGGCCTCGGCCTCAGCTTCGCCTATCTCGCCACTGCGGCGGGTGATCCCACGCACGGCATGTTGCCGCGATATTTCCTGCCGGCCGGCGACCTTTGGCTCGGCCTGGCGATCAGCGTCATCCTCGGGTTGCTCACAGGATTTTTTCCCGCCCTTCAGGCCATGCGCCTGCAAGTGGCGGAAGCCTTGCGGAGGATGTGATATGTTCAACTGGATTTCTCAGATTGCCTCGATCACGAAGTTCGGTCTGCTGAGCATCCCGCAGCGGCGTGGCGCGGTGGCGGCCACGGTCATCGGCATTGCGGGAGTCGTCCTGGTCTTTGTCGGCGTGCTTTCCATTGCGGCGGGATTCCGCCGGGTGATGCAATCGTCCGCCGCTCCCGACTCGGCCATCGTGCTGCGCAGCGGGGCGGACAGTGAGATGGTCAGCGGCTTTGGTCGCAACGAGACGCGGCTTATCGCCGATGTGCCAGGCGTGGCGCGCAATGCCCAGGGTCCGCTGGCCTCCGCAGAATTGTTTGTCATCATTAACCTGCCGAAACGCTCCACCGGGACCGACGCCAATGTGCCGCTGCGTGGCGTCGAAAGCGCCGCGACGGCGGTCCGCGACCGATTTCAGATTGTCCAGGGCCGGATGTTCGGGTGGGGAAAAAACGAAGTCGTGGTCGGGGCCGGGGCGGCCAAGGAATTCGCGGGACTCGAGGTCGGCGGCACGGTCAAGGTCGGGAGTGATGACTGGCCGATTGTCGGCCTCTTCACCTGCGGCGACGGACTGGCCGAGTCGGAAATCTGGACCGACGCCAAGATCCTGCAGGGCGCCTATCACCGTGGCGACTCGTTCCAGTCGATGTACGTCCGCCTCGATTCGGCCGGTGCTTTCGACCGGTTCAAGGATGCGCTCACCACCAACCCGCAACTGAGCGTGTCGGTGCAACGCCAGGCCGATTTTTATGCGACCCAGTCCGAACGTGTGACGCAGCTCGTGACGACACTCGGTCTGCTCATCACGTCGCTGATGGCGGTCGGCGCGGTCTTTGGGGCGCTGAACACCATGTATAGCGCCGTCGCCGCCCGCACGCGCGAAATCGCCACCCTGCGCGCCCTCGGTTTTGGCAGCGGCGCGATTGTCCTCGCACTGATGATTGAGTCGAGCGCGCTCGCCATGATTGGCGGCACCCTCGGCGGCCTCGTCGCCTTTGTTGGCTTCAACAATTTCCACGCCGCGACTTTGAACTGGCAGAGCTTCAGCCAGGTGACCTTCGCCTTTGCCGTGACGCCGCTCCTGCTCCTTCTCGGAGTAATCCTGGCCACTGGCATCGGCCTGATCGGCGGTCTGCTGCCCGCGATCCGCGCGGCGCGGCTGCCCATCGCCGCGGCGCTGCGGGAATTGTAGGCGGGGAAATTTCCCCGCAGTCTGGAGCTGTAGGAGGGGCTTTATGCCCCGATACTGGTATACGGAAGGAGGTGGATTTTCTGATCGGGGCATAAAGCCCTTCCTACAGCCAGGCATCAGGAGCGGTTGCATCTGACCACGGCAAAGCTTTTGACAGGCGGCGGAGAAGGGATTAACTGTCGGGAGAATTTCTTCCGCTCGTGACCATCCCTTTTTCCAGTCGGCGTGTTGTTTCAACGGGCCTTTGCCTGCTCGGTGCGCTGGCGTTCGCCCTGAACGGGGGGGCGCAGTCGGCTGAAACCAAGAAGAACGAACCGGCGGCGAAGCCGGTGCTCAACGCCGACGGGTTTCAGGTGGTGGGCTTCGATCAGCTCGCTTCCTTTGAATTCATCCCGCCGACCTACGACACGCCCGGCGCCGGCGGTCAGCCGACGGTGAAGAAAAGCGGCTCGCAGATTCCCGGGCGGATCAGGGCGCTCAATGAGAAAAAGGTGGTGGTGACGGGTTTCATGCTGCCGATCAAGATGGAGCAGGGGCTGGTGAAGGAATTTCTTTTGGTGAAGGATCCGATGATGTGCTGCTACGGGATCATGCCGAAGATCAACGAATGGGTGGTCGTGAAGATGGTGGGAAGCGGCGTGCCGCCGCTGATGGATGTGCCGATCGGCTTCGAGGGAAAACTGTCGGTGGGCGAGCTGTACGACAACGGCTACCTGACGGGACTGTACCTGCTCGAGGGCGAAAAACAGGCGGCGCAGAAGTAGGGGCGAGCCGCCGCGAGGGTGCCGCTAAATGAGCTCGTCGGCGTGCTTTTCCCGCTGAGGTTTCTTGGGGCCGGATCTGGCCGCCCGCATATGGACCGCTTCCGCCTCCATTTTGGCGCGCTGGAGGTTGAGCGCGAGCAGCCGTTCAAGAATCTGCTCGTTGTCCAGATCGTCCGGCCAGCCATAGGCGGCGGCGACGGCGGCATCGAGTTTCTGATGGGCGAAATCGAGCCACGCGGGGCGTTCGTTGTAGAGCGCGGTGAGCGTGCGGGATTTCAATTCCTTCGCCAGCTCCTCATCCTTCGGCACCAGCCGGGGATAGCGGGCGGTGCCCACGTTGCCGCGAATGCTGGCGAGGTCGATGAACCGATCCCACGGGCCGCCGACACAGGCGGGGAACTCGAGATACTCGGTGCGCGTCCATTCCGGCGGATTGAGCCAGCGTTCGCGCAGGTCGTTGAGTTCCTTCGCGGCGGCGGCAATGGCGGCGATGTGGGGGTTGGTGCCATCGTAAAGACTCTGCTCCTCCGCCACATAATAAAAATGCGCCGCCATTGCCGTCGCTTGCGCATCCGCAGGCGGTTTCGGTGGGCGACAGGACGGAAAAGGAAAAGTTTCAAAGCAGGTGGTTGGGGTGTAGCGAAAGCCGGATTCGCGTTCGCGAACCTGGGTGCCATTCGCCCCGGCCCAGACCGCGTGAAAGCGCGAATGCAACAAGCCGAAAATCCAATCTTCGTCACGGGCAAAAGCGAAAAGTGCACTATCGGGCAGCGTGGGCCGTTGCGCCCAGACAAAGAGCCGGTGTTTGGCGACCCGCGGAACCAACAGGAAGCGGGACAATCCTTTAATCGCATCAATCATTGCCGGCCGCGCCTCGACGTGCCGCCACCAAAATCTGGCGTAAACCTCGCGGTTGTTTTTCTTCCGTTCGGGCAGGACATGCTCTCGGACGTGATTGTACGGCGCGTCGTAACGCATCGCTTCGGCCTCGCCACGCAGACCAAAATCTATGATCCAGGCTGGCGGCATCCGGCGGGTGACGGCGAGACCGTTGACCCATGGAGTCAGTACGTCGGAATTGGGCGAGGCATGCGGGTTTGGCTGACGCAGCCATGCCAACGCGGTGGCTTCGTCAATATCGAACGCCCCGCCTTTGGTGTCGCCCATGAAAGCAACGTTGGCCTGGGCGGCCAGCCGCACGGCCTGCGTCGTGTCGGCATTGGTGCTGAGATTGGCGTTGATGCTTTCAACTTGTTTCCGGTCAAGGATTCGGATTTTTTCCGCGCCATTGTCGAAGCCGACCATGCTCACATGCACGTTGGCCCCGGCCAACACCCACTCGCGATCAGGGATGGCAAAGAAGATGTCGCCGGAGCCTTTGATGCGTTTGAGCGTGTCTCGGTTGGCTCCGCCACGAATGCCCTGGGTCGCGAGCAGCCCAGCCCGCTGGCATTTGCCCTGCTCGATCAGGTCGCGCGCCTTCTCAAACCAGTAGCAGCAGAGATCGGCTTCCGGCCGGACTTTGCTGCCGTAGTTCTCGAAAAGCGCCTTTACATAGACAGCACCCAGTTCGCGGCGCAGGAGTTTGCCGCCGAGGAACGGCGGATTGCCGACGATGATGTCGGCGTCGGGCCAGGCGCGTTCATGGTAGACGCGGAAAAGTTCCTCCTGCCTGACGTGCTCCTGATCCCGGGCTTCCTTGAGATTCTTGGGGTGTTTGCGGAAGGTCTCGCGCAAGAGCGCGTCTTTGTTTTCGAAACCGGCGAGGGTGCGCAGGACGGGCGTGCGGTCGTTGTCGAAGCCGTTGTCGCGCCGCCATTGGAGCGCGCCGATCTGTACGGAGACTTGCGCCAACTCGAAAGCATAAGGATTGATCTCCAAGGCGCGGAGCTGGGTGATATCGACCTTGAGCGGAAAGGAGAAACCGAGCTGGGTGGCGAAAGTCACCACCTCCTTTTCCAAATCCAGCAGCAGCCGCAGGGCGAGGTAGAGGAAATTGCCGGAGCCGCAGGCGGGATCGAGCACGGTGAGGCCGGCGATTTTCTTTTGAAAGACGGCCAGGGTTTCCCGCTCGGCCTTGGTGCCGCGACCCTTGGCGTAGGCCGGCGCCAGCGCATGTTTCAGCTCCTGCCACTCACGGCGCAGCGGAGTCATGAGCACCGGTTCGACCAGCGTGAGAATATCGGCCTCGCTGGTGTAATGCGCGCCGAGTTGGGCGCGTTGTCCGGGTTCGAGGGCGCGCTCGAAAAGCGTTCCCATGATGCTGGGTTGGATGCTGCTCCAGGAAAATTCGGCGGCATCGGCCAGTTGCTTTATCTCCTCGGGCTTGAGTTCAAAGACCGTCGTGTCCTCGAAAAGATGGCCGTTGAAGTGGCGGATCTCCATCGGACCGTAGGCCCCGCCTTTGGCCATGATGCGAAAAAGGGATTCGAGGGTCTGCGCAAAGCAATCCGGGTCGTCGTATGATTTCTTGAGAATCCCGTGCAGGAGTCCCTCGGGGAGCAATCCGGTGTCCTCGGCGAAGAGGCAGAAAACCAGCCGGTTCAGGAAGCGGGCGATGCGGAGATTTTTCTTCTGGGCGACATTCACTTCGCGGCGATTATGCGCGTCGGAGAGCTCGACGGCTTCACGGCCTTGCAGCGAGCGGGCCACCTTGGCGATTTCACCGGCGAGTTTTTCCGTGACCTCGGCCGTGGTCTCGACGGGCTTCAGGCGTTCGGGATGCTCGAAGAGATTCCGCAGCAGCCGGAGATTTTCCGGCGCATCGATCCGGTCGGTGGTGAACTCATGCACGACCATGACCGTGCCGTTGAAGTTGGTCCTGATGACAAAACGGTCGAAATCGCAGGTGACCAGCAGCGGGGGATTGAGCAGAGACTCGCGGTAGCGCAGGAGCTGTTTGTGCGCTTCGGCAAGATTCTTGTGCCTACCCTTGTATTCCCAGCCAAAGCAGTCCTTCCGCCAGACATCGGCAAACCCTTTGAGCGCCTTGTCTCCCGGCTGGAGCAGTTCGAGGTCCTTGGTGACGCCTTTCTGGAAACAAAACCAATCCTGACCCGAGGGATCGGCTTCGACCGGAGTCTTCTGCCCAAGCAGCCGGCAGAGGTCGTTGAAGTGTTCCTGATAGCCGGCGGTCTCCTTGCCCTTGAAGCGGGCCCACTTCCTTTTGAATTCAGCGATGGTCATTGGGGCGGAGCCAACACAAGGCACCTGGCCGTGACGGGCAAGCGCAGAGGTGAATTTTTCGCCCCCAACGTTTCCGGCGGAAGGCCGCTTCAGCGTGAAATGTCCCGCTGGGTCAGCACCTTGAAACCGCGGCTGTTGACGGAAGTCGCCGCGAGATCGCTGTCCTCGCAGTGGATGGCGATGGCGGATTTGCCCTCGGGCCGGAGGATGAAGGCGTAGGTGTAGTGGATGTTGACCTCGATGGCGAACAGGGCCCCGAGGATGTGCTTCAACTGGGTGCCGTCGCTGAATTCGACGGCGAGCACATCGCACTCGGTGTAGGCAAAATTATTGGCGGCCAGCAGCTCGCGGGTGCGGTCGGGATCGTCGACAATGAAACGGTCGATGGCGGTGTCCGACGCATCGACCACCGTGATGGCCATGATGTGGACGTTGTGGGCGGTGAGCAGCGCGACCAGATCGAAGAGCCGGCCAACGCGGCTCTCGATAAAAACGGAGAATTGTTTCACGGGATCGGCCGCGACCGGTGTGGCGGTGTCAGACATAGGTGTGGGCGGCAAGGTAGAACTGCGCGGCGCGGGGGTCAACTGACATTCCTGCGCGTGGGATGCGACGCGGGCTTGTGCTCCGGCAGGGCTCGGGTAGGGCTAAAAGCGTGACGGCCACTCCCTCAGACAATCATGCCCGCACCGCCCGACGGGCGAATGAAAGTGCGCGACTGGTGCTGCGCGGAATTTTTCTCAATGCCGTGCTGGCGGCGGTGAAGCTGGCCGGGGGGATCTTCGGGCACACGTACGCGCTGATTGCCGACGCGGCGGAGTCGATGCTCGACATCCTTTCGTCCACCTTGGTGTGGGCGGGATTCCGGGTGGCGGCACGGCCGCCCGATGCCAATCATCCTTATGGGCACGGCAAGGCGGAGCCGCTGGCCGGACTCATCGTGGCGCTGTTTGTTTTTGCAATGGCCGGTTTCGTGGCGTCACAAGCGGTGCACGAAATCCGGACGCCGCACCAAGGGCCGGCGTGGTGGACCTTGGTGGTGCTGGCCGGCGTGATCGTCGCAAAAACCTGGTTTTCCCGCCGGATGGGTATGGCGGGGGAAGAGGTCGGCAGCACGGCGCTGGGCATCGAGGCGATGCACCATTGGTCGGATGCCGTGACTTCGGGCGCGGCGTTCATCGGCATCAGCATTGCGCTCTGGGGCGGCAAGGGTTGGGAGACGGCCGATGACTGGGCGGCATTGTTTGCGTGCGTGATCATCGCTTTTAACGGCTTTAACATGTTCACCAAGGCGCTCGGCGACGTGATGGACGCGGCGGCGCCGGAAAAATTTGAAAACGAGGTGCGCGGCATCGCGCTCGCGGTGCCGGGCGTGGGCGAACTCGACAAGGTGCGCGTGCGCAAGAGCGGCCTGAGTTATCTCGTGGATATCCAGGTGCGGGTCGAGGGCTCGCTGTCGGTGCGCGAAGGGCATGTCATCGCGCATGCCGTGAAAGATGCGCTGATTGCCTCCGTGCCGCACGCCATCAGCGATGTAACGGTACACATCGAGCCGATGGGCCCATCCGATCCTGAGAAACCTGGCGCATAACGCGTGACAATCGATGCGGCGGGGGCTGGATCTCAGCCGATTTTCTGCGCCACTTTCCAGCCGGCCCAGACGCCGACAAGCGAGCCGAGACTGCTCAGCAGAAAGCAGCCGCCAAAGCCCAGGCCGATCAGCTCGCCCAAATACCAGCCGGCAGAGCTGACAACGGTGGTGCCCACCAAAATGCAGAGCTTGTTCACGTTCGTCAGGCTGCGGCCGGCGTTATTAACACGCGAGGCAGAAACGGACGCGTCAAAAAACCGCCACTAATTCACAAAGGACGATCAGCCTTTCCCGTTTACTCGTTTGCGACCGGCGGGTAGACTCATGGCACCATGAAAAGCATTGCCTCCAAGCCGCTGAGTAACAATCCGCATCTCATCCAATGGGTGAATAAAATGGTGGCGCTCTGCCAGCCCGATGCCGTCCACTGGGTCGATGGTTCCCACGAGGAATACGAGAGCCTGTGCGGACTCCTGGTGGCCAACGGCACCTTCACCAAACTGAACCAGCACAAGTGGCCGGGTTGCTATTATGCGCGTTCGGATGCCAGCGATGTGGCGCGCGTGGAGGATCGCACCTATATTTGCAGCCAGTCCAAGGATGCCGCCGGACCGACGAACAACTGGGTCAATCCCTATGAGATGAAGAAGACCCTGCGCGGACTCTTCGACGGGTGCATGAAGGGCCGGACGATGTATGTGCTCGCCTTCAGCATGGGCCCCGTCGGCTCGCCCATGTCGCAGATCGGCGTGCAACTGACCGATTCGGCCTACGTGGTCGTGAACATGCGCATCATGGCGCGCATCGGGCAGAAGGTGTTCGATCTGATCGACAAGGATTTCAAGCGCGTCGTGCCCTGCATGCACTCGGTCGGGATGCCGCTGGCGAAAGGCCAGGCGGATGTCACCTGGCCGTGCAACAAGGAGAAGTACATCGTGCATTTCCCCGAGACGCGCGAGATCTGGAGCTACGGGTCGGGCTACGGCGGCAACGCCTTGCTGGGGAAAAAATGTTTCGCCCTGCGCATTGCCAGCGCGATGGCGCGCGACGAGGGCTGGATGGCCGAGCACATGCTCATCCTCGGGGTGGAAAATCCGCAGGGCGAAAAAACCTACGTGGCGGCGGCGTTTCCCAGCGCCTGCGGCAAGACCAACTTCGCGATGCTCATCCCGCCCAAGAGTTTTGCCAAAAAGGGCTGGAAGGTCTGGACGGTGGGCGACGACATCGCGTGGATCAAACCCGATGCCCAGGGCCGGTTGCGCGCGATCAATCCCGAGGCGGGCTTCTTCGGCGTCGCTCCCGGCACGAGCAATTCCACCAATCCGAACGCCATGGCCGCGCTGGCCAAGAACACGATCTTCACCAACGTCGCGCTTACTCCCGACGGCGGCGTCTGGTGGGAGGGCATGACCGGCGACGCCCCCGCCGAGTGTCTCGACTGGCAGGGCAAACGCTGGACGCCCGAAATGGCGCTGCAAACCGGCGCGAAGGCGGCGCACGCGAATTCCCGTTTCACCGCCCCGGCCTCGCAGTGTCCGACGATCGACAGCGAGTGGGAGAATCCTGAGGGTGTGCCGATCAGCGCCTTCATCTTCGGCGGCCGGCGGGCGACCACCATGCCGCTGATTTACCAGGCGTTCAACTGGTCGAGCGGAGTGTATGTCGGTGCGACGATGGGTTCCGAGATGACTGCGGCGGCCGCCGGCACGATTGGCAAAGTGCGGCGCGATCCGTTCGCCATGCTGCCTTTCTGCGGTTATCACATGGGCGATTATTTCCGCCACTGGATCAAGATGCAGCGGTCGCTTTCCGAGACGCCGCGCATTTTCCATGTGAACTGGTTCCGCAAGGACAAGGACGGCAAGTTTATCTGGCCCGGTTTCTCCGACAATATGCGCGTGCTGAAATGGATTGTCGAACGCGCCAAGGGTGGCAGCCGCGCCAAGGAGACGCCCATCGGCTGGCAGCCCCGCTACGAGGATCTGGAGTGGGAGGGCATGGATTTCCCGCGGGAGAAATTCGAGGATCTGCAGGCGTTTGATCGTGCGGCATGGCGCGCCGAGGTGCTCGGCCACGAGGAGCTCTTCATCGACCTGCACGCGCATCTGCCCAAGGAAATGATGTTCGAGCGCGAGCTGCTCATCTGCCGGATGAGCTGAGCACGGCGCGGCTTACCATTTTGGGATACCTTCTCATTCTCGTGCTTCTTCCTCCTGTCTTGGATCGAGAGAACAATAAGGAGCACGAGAACGGGAAAGAGGCGGCGCTGGCGTGAAGTGCAGACCGGCGCTTAATCGGTGTCCATGGAGGTTTTAGGCTGCATGGCCCCGGCGGAGGGAAAAACAAAATGCCTCACGAAAACCCCGCTGCGTCCTTCAGTTTGGTGCGGCTGTGCCGATAAGAGGGAGCTCACTCTATGAGTCTGGGTCACGACACTATTATCACGATTGGAACCC
>CAZIQP010000047.1:0-25795 GCA_964541315.1 uncultured Opitutaceae bacterium
GGTCTTTTTTTTGATTTTCATTTATTTTCCTCCGTCATGGTTGGATCGGGACTAAGCGTAACCTCCGGCCAGATCTCACGCAGCAGCCGGAAAGTGAGCTCTTCGCCAATGAACGCCATGAGCAGCCCGAGCAACCGGGCGATCAATACCACGCTGGCTTCGGCAAAATCTTTGCGGGAAATCCGCCCCTCCAGCTTGTCCCATCCCGCCAACGTGCCGTCCGCCTTCACCTGCACCGTGCCCGGCCACGAAGCTTCCGTGTTGGACAGCGCCAGGGCGCGGGCAAGCAGGGAGCGAAACCCGGTGTGCCCCATGAGGGAGGCCAGAGGAGGCCGCAGCTTCTCACAGACGAGAAACGCAGCCGGCGTTCTTGTCGCCTGTGTAAGATTTTCCCTCCGCTCATGCGCCAGGAGACGCTCGGAAACTTTCCATAATTGTGGAGTGACCCGGTTCATGGGTACGCTCCATGGCGCGGGTGACCGGCGGGAACGGAGCGTGGCGTGAGCAGCACGCACCCGCCTCCTCCAGACAAGACCATACCGGGCTCCGGCAGGCCCGGGCCGTTTTGAACCGAAGATTCAAAGGCGGTGAATGCGCTTCGGCAGAGTGCTGTGATTTTTTGTGGCATTGATCAACCCTGACAGCCTGTTGGTCGGACGCTCCCCGGAGGAATCGATCCAACTGCTGCTACACTCGGAGTGTAAACCGGGCGGCCAACCGAAGCCATGGGGTGTTACCCGATGGGCAATCTTATCCGGATCAGACCCCGAGCATGCACCCGCGCCAGCCGCAAGACCCACCGGCAGGCTTCCGCCACTGAAGCAGCCGCAACGACGGGCGGTGCTAGCATTCAGAAATGATCGGCGGAGGAGCTGCCCGCCATCCGGATCCGCCCGTCCCGGGCATTGGACGCGTCGCTCCGGTCCCGGGCATTCAACTCTCGCGGGAGAAAGCGGTCGCCGGGACAGGCGCGATCACGTCATAATGCTGCAAAGCGAGCTGCCACCAAACCGCCAGGGACGAAGCCGGCGAAGACCACAGCTCAGCGTGCAGCGCGTTCATCGAATCCACGTCACTCAGGAGCGCGAGCCGGTCGCCCGGGCTCAACGCCGCCGGACCCTCGCACAGCAACGTCTCCCGCAGACCCACAAAGCGCGCCTCGCTCGCGGGCGGCAATTCATCTTTCGCGTGCAACAACGAGACATGCACCGCGTTGACATAGGGATCCAGGACCGCCTGCAACAGCCCGTAATTCTCCTCCAGTTCCGGCAACGGCGGTTTGCCGCGGCGACAGGCGGACAAACCCGCCGCCAGTTCGACGAGTTCCGGCAACGGCCGGTTTTCCTCCGGCGTTTTGAACAGCCCTTCCTGACGCAACCATAAACCCACCGACAAAGACCCGGTGAAAAACGACAATGGGATCGAACAAATCAGTCCGGCCAGGATCGGCGACATCCAGAATGCAAGCGCCGGATCAATCCCGGCCACGACCAGCCAGCCGATCAGTCCAACCAACGTGTGCCCCCAATGCGCCGCGAAAGTTTCCGCGAAAACGGATTCCCCCGATCGACCGCGTCGCTGCGTGGCCCAGGAAATATTCTGGCGGCACACGGTCAGCACAATGAACTTGGTGTGAAAGAGCATCAGCACCGGCGCGAGCAGGGTGAAGATGAGTGTTTCCAGAAAAACACCCCCGAGCAGATCCCCCCATCCCCCAAAAGCCGCCACCTCATCCGGTCGCCCCCGCAGATCCAGCAGCGCCATCACCTTCGGCAGGAAGAGTATTCCGATGGTGAATAACGACAGACACACGACCTGAGTGTGATAACCCCAATGCGCATACTCGGCGAAGCTGGGCACCGGCCGCAGGATAACTCCCGCCGTGCCGAACCGGTAGGCGATCATCGCCGAGACCACGAGAAATGCCAGCCAGAGCGGTGACGCGAGATACGCGAGAATGCCGAGAGCGAAATGCACGCGGTTGACCGCATGAAAACCCTTTGCGCCCACCAGCCGCGCGTGTTGCAGATTGCCCTGCAACCAGCGGCGATCCCGCTGGGCAAATTCAATGACGCTTCCCGGACATTCCTCATAATTACCCGTCATGCCGGTCGCCAACCACACCTGCCATCCTGCCCGCCGCATCAACGCCGCCTCGACATAATCGTGGCTCATGATCCGTCCGCCAAACGGACCGTCTCCCGGCAGCTCCGGCAGCGAGCAATGACGGATGAACGGGGCCAGCCGGATGACCGCGTTGTGCCCCCAATAATTTGCTTCGCCTAGTTCCCAGTAGTTCAAGCCGGCCGACGATATCGTGCCATACAACCGGCTGGAAAATTGTTGCAGACGCGCCAGCACGGTTTCACCGTTCACCAGCAGAGGCACGCCTTGGATGATGCCGACTTGGCGATGGCGTTCCATCAGTTGGGCGAGCCGCACAATCGCCTCCCCGGTCATGAGGCTGTCCGCGTCCAGGACCACCATGTAAGTATAATTGCCGCCCCACCGCCGGCAAAAATCGGCCAGGTTTCCCGCCTTCTTGTTTATTCCGCCGCGTCGCTTCCGATAAAATATCCGGCCTTGCGCCCCGAGGCGTTGGGTCAGCGCCAGCCATGCCGCCTCCTCCTCGATCCAATGATTCGGATCATTCGAGTCGCTCAGCAGGAAAAAATCACACTCGGGCAGCAATCCGGTGCGCCGGACGGATTCGTACATCACGCGCAGCCCCTCGATCACGCGTCCCACCTCCTCGTTGCACACCGGCATCACCACCGCGGTGCGCGCTCCGACAACCTGCGCGGCCTCTTCGGCGGTGAGACTGGCGTTGATCTGGCAGGGATCGCCGCCCCGGCGGCGCAACGCATAACCAATCAGGGCCTGCGCCGCACCCAGTGCGACCAAGACAAAAAGCACCACGAACAGGAGCAGATGGACCAGCTTCCATCCATCGTAGCCGGTGCGCCAGTGCAGGTCGGCCAGCACCAGTACCGCCGGACCGGCCAGCAACACGACCAAGGTGATGATCCAATGTCGCCGCCGGGCGACTTCCCTCGGATCGAGCAGGGCCGGATCAAAATGGATAAAATTCATCGCCTCGCCTCAATGCGCCGCAGCCCATGCCGCTCCATACAACCAGAGGATCGCCAGCCAGGCGGACGCGGCGCGGAATCCCGCCCAGGCGTTTTTTGGGGGTGAATCCAAATCCACCGGCTCGTCGAAACTGAATTCCAGCGGTGCCGCCGACATTTTGCTGAAATGCAATTCCGGCCCGGGCCGGAGCACGCCTGTGGTCAGGGCCGTGGCCAGTTCCGCCGGCACCGGCGCGGCCGAAAACAAATGATTGGCCCAGCGACCCGGCACATCAGCCAGCACCAGCGCCAGTCTCCCATTCGCCCTCACCCGTTCATCGGACCAATCGCCGGCGTGTCCCACCCGGCCAAACCACGCCGCCATCCGCTCGTGCGTGACGCGCATCGCCGCAACCACCGGTTCTTCACCGCCATTCGCGCCCGCCCGCTCGTGCGCTTCCTCAATGATACCCGTCGTGAGCTGATTGAGCAGCACCCGGCTCTGCAGATTATGAGCCCGGAAATAGCTTTCCACCCGCAAAAAAGCTTCATCCCACGCCGGACCCGCTTCCGGCATTCGGGCAGCCGGGTGGGTGTCCCCTGCGAAGACTGGTGGAGCGGCGCCAAGCTGCGTGCATCGATTCATGAGTGAAAGGATTATACCGGAGCCTTCCGTTCCCAAGAGAGCGGATTATCCAAGCACGAGGAATGAAATGCTGGATCGCTGGCCAAGAGTTCGGCCGCCTATTTGCCGAGCAGTTTTGCCACGATGAAAATCACGATGGCTCCGCCGATGCCGCCGCCAAAAATAAGATAGAGCAGTGAATAGCCGGCCGCGGCGATGGGGAGGACGATGAAGGCAAGATCAGTCATGGGAGGGAATTGATTTAGATTATCGGTTGTGGCGTGAAGCGTTGGCTCAACGCCGTTGGCGTTTCCAAGCCCACCACGATACGCCCAAAGCCGCGCCCGGCCTATGGGGTAAAACCCGCGGCGAATCCAAAGCGGCCAGTAGGTCAAAGCCCATAGCGCATGAAGCGCCCCATATTGCACGAAAACCAATCGTCATCCGAAACAAAAATCCCCATGGCCTAACGCAGCAATGCAAAAGCCGGTGGCGAATGAAAACGGCGGATCAGCGGCCGCTATTTCCTCGGAACAGTGATCGGAGTGGCGGCATGCCTCTGTGCATGCCATGCTTGATCGTTGAAGCTAGTGGCTGCCTGAATCCGCTCACAACGCTGCGGCGGCCCAAGGCGGCAGCTCGATCCGTTGCTTGGGGCCAAAATCCATCAGGACGTTTTGCAGCCAGGGGCGCGTGCAACTGAATCCGGTGGCGCGAATAAATTTTTTGCCGCGCTCAGTTTCCACCACATAGTTTTCCACCTTGATCGTGATCGGCGTGGCCTCACCCTCGAGGAGGCATGTGACAGCCACCGTCTTGAGACGGGAATCGATCTTCAATTCCTGCACCTGCCCATAGCGGGCGATCAGGGTGTTGGCCCAGGTTTTGATCCCTCGGCTGGCGAGAGCATCTTTGGCGGCATTGAACATAATGGTGGGCCCAGCGGGCGAGCCCGGTGAATAGGTAAGCTAAATGCAGTGTCTGGTTCCCCCCCCCCAAGCGCCGCCCGGCCGGTCGCGTTCAAAAATTTTCCGCCAGCCGGAGACCTCCCGCCAAATTATTTGTCATCATATTATGCGGCATGCCATCGCCACGTCTGGCATCGTGCCGGTCGCCGCCTTTCCTCATGAAATTTTCCACCACCCATCTCAAACGCTACCGCCAAATCGCCGCTCTCCTGTGGAAATACGGCCGCTCCGACCTGGCCCGGCACATGAGCACGGAGGAAGGCTTCGGCCTCGACAAAAATCCGTCGGCGAACGGCGGGTCAAAAAACGACGAGGCACCGACCGCCGCCGACCATGCTTCGCCGGAACAACTGGCGGATGACCTGGAAGCGATGGGGCCGACTTACGTCAAACTCGGACAAGTGCTCGCCGGGCGGCCGGACTTGCTGCCCGAGCCTTATCTGAAGGGACTCGCTCGATTGCAGGACAAGGTGAAGTCCTTCCCTTACGCGGAGGTGGAGCAGATCGTCATGGCGGAACTGGGCGTCAGGATTTCCAAGGCGTTTTCACGTTTCGAGAACGAGCCGGTGGCCGCCGCTTCGCTGGGTCAGGTGCATCGCGCGGCATTGCGCGATGGTCGGCCCGTGGTCGTGAAGGTGCAGCGTCCGAACATCCGCCTGCAGATCGCCGGCTTTCTCGACGGGCACACCGAGCTGGACCGACGACACCGCTTCCTCGTCGTCCTGGAGGAGTTTCTCGCCTGACGATCCAGCAGGAGCTCAATTACGAGCGCGAGGCGCACAATCTCATCGCCCTCGGCAAAAACCTGCAGGAATTCAAACTCATCCAGGTGCCGCAACCCGTGCCGGACTATTACACGCGATCCATCCTCACGATGGAGGAGGTAACGGGCCAGAAGATCACCACCCTCGGTCCGATCACACGGCTTGAATTGAAGGGTGCGCCACTGACCGAGGAATTGTTCAAGGCCTACCTGCAACAGGTGCTCGTGGACGGATTGTTTCATGCCGACCCGCATCCCGGAAATGTCTTCGTCACCGACGATGGACGCATCGCCCTCATTGATCTTGGCATGGTCGGACATACGGCACCGGCCATGCAGGAGAATCTGCTGAAGATCCTGCTGGCCATCAGCGAGGGGAACGGCGAGGCCGCGGCGGAGATAGCGATCCGCATGAGCGAGAAGCTGGAGGAATTTGACGCGCCCGATTTTCGGAGACGCATCTCCCAACTGGTGGCCCTGCAACGCGACCAAGGATTGGAGCAGCTCAATGTCGGCCGCTCCCTCCTAGAGGTGAGCAGCATTGCCCAGAAAAACGGCCTCATTGTGCCCAGCGAACTGGTGCTGCTGGGAAAAACCATGCTGCAGCTCGACGAGGTCGGGCGGATTCTCGATCCGGCATTTGATACCAACGCTTCCATCCGTCGTAACGTCGCCGACCTGATGTCCCGCCGCCTGCGCAAGGATCTGACGCAGGGCAATATTTGCAGCTCACTGCTGGAGGTGAAGGATTTCACTGCGGGCCTGCCCACCCGGCTCAACCGGATCATGGATGCGGTCACCAACTCCGAGCTGGAAGTGAAGGTGAAAGCCACCGACGCGAAACTGGTGATGGATGGGATGCAGAAAATCGCGAACCGCATCACCATGGGCATCGTGCTCGCCGGCCTGATTGTCGGCGCCTCGTTGCTGGCGCGGGTGGCGAGTTCATTCCAGCTCTTCGGTTATCCCGGGCTGGGCATTCTCTGCTTCACCGCCGCCGCCGCCGGAAGTTTCTGGCTCGTGATCAGCATTTTTGTCTCGGACTACAAGAGCCGGAAGAAGTACACGCGCTGAATGTCCGCCAATCCTCTGGGAACAACACCCCATATAATTTTTCCGAGTCCACAGGCACAATTGTGCTGCATGAAACCAATCTCTTCCGGCCGCTTGCTCCGTATTATTTCCCGATGCTGCTACCGGACACGGGAATCGGACGCCGCCGGGGCGACTGACTGAACCCCGACCAGCTTGCAGCGAGTTCGTCGAACGTCGGTGGCTTTCCCGCAGGATAAAAACTGCGGGCCGGTCAAGGACTGGCCTCAAACTCAGCAGGCAAAGCAAAAACATGCAGATCCGTTCATTACGCTGGCAAAATTGGATGAATCGACGTCCGCGTTCGCGCGTGAGCGAAGCCCCTTTGCGCGCCGAGCTGTTCAGCGTCGAGCAACTCGCCCGCCATGCCCAGGCCCTCGCCACCACCCACCGCGTGGGGCCGAAGCAGGGTCCCAACCAGCTCCTCGACCGGCTGACCAAAAACGAAGAGGTGCTGCGGTCGTTCAACCGGGCGACCATCGCCGCAAATTCGAGCCGACGCATCACGCCTGCCGCCGAGTGGCTGCTTGATAATTTTTATCTTCTTGAGGAGCAGATCCAGATTGCCCGGCGCCATCTGCCCCGGGGCTACAGCCGCGAATTGCCGCGGCTGCTGAACGGGCCTTCGGCCGGGCTGCCGCGCGTCTATGATATCGGGCTAGAACTGATCTCGCACGTGGATGCCCAGATCGATACGGAGCCGCTCAGCGCCTTTGTGACCGCCTACCAGACGGTGGAATCCTTGAAACTCGGCGAGCTCTGGGCCATTCCCATCATGTTGCGCCTCGGGTTGATTGAAAATCTCCAGCGTATCACGACCCGGCTGTCGGTAGCCCGGGAAGACCGGGATCTGGCGGACTCCTGGGTGGACCGCCTGCAGGACATGGCGGAAAAGAATCCGTCCCACCTCGTTATTGTCGTGGCGGACATGGCGGAATCGGATCTGCCGCTCTCCAGTTCCTTCGTGACGGAGTTTTGTCAGCGCCTGTCGCGGCAGAGCCCGGTGCTGCATCTCGCGCGCAACTGGCTGGAGCAACGGCTCGGGGACGAAGGGTTGTCGATCGAACAACTCATCCAGCTCGAGAGCCAGAGTCAGGCGGCTGATCAGGTTTCGGTCAGCCACAGCATCGCCAGCCTTCGATTTCTAAGCGCGACGGACTGGCCGGCCTTCGTGGAAAATCTCAGTCGCGTCGAGACGATCCTGCGGGCCGAGCCGGCGGACATCTACCGCCACATGGATTTTGCGACCCGTGACCGCTACCGTCACTCGGTAGAGTTTCTGGCCCGGTGCAGCAGGAAAACGGAGGCGGAGGTTGCCGGGTTCGCGGTCCGGGTGGCGGCCGAATGCGGCAACAAGAGCGGCCGGGCCGACCGCAGCGCCCATGTGGGTTTCCATTTGATCGACCAAGGCCTCGCCGCTCTGGAGAAAGCGGTGAAGGCGCGCCTGCCATGGCGCTCCCGGGTCGAGCAGGGCATCCGTCGTTTTCCGATGTTCTTTTTTGTCGGCGGTGTGGCGCTGATAGCGCTGGTCACCACGGCCGGTTTTGTCTTTGAGGCTCACGCCCTGCAGGTGACCGGAGAAAAACTGGTCGGCTTTTCGCTGGTCTTGTTTCTTTGCGCCAGCCAGTTGGGCGTCGCCCTGATGAACTGGCTGTCCACGCTGCTGGTGAAGCCCAGACTCCTGCCGCGCCTGGATTATTCGGCCGGAATTGCTCCGGAATGTCGCACCATGGTCGTCGTGCCGACGATGCTCACGAATGCCGCGGGGGTCGATCGCCTCATTGAGACTCTGGAAATCCATTATCTCGCCAATCGGGACCGGCATCTGCACTTCGCGCTGCTGACCGATTTCTGCGACGCTCCGACAGAAACCCTTCCGGGAGACCAGGCCCTTCTCCAGCAGACGCGGGCCGGGATTGAAATGCTGAACCAGAAATATGGCGCAGGTTTCCCCGGCTGCTTTTTCCTGTTTCACCGCCCTCGCCGCTGGAACGAAAGCGAGGGCGTGTGGATGGGCTATGAACGCAAGCGGGGCAAGCTCACGGAATTCAACGCCCTCCTTCGCGCCGGGGCGCACAATTGTTTTTCCGCCATCGTCGGCCATGCGGAAGTTTTACCCGCCATCAAATATGTCATCACGCTCGACACGGACACGAAACTGCCCCGCGATGCCGCCCGCCTGCTGGTGGGCACGATGGCCCATCCGCTGAACCACCCGGTATTCGACACCACGGGCGGAATCGTCACCGCCGGCTACGGCATTTTGCAACCGCGGGTCGGGGTGAGTCTGCCCAGTGCGCGGCGCTCCTGGTTCGTCCGGCTGCTTGGCGGCGACGCCGGCATCGATCCGTACACCCGGGCCGTGTCGGATGTTTATCAGGATGTTTTTCAGGAAGGCTCGTTCACGGGCAAGGGTATCTACGACGTGGACGCGTTCGAGCGGGCGATGGCCGGCCGTTTTCCGGAAAACACCGTGCTGAGCCACGACTTGCTGGAGGCCTGTCATGCCCGCTCAGGCCTCGTCAGCGACGTGGCGTTCTACGAGGACTATCCGCACCGTTACAACGTGGATATCGACCGCCGCCACCGCTGGATCCGCGGCGACTGGCAGATCGTCCCATGGCTGTTGTCGCGCGTGCCGGGCGCTGACCAAAGCCGGACGGAAAATCCGCTGTCGATGCTCTCGCAGTGGAAAATCTTCGACAACCTCCGGCGCAGTCTCGTCCCGATAGCCCAGCTCCTTTTGCTGCTCGGCGCCTGGTTGTTGCTGCCCGACCTCGGCGGCCGGGTGGCATTGCTGGTCCTCACCATCATCGCCCTGCCCGGACTGTTGGCCGTACTGGTCGGTGCCGTGCAAAAGCCGGCCGATCTGCCTTGGGCCATGCAACGCAGGGCCGTGGCCCGAGCGGCGGGCCGGCAACTGGCCCAATTTTTTCTCACGCTGGTTTTTCTGCCCTACGACGCTTTTATCAGCCTTGATGCCATTGGCCGAACGTTGCTGCGCCTGCTCTTCACCCGCCGCCATCTGCTCGAATGGCAGACATCGAGTGACGCCGAACGGAAAACGCGCTCCGATCTGACCAGTTTCTTCGCCAGCATGTGGTTCGCCCCGGCGTTCGCCCTGCTGGGTGGTTCCCTGCTGGTCTGGTTGCAGCCGGAACAATGGATGCGGATCTGGCCGATCCTTGGTCTCTGGCTGGCCGCGCCGCTGATCGCCTGGAAAATCAGCCAGCCGATTGCCTCCAAGGCGCCGGTGTTGTCCGGCGAACAGAAAGTTTTTCTGCGCCGCACCGCCCGGCAGACATGGTATTTCTTCGAGTCGTTCGTCATCGCGCAGGAAAACTGGCTGCCGCCGGATAATTTTCAGGAGGTGCCCGTCCCGGTGATTGCGACACGGACCTCGCCCACCAACCTTGGTCTGGCCCTGCTCGCCAATCTGGCCGCGAGGGATTTCGGCTACCTTTCCGTCGGAGGTTTGATCCGGCGCACCCAGGACACCCTCGCCACCATGCAACGGCTCGAGCGGCACCGCGGGCATTTCTACAACTGGTATGATACCCGCACGCTGCAGCCGCTCCTTCCGCTCTATGTCTCCAGCGTCGACAGCGGCAACCTCGCGGGCCATTTGCTGACCCTCGGGGCCGGGTTGCGGGAGCAGGCCAACGAGAAAATCTATACGGCACAGATTTTTGCCGGTCTGCGCGACACGGTGAACGTCCTGCAGGAGATGGCCGGCGCCAACAGCCTGCTTGCCCGGCTCGCCCTGGAACTGGAGAAAACACCCTTTGGTCTGCGCGCCGCCTTCGCCCTGTTGGAGCGAACGAAGGACCAGGTCCACATTCTGGCGGAATCCCTGACCAATGCCTCGGAGGCGCTTAAAGGCTGGGCCGGCATTCTGGAGGCGAATTGCGCCGATCACCTGGCGGACCTTCTCTGCCTGGCACCCTGGCTTACCTTGCCGGCGCTCGGCCGGAGCAGCGCACTGGAGCAACAACTGGCCGCCCTTGACCAGGCGCCCACGTTGCGCGAGCTGGCGAATCTTTCCAAATCGGAGAGCCCGCCGCCTGCCCATGAATCCGGTGCCGTCGAATTTGCCCGTTGTCTGGACGAAGCCGGCCATCACGCCCAACGCCGCCTGCTCGCCTTGGAAAATCTGGCGAAGGAATGTGACGCGCTGGCGGGCATGGACTTTGCTTTTCTGTTCGACCCGGCGAGGGAATTGTTCTGCACCGGGTTCAATGTGACGGAGCGCCGGCGTGAAACCGGATTCTATGATCTGCTGGCTTCGGAGGCACGGCTGGGCAGTTATGTCGCCATCGCCCTCGGACAAATCCCGCAGGACCACTGGTTCTCCCTGGGGCGTATGCTCGTCGAATCGCAAGGCCAGCCGATCTTGGTCTCCTGGAGCGGTTCGATGTTCGAATACCTGATGCCCCTGCTGGTCATGCCGGAATATGAAAATACTCTCTTGGAACGCACCAGCAAGGCGGCCGTTGAACAACAAATCAGCTACGGCAATCTGCGGAAAGTGCCCTGGGGCATTTCCGAATCCGGCTACAATCTGACGGACGTACGCTTCAACTACCAATACCGGGCCTTCGGGGTGCCCGGCCTGGGCTTGAAACGCGGATTGGGCGATGATCTTGTCATCGCGCCCTATGCGAGCGCCCTGGCGCTGATGGTCGCACCCGTGGCGGCCTGCGAAAATCTGCAGCGGCTCGCGGCCCTGAAATACACCGGCAACTATGGTTTCTATGAGGCGGTGGATCATACGCCGTCACGCCTGCCACCGGGTGAATCGGGCGCCCTCATCCGTTCCTTCATGGTGCATCACCAGGGAATGAGCCTGCTGGCCCTCGTCAACGTCCTGCGGGAAGCGCCGATGCCCCGCCGCTTCCTCGCGTGTCCGATGCTCAGGGCGGCGGACCTGCTGTTGCATGAGCGTGTACCCAAGGCTGCGGCCGGCGTGCTGGTGGAAGACATGCAGCTTGAGGAATCCCACGCGCTGCCGGGCGCAGCGGACAGTGTCATGCGCCTCTTCACAAACCCCTCGCTGTCGGCACCGGAGGTTCATCTCTTGTCCAACGGCCGTTATCACATGGCCATCAGCAGCGCGGGCGGCGGCTACAGCCGCTGGCGCGATCTCGCCATCACCCGCTGGCGCGAAGACGCCACGCGCGACTGCTGGGGCACCTTTGTCTATTTGCGCGACGTCGAAACCGGGGAACTCTGGTCCGCCGCGCATCAGCCCACCCTGGCCCGCACCGAGGGCTACGAGGCCATCTTCACGCAGGCTCGCGCGGAATTCCGCCAGCGGCACGCCGGCCTCGATCTGCACACGGAAATCAGCGTGTCGCCGGAAGATGACGCCGAGTTGCGCCGGATCACGATCGTGAACCGCACGGCCCTGGCTCGCGTGATCGAGCTGACCAGTTACGCCGAGGTGGTCCTCGCCAGCCCCGAGGCGGATGCGGCCCATCCCGCCTTCAGCAATCTTTTTGTCCAGACGGAGTTCACCCAGCCGGCGTCCGCCCTGCTCTGCACCCGTCGCGCCAGTTCCCCCGAGGGAAAACCGCCGTGGCTGATGCATCTCATGCTCGGCCGGGGCGGAGAACAGGGCGAAATTTCCTGCGAGAGCGACCGGAGCAAATTTGTCGGCCGCGGCGGCACGCCCGCGAATCCGGCCGCCTTTCGGATTATCGCACCCTTGGCCAACACCGTCGGCTCCGTGCTCGATCCGATTGTTTCGCTGCGCCGCACTGTCACGATCCCGCCCCATGAAACCGCGATCGTTGAGTTCGTGCTCGGCGTGACCGACAGCCGGGAAGCCGCCCTCGCGCAGATTGAAAAATATCAAAGTCCGCGCATGACCGACCGCGCCTTTGACCTCGCCTGGACCCACAGTCAGGTGACCTTGCGCCTGCTCAATGCCACGGAAGGCGAGGCCCAGCTCTACGGCCGGCTCGCCAGTGCGTTGATCTACGCCGACCCGGCCCGCCGGGCTACGCCCAGCGTGCTGCGCAACAACCGGCGCGGGCAAAATGGTCTCTGGAGCTACGGCATTTCCGGCGACGCCCCGCTCGTTCTGCTCCGCATCAGCGACACGGCGAAAATCGAAATTGTCCGTCAGTTGATCAAAGCCCACGCCTATTGGCGGATGAAGGGACTGACCGTGGAACTCGTAATCCTGAACGAGGATGTTTCCGTCTACCGCCAGTCGCTGCACGACGAGATCACCAACCTGATCGCCTCGGGCATCGAAGCACCCTTGCTCGACAAACCGGGCGGCATCTTCGTCCGCCGGCTCGAACAGATCCCGAACGACGATCGCGTGCTGCTCCAATCGGTGGCGCGGGTGGTGCTCGACGATGAAAAGGGAACGCTGGCCCAACAAATGGATCGGCGGAACGTGCTGGAACCCGTGACTCCGCCCTTGGTGCCGACGCGTTCTGCAGTTTCTGATGCGCCGCAGACGATACCGGATCGCGAACTGATTTTTGCGAACGGCCTCGGCGGTTTCACCCGCGACGGACACGAGTATGTCATCACGGTCCAACCCGGCCGGATGACGCCGGCCCCGTGGGTCAACGTGCTCGCCAATCCCACTTTTGGCACCGTCGTCTCCGAGAGCGGCAGCGCCTACACCTGGGCGGAGAACGCCCATGAGTTCCGCCTCACCCCTTGGAGCAACGATCCCGTGCAGGACACCACCGGCGAAGCGTTCTACATTCGCGATGAACAGACGGGACAATTCTGGTCGCCGACGCCCCTGCCGGCGCGCGGCGCGACGCCTTACGTCATTCGCCACGGTTTTGGTTACACGGTATTCGAGCACACCGAGCACAGCATCACCTCGGAGCTGTGGGTCTATGTGGCGATGGATGCGCCGGTGAAGTTCGCGGTTTTGAAACTGCGCAACGTCTCCGGCCGGTCGCGCCGGCTGTCGGTCACCGGTTACTGGGAATGGGTGTTGGGCGACCTGCGGCACAAAAGCCTGCTGCATGTGCAGACGGAGGTTGATCTCAAAACCGGCGCGCTTCTGGCGCACAATCACTACAACACCGAATTTTCCGACCGGCTCGTGTTTCTCGACGTGAACGATGCCACGCGCACCCTCACCGGGGATCGCAAAGAATTCATCGGGAGAAACGGCAGTCTGGCCCAGCCGGCGGCATTGAAGCGAACCCGTCTCTCCGGCCGCGTCGGCGCCGGGCTGGATCCCTGCGGCGCGGTGCAGGTCACGGTCGACCTCACCGATGGCCAGGAGCGGGAAACGAATTTCCGTCTTGGCGTGGGTCGCAACGCGGGCGAAGTCCAAGGCCTGATCCAGCGTTACCGCCGGGCGGATGCCTGCCGCACCGCACTCGAGGGCGTCTGGACGCATTGGAACCGCGTCCTCGGCGCGGTGAACGTGGATACGCCCGATCCCGCCGTAAACGTGATGGCGAACGGATGGCTGCTCTACCAGACCCTGAGCAGCCGCGTGTGGGGCCGCACCGGGTTTTATCAATCCGGCGGAGCCTACGGTTTCCGCGACCAATTGCAGGACGTCATGGCCCTGGTGCACACCGAACCCGTTCTCACCCGCGAGCATCTTCTCCGCACCGCCGCCCACCAATTCCGCGAAGGTGACGTGCAACATTGGTGGCACCCGCCGGCCGGACGCGGGGTCCGAACCCATTGTTCCGATGACTTTTTGTGGCTGCCTTATGCGACCTGCCGCTATGTCTCGTGCGTCGCCGACACGGGTGTGCTGGATGAAAAGATTTCCTTTCTCGAAGCCCGGCCGGTCAAGCCGGAGGAGGAAGCCTATTATGATCTGCCCAATCGCGCGGAAGAGTCGGCCACGCTTTATCAGCATTGCGTGCGCGCGATCGAACGCGGCATGAAATTCGGTGAACACGGCCTGCCGCTGATCGGAACCGGTGATTGGAACGACGGCATGAACCGGGTGGGCAACCAAGGCCGCGGGGAAAGCGTGTGGCTGGCTTTTTTTCTCTACAACGTGCTCACGCAGTTTGCCGTGGTGGCCCACGCCCGCGGCGACTTCACTTTTGCCGAGCGCTGCAAAATCCAGGGGCAGCACCTGCAGGAAAACATCGAACTTCATGCCTGGGACGGCGCGTGGTATCGCCGCGCTTACTGCGACAATGGCGAACCGCTCGGCTCCGCCACCAACGAGGAATGCCAGATCGATTCCCTGCCGCAAAGCTGGTCGGTGATCAGCGGAGCAGGCGATGCGTCCCGTGCACGCGTGGCCATGCAATCCGTGGACCGGCGGCTGGTCCGTCGCGACGCCGGATTGATCCAACTGTTTGACCCGCCCTTCGATCATTCTTCGCTCAATCCCGGCTATATCAAGGGCTACATTCCCGGTGTGCGCGAAAATGGCGGGCAGTATACCCACGGGGCGATCTGGACCGCCATGGCCTTCGCGCTTATGGGCGACGGCGAGCGCGCCTGGGAACTGTTCAACCTGCTGAACCCCGTGCATCACGGCGCGACCCCGGAGCAGATCGCCACGTACAAAGTCGAACCCTACGTCGTCGCGGCGGATGTATACGCCGTCGCACCCCATATGGGCCGCGGCGGCTGGACCTGGTACACCGGCTCGGCCGGCTGGATGTACCGGCTCCTGATCGAAACTTTACTGGGCGCAAATCTCGAGGGCGAAAAATTGCGACTGACGCCTCGCCTGCCGAAAACCTGGCCTTCTTACAAAATCCATTATCGCTACCGGAAAACCGTTTATCACATCACCATCGCGAGGTCTGCCGCCGACCCGCATGCTGAAGGTTGGCTCTTCCTCGATGGCCAGCAAATTGCTGGCACGACTATTCCTCTCCATGACGACCAGCGCGAGCATGCCGTCGAATTGAGAATTAGCTGAAGCACGACCAGTCTTCGGCTGAGGTCTGGCAAAGAACGTCATGATTGTGCAAACCCGACCACGCATCTCGGCATGCCTTGAATACCCCATAGTTGCTCAGGGGATTATCCGGCATCCTCCGTTGGAATAATTCAGCCGGATCCCCAGCCATCCAGCAGGTGATTTTGCAACGGATATTTCGCCAACTAAAAAACAAAACCATGAATACAAAAACATGTCTCGCCTTGCTCTTCGCCGCGATCTTACCGGTCGCGTTATCGGCCAGCCCAAACAATAATCGCAGGAACCACGATGATCGTGATCATCATCCCAAGATTGTTGCATCTGAAACCAGCGGCTTCTTAAGCAGCAGCTCGGTCGATCAACCCGTTACGGTGCCCGATACCGCCAGCACCCTCCTGTTGCTCGGTGCCGGACTTGGTGCCTTGGTGGTGTGGAGAAGGAATTCCGTCTTCCAGATTCAATAATCTTCCGATCGTGTGGTTGCGGCCATTATGCCCCGGGCTTGTCTCGGGGCATTTTTTGCGCGGCCCTTCCAACCCAAGCGGTCAATCCCGTTCACGCCGCGACGAGACCAGCCGTCATCGCCGGTGATACCGCCATCCGCACACAACCATTGGATCTGTGCTTATCCGTGGTGAATCGCCTCCGCTTTGATCCGACTTGGTCGTCAGCATTGGCGACCGATCGGTTTCAATGAAATCACGGCGCTAAATATTGGAGCCGACTGCCATCGTGTCCCCCGAGCGAAAACTTCCCTCGCGTCGAGAGAGATGCGCCGGACAGGAAGCATCATGGGACGCTCACTCACGGGAAGAGCAGGGATTCGAGAGATGCGGGATGATTCCATCGATCCAGATTACACGGAATGTTCCGGAGAAGAAATGGGGTGTAGTGCTGATCCCGTCGGCCTCGCGCCGCAGTCCGAATTCATTTCGGTCGCGACTTGCCTGACGCAAGAGTCGGGTTTTGCCCCATAGCGAAGCGCAAGCTGATCGAGTATCGTAGGCCGGTATCCCGATCGCGGGAATGCATTCGCCGTCATCCTGACGGCGAATAACAGCCAATAAAAAACACAAATATCATGACTACTCTCGAAATCAAGGGCGACTGGAACATCACCAAAGGGAAATTGAAACAGAAGTGGGCCAAGCTCACCGACAATGATCTTAAGTTCGTCCAGGGCCAGGAGGAGGAACTGTTGGGCCGCATTCAGAAGCGCACCGGCGAGACCCGCGAAGAGATCGAAAAGGCCATCAAGGAATATGTCGACACCTGCGGTTGCAAGTGAGTCTCCCCGTGCAAACCGCCGGGGCGTGAGCTTCGGCGGCATCGAAAATGAAAGATCACATCTATAAGATCATCGAACTCACCGGCACCTCGACCACGTCGATCGAGGATGCCGTGGCGAAAGCCGTCAGGCGCGCACACGCAACCCTCAAGAATCTTTGCTGGTTCAACGTGATCGAAACCCGCGGGAGCATCGACAAGGGCAAAGTGCAGCACTGGCAGGTAACCATCAAAGTCGGGTTCACGCTGAAAGACTAAACACCCGTCGGCCACACCGTAGTCCGCCGATCCACCACATGCAGGCCGGGCCGAAACCCGGGCTGCTAATTTTTAAAAGCATCATGGCAAAAGTAATCAAGACCCCTGAACTGAACATCACCCGCGAACAGATGATCCAACTGCTGAACGAGGATCTCGCGGGTGAATACCAGGCGATCATCGCCTACACCGTCTACAGCCAGGTGCTGAAGGGCGCGGCATACACGGACATTGCCCGTGAACTCGCCGCGCATGCAGGCGAGGAACTGGCGCACGCCCTTAAAATCGCCAAACAGATCGATTATCTCGGCGGCATGCCCGGCACGACCCCCAAACCCGTCAAGACCTCGTCCGACCCGGTCGAGATGCTGCGCGCCGACCTGGAAAACGAACGGGAAACCATCGGCCGTTACCGTGAGCGCATCCGCCAGGCCGAGGCGATGGGAGAATTCGCCCTGAGCGAAACCTTGCGCGGCATCATCTTGCAGGAACAGGAACACGAAATCGATTTGTGTGCCGCGTTGGGCATAGACGTGCCCGGACCGAAAGAGGCTGCCGAAAACATTTCCGCCGGCACCCAATAGAAAACCTCGATGACGGCCTAACCGGCCGAAACAAAACAACCACGCCGCCCGGAAGGTGCGCCCCTATGGATTCTATGAATGCTTTCTCGGACAACATGCCGGTTCATCACACGCAGAAAATAAAAACCGAGATGAACCATCTCATCGCGCATCTCCGCGAGGATATTGGAAAAATAACGGACCCGAAGGCCCAGGCCCTGTTTGAGACCTCGGCCGAGGTTCTCACCGGCTTGGTGAAAGCCTTCGGCGATTATGGGAAAAAATGCGAAGAAGCGTGGCGGGCCGAGCCTCTGACATTTCATCAAAACGAACCAGCTCCTCATGCCCCAAGGTGATGTCGTCAACCGCAACGCCCGGAAAGCCAAAAGGGCCAATCATCATCCGGATATCGACATCCGTTTTGACCCGGAAACCTTGGAGCTCACCGCCCATGACCATGGAGGAATCACCGGGAAAGTTTTCCCTCGCCCGGGAATGCGAGGAAGTCTTCGCCATCATTTTGCATCGCGGGCCAAGCCGACTCCAAGCCAAAAATAAATCAACATTAACAAGACCCACAGATATGAATACCACGACAAAATCGAATCACGCGGGGAAAGAAGGCCAGACGAGCTTTCCCACTTTCATCGCCCGCCCAACCGCGGCCAGACTGGGCCTAGGCCTGATAACAGCAGCATTGATTCTCGCAGCACCCTGCGCCAAGGCAGAAACGAGTCTCTCCCGCGCGGACAACAAATTCATCCTTGCAGCAGCCCAGGGCGGCATGACCGAGGTAAAACTGGGCGACTTGGCCGCTCAGCAAGGTGTAAGCGACGAGGTCAAGGCCTTCGGGCAGATGATGGTGAAGGACCATACGGCCATCAATTCTGACTTGAAAACATTGGCCGCACAAAAGGGCGTCACACTCCCCGAAAACCTGGACGCGAAACATCAGGGGATGGTGGACAAATTGGCGGCCCTGAAGGGTGTAGAATTTGACGAGGCGTATATCAGCAGCATGATCAAGGACCACAAAATGGATGCCAAGGAATTCAAGGCTGAATCTGCCGAAACGAAAGACGCCGACATCAAGGCATTCGTGGATAAATCCCTTCCCATAGTAAATGCACATTTGGAGCACATCACAGCGTTGAAGAAGTAACGGCCTCCGGTATGATCGCCCAGGCAGGCGTCCGAGATCGATCTGCTCGATACAATTCAGCGAACCCGCCGACTGAGCTTGAACGCGGAAACTTTATGAATCCGATCCAATTTGAATGTCCGCACTGCCATGCAATCACCATCGGTGACGAATCGCAATATGGCCAGTCGGTGCAGTGCAGGAAATGTCAGGCGATCATCCTCGTGCCACCGGCCCCTGTCAGCGCAACCCCACAAACCGCACGATTGATTCCGGGCCAGGCCGGCCGGGCGCCTTCCACTCCGAATGCCGCCGGTGAGGAATCCGATATTTTCAATCTGTCTCCGGTCGCACGCGCCGCTTTTGGCCAGATTCTGCTGGGCGTAATTTTAATCGGTCTGGGCATTGGTCTCGAGCTCCAAGCTCAAGATTATCCGTGGGCGCCGCCCGTGGCTCTGGCGGCGCTGGCGCTCGGCATGCTCGTGTTCCTGCTGGTCTGGATCAGGGTGAAGTCCTGCCACTATCGCCTGACCTCCCAACGGTTGTTTATCCGCCGCGGGTGGCTGGCCAAGCATGTGGATGAATTGGAATTGTACCGGGTGAAAGACGTGGTGGTCGACCAAGGGATCCTGCAACGCGTATTGGGTTTCGGCACCATCACGGTGCTGGCCGATGATGACACCACCCCGCGACTGGAGCTGGCCGACATCCCGAGCCCGACAAAATTCAAGGAGATGATCCGAACCCAGTATCGAGCGGCTCGCCAGAGAGAGGGAGTGCGTCCCACGGAGTTTATGCACTCACCCTGAAGCACTCGCGCCGCTCGCTTCGACCGGGTGAGAGACACCAGGCCCAAATTTCCACCGGGCTGCCGGGATTGCTTTCCCGCGGTGTTAGTTTATGAGCCATTCCCTATGAAAATCGAAACCAAGGCATTTCGCGTCCCACCCGGCAGGAAAGTCCGGCTGAAGAAATGGGCCACCCGGGTACATCCGCTTTATAAATCGGAAAAACATTCCAAGGCGCTGCTCGCCGAAGACGTCGGCGAACTGAGCGGATTGCAGCAATTGCTCTACGCCTCGAACAGTCATGCGATCCTCCTGATTTTTCAGGCCATGGATGCCGCGGGCAAGGACGGCGCCATCAGTCACGTCCTGAGCGGCATCAACCCGCAGGGCTGCGAGGTCTACAGTTTCAAACATCCCAGCGCGGCGGAATTGAGCCACGATTTTCTCTGGCGAACCACCCGATGCCTGCCGTCCCGCGGCCGCATCGGGGTCTTCAACCGCTCTTACTACGAGGAGGTGCTGATTGCCCGCGTGCATCCCGAGATCCTGCTGAATGAAAACATTCCGGATGCACCGGCCGGAATAAAAAAAGTCTGGAAGCAGCGCTACCATTCCATCGTGGATCTGGAAAAACACCTGCATCGCAACGGGACCCGGGTCATTAAATTTTTTCTGCACCTCTCGAAGGAGGAACAGCGCAAACGGTTTCTGGACCGCATCGACCAGCCCGACAAGAACTGGAAATTCAGCGAAGCCGACATCACCGAACGGAAATTTTGGGACCAATACATGGCGGCGTATGAAGACTGCCTGGGCGCCACGAGCACGAAAGCCGCCCCGTGGCATGTGGTGCCGGCCGATGACAAGTATAACGCCCGGCTCATCATTTCGCGAATCGTCATCGAGGCGCTGAAAGACCTAAAAATGAGCTATCCCAGGGTGACCAAGGCCCGGCAACGCGAACTGCAGAAGATCAGGAAGCAACTGGCTACGTAGTACACCCCACCGGGGTTTTCTCGAACTTCCGCAACCTACCACTCCGCCCTGGGTCAAAGTGAATAGCATGAAATCCCAACTGATTCTCTTCACTCTCGCGCTGGCCGCCTTCGGCGCAGCCAACGCCCGCGCCGACGGCCTCGATATCAACATCGCCGGCGAAATCCGTCTCGGCCGCCGTCTCCCGCCGCCGCCGCCAGAGGTTGTCGTCGTCGGTGACACCGGACCCACAGGACCGTCGCCTTGGGAACGCAGTCGCTGGTATCAACGCAGTCAGGCCTACTACTATTATCCGGGCGGAGATGTCTATTTCCGCCCCTCTGATCGGATGTGGTTTTATCAGGAACGCGGCCAATGGCGCTCCGGCAGAAACCTGCCCGAGTTCGTGAGGGTGGATTTCAACCGCAGTGTTTCCTTAACGATGGCGACCGACCGGCCCTATACTTTCCATCAACAGATCGTGACCCGTTATCCCGCAAACTACTTTGAGACAAAAGTGCGAATCCGGGACGAAGACCGGCATGATCGCGACCGGGACTACGAGCATCACGAAAACGGCAAGGACCGGGCCGACCGGAAATAGGATGGCGGAACGGGGTTAGTTGCGCGATCGGACTGCTTGATCACGTCCGGGAAAACAACCCGGGCGTTTTTCTGCGCATCCGATAGGAACAAGGCCCAATCCGCATTTGGCGGTCGATGCAAATTCACCATTCCGCGACACCTCACGCCGCTTCGGGAAAATTGGGCCAAGACAATATCGCGAGTGATTCGTCCGCTTCCATTTCGGTTGTCCGGCGCAATTGCTCGCCGATCCGCAGCACCACCTGGCAAACATTCTCCCGCACCACCCGGTCGTCCGCATTCACGCAGCATCCCCGTCGCTCGGCTTCGAGCCAAGTCTCATCGAGTATGATCTGCCGGATCACCGGAAGTTCGCGGAATATTATTGGATTGAGTGCAATCATGGGCGTGGCGGAGGCTTCTATTGAAGCCATACTATAGCTGTTTCTTCGCCTTCCGCACTGGGGTGTTGCACTACTGACATTTCACTTTCCGGGTTCTGAACAAAATCGCGGCGGGCGGGTAACACCCCATACGCCGGCTCCGGGTAATCCGTTAGTTTCACCCCGGACAAGTGACCGGCCTGCATACTTCTGCAAAGCGGGTTTTGGAACTTCTTCCGCTTCAATCCATGGTCTCACCCCAACCCCGGCCCATTGCCACAATTGCCAGCCATGCCGGCATTGAAGGCGGCATTGAAACCAATGTGATCGCCCATTTGCAGCAATCACAACTGTTCCGCGAATATCAACAGGCGTTTGAAGCCAGCCTCGGTCTGCCCCTGGTGCTGCGCGAAACCGGATCTTTTCGGACCCCGCTGCAAGGGTCGAAGCAGGAAAATGCCTTTTGCGCCCTGATGACTCGGTCAAACAAGACCTGCGCTTCGTGCCTGCAACTGCAGCAACGCATCGAGGACGCGGCCACGCAGGAAACCAAAACCCTGCAATGTTATGCTGGCTTGAGCGAAACCGTCGTACCAGTGCGGGTGGGCAGCCGGGTGCTCGGCTACCTTCAGACCGGGCAGGTGTTTATCAGGGTGCCGGGGGAATCCCAATTCAAGGCCGCCATGCGCGCGATCCAACCGGAGAAAACCGGTTCCGCTCTTCCGGAATTAAGGTCAGCGTATTTCCAAACCCGGGTGATCACCCGCAAACAGTACGAGTCGGTGATCCGGCTCCTCGTGATATTTGCCGAGCACCTCGCGAGCGTCAGCAACCAGATCCTGCTCGCGGCGGCAACGGGCGAATCGCCCCTGATCACGAAAGCGCGCGACTATATCGCCGCCCACCAGAATCAGGAACTCTGCCTGGGCGATGTCGCGCGCGCGGTGCATCTGAGCGCATTTTATTTCTGCAAATATTTCAAAAACGCAACCGGCCTCACGTTCACCGAATACCTCGCGCACACCCGGGTTGAGTCGGTGAAGCAACTGCTGCTCAACTCCCACCTCCGCATCAGCGAAGCGGCTTACACCGCAGGCTTTCAATCGCTCTCCCAGTTCAACCGCGTATTTCGCCGGATCACCGGCGAAGCGCCGGGCAACTATCGCGGCCGGTTGCACAAACCAAGCCGTCCGACGGCCCGAAACGTCCCCACCGTCCGGGCCGCGTGAAACCAATGCCCACACCCCCACACCGTGTGGTGGGGTAAGGCCCCATAGCCGTATTCCCCGCGGGAGGATATCTTAGACGCATGAATCCAATCCTTCTCATCCTCCTTCTTGTTCTTCTGTTCGGTGGCGGCGGCTTTTATTTTGGCGGCCCGGCCATCGGTGGCGGCGGTCTCGGGCTGATCCTTTTGATCTGCCTCATCGTGTATCTGATGGGCGGACTGCGCACAAAAAACTAAACGGCCCGCAACGGCGACGGTGCTGAGCGCCATTCAACCGGACGGCGTGACACCCGGATCGCAAGGCAAAATGATCCTGTACGCTGATCCGGTCCAGAATCGCTGCCGGCTGAAACCCAACTCCATAAAACCAATTCTCCCCGTGCAACATTCCCACCCTCCCACCCACGAAGAAATCGCCCAACGCGCCCGATCCATCTGGAACATGCATGGCCAACCCCAGGGGCATGACACCGCGATCTGGCTCGAAGCCGAATGGCAGTTGAGCATTGATCTGGCCGGGCCCCAAGGCAGCGGTTCAATCGCACCAACCCCATCCCCCGGTCCCATGGGCCGGGTTCTTTCCTCGCCGAAAACCGAACACGCGCCCGCCGAAGCCGGATTTTTCCCTGCCCACTATCCCGCGACCACCGTACCGGACCCCGACGTCATGGTCGCAAAATCGGCACTCGCCAAGAAATCCGCCCGTGCAGCCCTTCTTCCTACCCACAAAAACGCTCCCCAGCCAGCGCCCACCGAGTCGGGCAAACCGCTCTGGAACCAGCCGCATTCGTCCTGATTGGCCGCCCCGCGCGTGTTGGGCAGTTGTCACCGAAGCGTCGTCCAAGTCGTAGCGGCAGCACTCCGGCCGGCCGATCACTTCCGATCCGCCAGCAAAGTTGGGTAGGGTTTCACCCCATCGCCATTCGGCCGCAATTGGCATTAGATGAAAGCAAGCGGTTTTCGGCCCGTCCCATTGACGGGTCATTGCCGCGCATTCCGATTTGAATCCGTCCCGCCGCCGTTCACCTCCGCGATGCCGGCCGAACGTACGTTCCATGAAAAAACTGAATTCCATCGCCAAAAGCGAAGTGACGAAAAAAATCATGGGCCGAACAGCGAAAGTTGTCCGCCTGAAGACTTCCGCTGCGGTCGCAAAAGACCGGTTCCCCTTCCCCGTTATCGCCATGGCGGCTTCGGTTGGCGGCTTGGAAGCTCTGTCCGTCATTCTGGGCGGATTACCGGCGGGGTTTCCGGCCGCTGTTGCCATCGTGATGCATCTCTCGCCCGATCATAAGAGCATCTTGCCCGAGATTTTGAGCCGACGCACTCATCTGCTGGTCAAGCAGGCCTGTACAGGCGATGTCCTATGCCGTTCGTGCGTCTTCGTCGCCCCACCAAACCACCATCTTTCCGTCGCCCCAAGCGGGCGCCTGAAGCTCTCCTCTTCCTCCGCGAAGAAAATCAATTATGCCCGGCCCTCTGCCGAGCCGTTGTTTGTGTCGGTGGCGACCGTTTATCAGCGATCGGCCATCGCCGTGGTGCTCACGGGCGGAGACGGCGACGGCTCTTTTGGGGTGCAAATTATCAAGGACAAGGGCGGCAAGGTCATCGCCCAGGACCGGCCTACCTCGCGGGATTTCAGCATGCCCAAGAGTTCGATCGAGACCGGCGATGTGGATTATATTTTGCCCTTGGACAAAATTGCAGCGAAATTGATTGAGCTGGTCGCCGGCCGCAAAGTCCCATCGCAAGGCCGAATAACTGGCAAAAGGAATCCACCACGCATCAGCGGAAATAGTCTGAGACCGTCCTATGCAGCCGGAGCGAAAGCTGCCATGGTCAGGCGTAAGAAATAAGCGCATGAAAAAGAAACCTACCCCTACCCGCCGGCTCCCAAAGGCCGCAAAAGCAGACCGCGCGAAAAAGCCTGCCACACCAACGAGTGAAGCTTTTCCCATCGTCGGCATCGGCGCCTCCGCCGGCGGGCTCGAGGCCTTGGAGCAGTTTCTGGCGCGGGTGCCGAAGCAAAGCGGCATGGCGTTTGTCATCGTCCAGCACCTGGATCCGACGCACAAGGGGATCATGTCCGAGCTGCTCCAGCGCAGCACCGCGATGAAAGTCATCCAGGTAAAGGATCGCACCCCGGTGAAACCGGACTGCGTTTATGTGATCCCGCCGAACAAGGACATGTCCATTTTGCACGGGGTGCTGCATCTGCTCACGCCGGCGGCGCCGCGCGGGCTGCGCCTGCCGATCGATTTTTTCTTCCGCTCGCTCGCGCAGGATCAGCAGGAGCACAGTGTCGGCGTGATCCTTTCCGGCATGGGATCCGACGGCACGCTTGGTCTGCGGACCATCAAGGAAAATGCCGGCGTGGTGCTGGTTCAGGAACCGACCACGGCCAAATACGATTCCATGCCGCGAAGCGCGATCGACTCCGGGCTGGCCGATTTCGTGGCTCCCGTGGATGAGCTGCCGGGCAAGATCCTGAGCTACCTGCAACGCACGCCGCTCATCGCCCGCACCGAAACGGCGAAGGAGGACAAATCCCAGAGCGCGCTGGAAAAGGTGGTCATTCTGCTGCGCGCCCACACAGGCAACGATTTTTCCTTCTACAAACGAAACACGCTCTACCGCCGGATCGAACGCCGCATGGGCATCCACCAGATCACCAAGATGGCAGGCTACGTCCGCTACCTGCAGGAGAACTCGCAGGAGCTGGATCTGCTCTTCAAGGAGCTGCTGATCGGTGTGACAAATTTTTTCCGCGATCCCGCCGCCTGGGACCAGTTGCGCGACCAGGCCATTCCGGCGTTGCTCGCGAGACGTCCGGCCAGCCACACCCTGCGGGCGTGGGTGCCCGGCTGCTCCACCGGGGAAGAGGCTTATTCCCTCGCGATCGTGCTCAAGGAGGCGACAGAAAAGCTCAAGTCCAAGGAAAAAATCACCCTCCAAATCTTCGCCACCGACCTGGACAAGGATGCCATCGAGATGGCCCGGCAGGCCGTCTTTCCGGCGAACATTGCCGCCGACGTTTCGGCCGCACGGTTGAAACGCTTTTTCGCCAAGGAGGGCACGGGCTACCGGCTCTGCAAAGAGATTCGTGAAATGGTGGTCCTGGCGCCGCAGAATCTCATCATGGACCCGCCCTTCACCAAGCTGGACATTTTGAGCT
>CAZIQP010000048.1:0-25732 GCA_964541315.1 uncultured Opitutaceae bacterium
GCCGATCCGTAATTTTGCTATGCCTTGTCCCGCTTGTTGCACTGAGCGCCGCCGCAGAAGTTCCGGTCTCGGCGATCGCTCCGGCCATCAATTCGCTTGGGCTTGATCTCTACCGGGAGCAGATCAAATCCAACGAGGGATCCGGCGTGCTGCTCTCACCCTACTCCATCGCAAACGCTCTTGCCATGACCTACGCTGGGGCCGACGGCGTTACGAAGGCAGAGATGGAAAAAGTCCTGCATCTGCCCGCCGATCAGGCCGTGTGCGGAATGGCGTTTCAATCCCTCGCCGCCCAACTCGCCAAGGTTGTCAGAGATTCCGAACGGGAAGTGGCCGAAATGCGTCTGCACGACGGCGACGCCACACCAATACAGTTGAACATCGCCAATCGCCTGTTTGTTCAACGCGACTACTCCTTGCGATCTGCCTTCGTCGACGAATTACACCGGCACTTCGGTTCCGATCTTGCCGAGCTGGATTTCAAACACGACGCGGGACACGCCCGTCAGGTCATCAACCAGTGGGTCGCCAGCCAGACCCAGGATAAGATTCGCGACTTGCTTCCGGCCGGTCAGCCGACACCAGACACCCGACTCGCGCTCGTCAATACTCTCTACCTACGCGCCAATTGGGCGGATGAATTCGTGATATCCGCCACGCAATCCGAGTCGTTTCATTTTATCGGAAAGGAAGCAGCAACTGTCCCGACCATGCAAACCAGACACAAATATGGTTACGCTAAGCGTGATGGATATTCTGTCGTGACCCTCCCCTATCTGGGCAATGAACTCCAATTTGTCTTGTTCGTGCCCGACCGGGAAGATGGTTTGGCGGCGCTAGAAAAAGCTCTGACGGAAAAGGCACTGACCGATTGCTCTCATCTGAAACCCCGCGAGGTGATTCTGCACCTGCCGAGATTCAAGATGGAACCCGACACGATGGCTCTCGCGCAGACCTTGCAGTCGCTCGGCTTGCGCACGGCTTTCGATCAGCCCCAAGGCAGCGCCAACTTTGATCGAATGGCGCCGCGCAAACCGAGTGACTATCTCTCTATCTCCACTGTCTACCACAAAACATGGATCTCTTTGGATGAACACGGCACCGAGGCAGCGGCAGCGACGGCAGTCATGATGGTTACCCTTGGTGTTACGGCGCCTTCCAAAGAACCGCCACCCATCGAAATTCGCGCTGACCGACCATTTATGTTCGCGATTCAGCACGTGCGCTCGGGAGCGTGCCTCTTTCTCGGTCGCGTGAGGGATCCGCTGTAGGTTGCGAGCTTGCCACGGCATGGCACGTTGCGCGGCGAGCGCGCAACCTACGCAGCACCCAATTCGCACGCATTGTGTTAACCCGTCCGCCTTACCTTAATCCACACGCTTTCCGAGCGCGGGCCATTGTCTGGTTCGCCACCTCTCGGGCGCGGTCGGCTCCGTCTTTCAGAACTTTCTCGACGTAGTCGGGATTGGCGACGAGTTCCGCGCGTCTGGCTCGGTAGGGAGCAAAATAATTCCAGTAATGCTCGAAGAGCGCTTTCTTCAGGTCGCCATAACCGAGGCCGCCGGCGCGGAGACGGTTCTCGAAATCAGTGGAGACATCCTTCGGGGCGACAAGGCGCAGGAGCTGGATCGCAAGATTTTTATCGGCATCGGGCTTGGGCTCGGCGGGCGTGCGCGAGTCCATGACGATGCCCATGATTTTTTTGCGTAGAGCTTTCTCGTCGCCGAAAATCTCGATGGTGTTGCCGTAGCTCTTGGACATTTTCTGGCCATCGAGACCGGGAACAACCGCAACGTCTTCCTGGATTTTTTCCTCGGGCACGACGAAGGTGCCATCGCCATAGGCGAGGTTGAACTTGATGGCGATGTCGCGCGTCATCTCGAGGTGCTGTTTCTGGTCCTTGCCCACGGGAACGATGTGGGTGTCGAAGAGCAAAATGTCGGCGGCCATCAGCGCCGGATAGGCGAAGAGCCCGAAGTTGGGCGCGATGCCCTTGGCGAGCTTGTCCTTGTAGCTGTGGGCGCGCTCAAGCAGGCCCATGGGCGTAAGCGAGCCGATCAGCCACATGAGTTCGCAGACTTCGGACACATCGCTTTGGCGCCAAAAAACGGCCTTGGCCGGATCGAGTCCGCAGGCGAGCCAGTCGAGGGCGATGCCGTTCGTGAAACCGCGGCGTTCCTTGGCGTCGGTGATCACCGTCATCGAATGATAGTCGGCGATGAAGTAATAGGCGTCGCCGCCGGCCTGGAGCTCGATGGCGGGGCGCATCGCGCCAAAGTAATTGCCGATGTGAAGGGTGCCGGAGGGCGTGATGCCGGTGAGGATGCGGGGCATGGGTTAGGATCGTTCTCTTAATCGTAAGCGTTCTCTCGGATAGGAAAGGAAAAGGAGAGAACGAGAAAGAGTACGATTACGAGAACGATTTTCTCAGTCCCGGCGCGGGATCATGGTGACGGTGTGGCGGGCATGGGCGATGGTCGCGGGCGGCAAGTATCCGCCGAAGGCCATGCTCGGCATCACGAGGGCGCGCGGGCCGAGGAGCGTGCCGGGATTCAGCACGGCGTTGCAGCCGACCTCGGCCTTGTCGCCGAGCACCGCCCCGAATTTGCGCAGGCCGCTGCCGACCGGACCAGCCGGCAGTTTGACCACAACTTCACCCTGATCGAGCCGGAGGTTGGAACAAATTGCACCCGCCCCGAGGTGGGCGCCGTTGCCGAGAATCGAATCGCCCACGTAATTGTAGTGCGGTGCCTGAACCTTGTCCATGAGCAGACTGTTTTTGAACTCGCTCGCATTGCCCAGTACGCAACCTTCGCCGACGATGACATTGCCGCGAATGAAGGCACCGGGCCGAATTTCGGTTTTGGCACCAATATAGGCCGGGCCGATGATCGTGGCATAGGCTGGGAGCTTGACGGTCGGATGAATCCAGACACGGCCCTCGATATGCACGCCGGGGGGGATCACCCGCTCGTTGGAGTCAAATTCGGCAGATTCCAGCGCCGGGCCGATTTTTTTTAGCCAGAGCCAAGGGGCGATATCGGCCGGGAAAAACGGGGCGAACCGGAGCAGGGAGGCAGGCAGGGCAAAGAAGTCGGAGGCTTTCACGGCAGCTTAGATAACAAAAAAACCGCTGAGGAACAGCGGTTTTTGAAATTGGAGCGGGAGAAGAGACTCGAACTCTCGACGTCCACCTTGGCAAGGTGGTGCTCTACCAACTGAGCTACTCCCGCGAGAAGGGCCGACTATTGGGCGGTCTTAACCGCCGTCAACTGGAATTTTATCGGTCACCGGCCATGACCCTGGAAATATCAATAATCCCCTCTCCCGCAACCCGCAGACGCCGGCCGCCATATCAAACAAGACCGGCCGTTGGTGGCCGCGACGGCGAGCGGGTTGGGCAAATTCCGCAATACCAGTTGCGAATCGCCTTGCGGGTGCAGAGCTGGCGCTTGTCGGCCGCGCCACGGCACGCCGACAAGCCCCGGCCTGACGAAAAGATCCAAACCTGACTGAGCTTGGTACCTCACTGTCCTTGGTATAAAACAGCCAAGCGGCGGGCAATCACAACACAGCCGCGTTACTGGCAGGCGGCGGCAGAGCACCGCGAGTGAATCCGACCTGTCATGATTTAGTGAAATGCTGGCAGCCCACGACACCGGTGACGAGTTTGCCGGTCATCGATGGAGCGCAGCAGTGAACCACCCGCACGAATGCTTACACATTTTTTCACCGGCAAAACTTAAGCGATTTTTTTTTGAACCGATATACCTCTTATGGCCTCCCAATTCACCAATACCCGTCAAGGCACCGGAGTGACCGATCTCTCTTCGCGTTTGCGCAGTGACGTCACTTGGGGCCGTCTCCTTTTTCAACCGCCGGCATTGACCAATCCGCATGTGATCTTTGATCCCATGCCGTTTCGGACCCACGAATTCGCCCCGGCGCGGTCCAAAAGATCGTCCCGCTCGCGCTGAAATTTTAAAGCGCTTGGTGGTCGCAGGTATTCTCACCGGCCTTGGGCCAGGGGTAAGGATGCTTGCGACCATCGGCATTTTCGGGGCCGGCCGCCCACCCCGTGGGGACGAAGCAGGGGTACGTCTACCCATTGGTTTGTCATCACGAGGCCGCCATGACACGAGCCTTCAGATAACACACCCGGATTTTTTTCGCCGGGTAAACTGACCCGATAAGAGAACACCCCGCTGACGGTCCAAACCGATCGGCGGGAACAATCCTCACACCGTAATAACCGGATCGGGCACCGGGTCCTTGATATTTTCCGCCGCCCTTTGCAGAGCCGTGCTCAGCTCGGTGAGACGGATGGGCTTGGTCACAAAATCGTTCATCCCGGAGGTGAAGGCCCGGTTCCGGTCTGCGCCCATGGCGTTGGCCGTCAGCGCCACGATCCAGGGGCGCGTCGCGGTGGATGTTTCGCGAATGCGCCGGGTGGCCTCGCAGCCATCCAGCACGGGCATTTCCATATCCATGAGAATCACGTCAAAGGTCTGATTCTTGAGCGCGGCAAGCGCTTCCTCGCCATTGTTGGCGATCCAGGCTTTGAATCCGAGTTTGCCAAGCAACATGGTGGCGACGCGTTGATTGACCGCGTTGTCCTCCACCAGCAGCAACCGCATCGAGGAAAGAGCGATGGGGGCGGCGGCGGCCTGCACGGCGGTCGTCGCCGCAGCCCCACCCTCGGCGGCAGGTCCGCGTCCGATCGTCCGGTCCAAGGCCGTGAACAACGGCGCGGTTTTCATCGGTTTGCTTACCAGGGCGGCGAAGCCGGGTGGCGTCGCATTGTTGGTCAGGGAGCTGAGCAAAACAAAGGGCAGGCCCGCCCGTGACGGAATTTCTCGCACCGATTCGGCCAGTTTCAATCCGTCCATCACCGGCATCCCCCGGTCAGTCAGCACCACATCACATGGATTCTGACCCTGGAGATAAACCAAGGCGGCTGCCCCGGAATCCGCCGCGGTCACATGCGCGCCCCAGACGGAGATCTGTTCGGTCAACCAAGCACGCACGGCGGCGTTGTCATCCACGACCAAAATATTCTTTCCGGCAAACACCTCGGTGGCCATCTGCCAGCGCGGCTGCACGGTGGTGGGCTCGGCCCGGGTTTTCAAAGTGAAGCTGAATGTGGAACCTTTCCCGGCCTCGCTTTCAACCCACATGATGCCACCCATGGCTTCCGCGAGTCTCCGGCTGATCGCGAGCCCCAGGCCGGAGCCACCATATTTCCGGGTGGTTGAGGAATCCACCTGGGAAAACGGCTGAAAGAGACGGCTCATTCGGTCGGCGGGAATGCCGATGCCGCTGTCCTTCACCCCTATTGTGATCACATGGGCTGCATCCAAGCCAGCGGCGGTGGAACTGATTGAAACCACAACCTCGCCGGTGGCGGTAAATTTCAACGCATTGCCCACCAGATTGACCACGATCTGCCGCAGGCGGGTCACGTCGCCGATGATGATGCTGGGCACCCCCGTCCCGATGTGCGAGATGAGCTCCAGGTTTTTTTCCGTGGCCTTGGCGGCGAAAAGATCGAGCGCATCCTCGATGCACTGGCGCAGGTCAAAGGGGGCGTTTTCCAGCTCGATCCGTCCGGCCTCGATCTTGGAGTAATCCAGCACATCGTTGATGATGGAAAGCAGCGCGTCACCGCTGGTTTCGATGGTGCGCACAAAATCCAACTGGCGTTCGTCGAGCCCGGTGTCGCGCAGGAGTCCGGCCATGCCGATGACGCCGTTGAGCGGAGTACGGATCTCATGGCTCATGGTCGCGAGGAAAGAGCTCTTCGCCTGGCTGGCGATATTGGCTTCGGTGGCGGATTGCTGCGCCTGGGCAATCACCTGTTCCAACTGCGCGTTGAGCTGTTCGGCCTCCTCCCTGGCCGCGTTGGTGCGTTCCTCCGCCGATTTGCGGGCGGTGATGTCGCTCGCCGTGCCCATGTAACCGGTGACAACCCCGGCCTGGTCGCGCATGGGTTGCACCTTGAGTTCCGCCCAATACGGCACGCTGCCCTTGGAGTAATTGATGATCTCCACGCTGAAACCCTGCTGGATAGCCAGGCGCTCGCGCATGTAGGCCACGGTGTTCGGATCCGTCATCGGTCCTTGCAGGAAGCTGCCCGGTTTCCGCTTGATCATTTCTTCCGCGCCATAACCGCTCAGGCGGACAAAGCCTTCGTTCACCCATTCGATCAAGCCGTCGGCGTCGGTGACAATGATCGCATCCGTCGTATGCGCGGCCACGAGAGCGAGCCGCTTGTTGTAGGTCAGGGCCTGGCAAAGTTCGGTGGTGCGGCGCGCCACTTCACTTTGCAGCATGCTGGCCTGTTTTTCCAACTGGCGCAAAGCCATGGCGCGCTCGGTCTCCGCCCGGTCGCGCTCCCGTTCGCTGCTGCGCAGCACCCGGCCGAAATAAAGCACGATGCCCCCGAGCAGGAGCAATTGGATCAGGGCAAACATCCCCATGTGCATTTCCATCGGAAACCCGGAGGATAGGATCAGTTTTTCAGTCATGCCGCCCAAGGGTGGCAAAATCAGCGAGATCAGCAGAAGCCGCCGGGTCAGGCGCCCGGCCATGGTATCGGGTTTGATGATCACCAGCAGCCGGTTTTTATCGTGCCGGGCCCAGTAGCTGATCACGCTCCAGGCCAGCGCCGCCCCGGCCACGGCATACAAGCCGGACAGCAGCGACCAGCCTTGCACCGGCAAAAGTATTTTCCGCAGTCCATGCGGGGCGAAATCCAGACCGAGGCAGATGAGAAGCAGGCCGGCGGGAATGCCGATTGCGGCCACCACACGAGGCAACCAGCGGGAACTATGGGGGAATGACGGCATGATCCGGGATACATTTAATCGGCCAAAAACCGGTAAAATTGAGGACTATAGCCCATCAATGTGCGGCTTTCGGTGCATTTACAGTTCGATCGCGTAAGCGAGGCGGCACGCCCGCCTCAGTGCCCGTTATGCTTCGTCACTTTATAAGCACCTGCGGTCGCGAGCGTCTTGGGCTTTGTCTTGGGTCTGCCCGGTGTTGAAGCCCATGTGCCCTTCTTTGCCTGGGCGGGAGCAGCATGAGCAGGCGAAGCTGCCTCTTGTTGCACCGATCCATTGACCATGAGCATAAGATCGCCCACGGCGTTCTTCACCTGGGCGGATTGGGTCTGCATTTCCTGCGCGGCGGAAGCGGACTGCTCGGCGAGCGCCGCGTTGGACTGGGTTATCTGATCCATGCCGGCCACGGCTTGATTCAACTGGTTGATGCCTTCGCTCTGCTCGATGGAAGCCTGGGCGATCCCGCCCACCATCTCGTCCAACTGGCGGATGCGTTCGACAATGCCATCGAGGCTGGCCGCGACCTGGCTGCTGATGCTGACACCCTGCTCGCTCTTGGAAGAAGCATCGGCGATTTTTGTGGCCGTCTCCCTGGCGGCCTGGGCGGAACGTTGGGCGAGATTGCGCACCTCTTCCGCGACAACGGCAAACCCGGCGCCGGCCTCACCGGCACGGGCGGCTTCCACGGCGGCGTTGAGGGCCAGAATATTGGTCTGAAAAGCAATCTCGTCGATGGTCTTGATGATTTTTGAAATCTCCATGCTGGATACCTGGATCGCGGTCATGGCGTTTTTCATCGCGGTCATGTCCCGGGCTCCGGCATCCGCCGTGCTGCGGGCTTCCGCCGCCAGGCTTTTCGCCGTCTGCGCACTCTCGGTATTGCGCTGGGTCATGCTCGCCATCTCATGCAACGACGCGCTGCTCTCCTCCAGGGAAGCGGCCTGGCGGCTGGCTCCATCCGCCATCGACTGGCTGACTTCGGCCACCGTCGAGGCGGCGCCATGGGTGTTGGAGGACTCGGTGACCAGCAAATCGGCGATCTTCGCAATGGGCCGGGTGATGCTGCGGATGATCAGCCAGGCGGCGATGACGCCGAGGATTGCGCAACCGAGCGTGCTGCTGAGCACGAGCACTTCGTTGCGGCGTTGCTCCACCTTGGTGCGTTGCGCCAGTTCGTCCTGGAAGTTCGTCACCGACACCCGCACCCGGCCAAGCGTGGCGGTGAATTTCGGGGCGATCTGATTGAGCTGTTTCTCGATCAGATCATTGCGTTCATGCTTAAGATTGATGATGATCTGGAGCGCCTGGTCATAGGCGTTGGCCGAGTTGCTGATTTCCATCAACTGTTTGTCCTTGGCCTCGTCTTTAAGGGTGGCATCCATGGCGACCAGTTCCGCCTGGTCCTTCTGCAGTTTCGCAATGGCGGACGACACCGTCTTCATTCCCTCACGCGCCGCGGTGGCATAGTCATCCCGCGACGTAAGCAAAAAGGAATTCACCAGGCTGCTGCACTCAAAATAGGCTTTTTGTCCGCTGGAGATGCCGAAGGCGCCGTTCATATCCCCGTTGTTGCGGGCATCGGTCAGCACCTTCTGCAATCCGGCGGTGATCGCCGCGCCTTTGGGCGTGAGCTGTTCTTTCACGACCAGATCGAGTTTGGCGGCATTGGCCACCACCTGCTCGAAAGCCGTATCGTAGTCGGCCAACAGCTTGGTCCCCAGCGCGAGTTCATCCCGTCGGGCGGGATCGGTCACCTGTTCGGTCGCCAGGGCCAGTTCTTTGCTCAGTTTGTCCTTCACCTGCTTGTATGACGCCACATGCTCAGTGAGCGAGGTGGCGATAAATTCATTCACCTTCAATTTCAAATCCAGCATGGAAGATTCCAATTGGGCCGCTGTATTCGTCTCCTCCGCGCTGCCCGCATAAAGGGACAGCTTCCGCCCCGAGGCCCCGAGGGCGAACCACGCGATGGCGGACACCGCGCCAAGCAAGATGAAAACCAGGGTGAAACCCAACGTGATTCTACGGCCGATCGTTAAGGTGCTTTGTGACATGGTGGGTGACTGAATGAAAATCAGATCGGCTGCCTTATTCGGCTGCATTGAATTGGACCGGAATGGTGATTTTAATGGCAACGACAGTCCCGCCGCGCTTGGCCGGTTTGAACTTCCATCTGCCCACCGCTTCCAGCGCGGGCTCGGCAAACTCCGGATGGCTCGTCTTCAGGACTTTTGGCTCCGTGACATTGCCCTTCTCATCTATGACGCAGACGATGCTGACCACACCCGAAACTTTATCGTGCTTGAGGTCGGGAGGATAGGTGGGTGTCACCGTGCGCACGGGCACTGGCGCTTCGAGCGCCTCATCTGCCCGTCCCGCCAGCGTTCCGACGCCGATCCACAGCGATATAATGAGAAAAAGTCTGTAATACATAACTTTCCCAAGCCTATCGGCATTTCACCCCGGGTATTTAGCGCAAACTTACCCGACACTTTGATCCCGCACATCAGCCAACAGGCCTGAAACGGGCGCCTTCCGGGTTTCCGTCGCTCCTAAAATGACCCGGGCCTCACCCGGATAAACCGAAGATTCACCGGCGGTAAAAAATCCGGGCCAAGATTGCCCTTTCCATCGGGCTGCGGAACTTCAATGGTCTCATCATAGATGATCGCCGAGATTAAACTGCGTCGCATTGCGGCTTGGGCCGCCGGCCTCACCGGCATGCTAGGTCTGATCACCCTGTCGGGCTGGTGTCTGAATATCGAAAGCCTGCGGCGGCTTTGCCCGGGCTGGGCCGTGATGAATCAGAACACCGCCCTCTCCTTCCTGCTTTCCGGCACGGCCTTGTTGCTGATGCAACGGGAAGGGAATTTCCCGGCCCAACTGACGGCGCGCCTGATCACCCTTTTCGTCGGTCTGCGCGCCGCGATCAAACTGGCATCGGAGGCTCTGGGGCGGGATTTCAGTTTGTCTTTCTTCGATTTGCCGGGAGCCCAGCCCGTGCCTCCGGCCGGAGGGCAGATTCCCATCGGCACCACTCTGCCTTTCGTCATCGCCGCTCTGGGCATTTTCCTCGTCGGACAAAAGAGACGCATGCGCTTCTCCCTCTCCAACTGGCTGGGCCTGGTGGTGATCAGCTATGCCCTGATCGCGATCACCGGCCATCTTATCTCCCCCCACCGCCAGGTTTTTGCCATTGTTGCATCCAGTGTCGTCGGCTTTCTCCTGCTCGGCACCGGATTATTGTGCAGCCGGTTTGACTCGACTCTGTTCCGGGTCTTCTCCCCCAACCATCCGCTGGGATTCATGGCGCTCCGGCTGATTTTATTCGGTCTGTTCATCCCGCTGCTGATTTACGGCCTGCTCGCCACCCTGGTGCTTCCGCTCATTCCCGAACACCACGACCTGCTGATTTTGGTGGTGCTGATTTCCACCGTTTTCCTGCTCGGCGGCTTCGTCGCCTCCTTGCAGCGCATGGAGACCCTGAACGAAAAACGCCGCGAAGCCGAAGGTATCCGCGACTCCCTGCTGGCGCGTCTGCAACACCAGACGGCCAACCTTGAGATGCAGGTGGCCCTGCGCACCCGCCACCAGCAGGAAACCACCGAGCGTCTGCAACTGGCCCTGCAAGCCAGCGACTACGGCGTATGGGATCAGGATATCACCACCGGCCGTCTCGTCTGGGACAAGCGGCAGTGCGCCCTCTTCGGCATCGCTCCGGAAAAATTCGACGAGCGGCACGAAACCTTCCTTGATTTTGTTCATCCCGACGACCGGGACCGGGTGCGTCTTTTCAAGCACCGTAACAGCGGCGACGGCGGTAATTTTCAGGATGAATTCCGCATCGTCCGGGCCGACGGCGAGGTCCGCCATCTGCTCACCGAGGGCAAGGTCTATCGCGATGCCGACGACCGGCCGGTGCGCATCGTCGGCCTCAACCGCGACATCACCGCCGAGCGCCAGCGTGATCAGGCCGTCAGCACCCTGAACCAGCGGCTGCTCTTTGTCCTCAACGCCTCCGGCTACGGGGTGTGGGAATATATCTTCGCCACCGACAAACTGGACTGGGACGACCACCTGCTCGAGATCTACGGGGTCCAGCGCCAGTCTCTCGCCGGCAATATCGAGGAATGGGAGGCACGCGTGCATCCCGATGATCTGCCCCGCGTCCAGGCCGAGACCGAACAGGCCCTCAAAGGCCGCGCCTCCCAGCAGCAACATCAGTTTCGCATTATCCGGCCCGACGGTTCCGAACGTTACATCTCTTCCCACCGCTACTTCCTGCGCGGTGCGGATGGCGCCCTTCTCTCCATGATCGGCTTCGACAGCGATATCACCGGAGAGCACGAGCTTCGCGAGGAATTGCGCATCGCCGAGGAACGCTGGCAACTCGCGCTCGCCGGCAACAACGACGGCGTCTGGGACTGGAACATCACCATCGGCGAAGTCTACCGCAACGCCCGGAACACCGAAATCGTCGGCTACCTGCCCAGCGAACTTTCCGCCGATCGCCATATCTGGCAATCCCTCGGACACCCCGAGGATATTCCCGCGACCAATGCCGCAATGGCCGACCACTTGGAAGGACGCAAACCGGTTTACCAGTGCGAATACCGGCTGCGCCACAAGGCCGGCTATTGGGTCTGGGTGCTCGACCGGGGCAAGGTCGTCGCCCGCGACCCCAAGGGCCAGCCCCTCCGCGTCGTCGGCACGCAGACCGATATCACCTCGCGCAAACAGCTTGAGGAACGCCTCCGACACGGTGAAGAGATGTCGCTCCAACTCGGCCGCCTCGCCCAAATCGGCGCCTGGGAATGGGATCTCAGCACGACGCAGCTCACCTGGTCGCCCGAGATGTACCGCATCCACGAAGTCGAGCTCGGCTACGAACCCACGCTCGCCAAGTCCCTCGAATTTTATCCCACCCCGGCGAAAAACACTTTCTCGGAGGCGTTGCAGCACGCCGTGCGCTCGGGCACGAGTTTCGATCTCGAGCTTCCCTTCGTCACCGCCCGTAAAAACAAGCTCTGGGTCCGCGTGCTCGGCCGCGCCGAGGTAAAAGACGGCCTCGCCATCAGCGTCTATGGCGCCTTTCAGGACATCACCGCCCGGCGCGAAGCCGAGGACATGCGCCGGCAGTTTGAAGGCCAGTTGTTCCAGGCCCAAAAAATGGAGACCCTTGGCACTCTCGCCGGCGGCATCGCCCACGATTTCAACAACCTGCTCACCGGCATCCTCGGCTATCAGGATCTCGCCCTCGACAGCCTGCCCGAGGGCGACACGGCGCGCACCTACCTCAGCGCCTCGCGCGACGCCAGCCTCCGCGCCCGCGAGCTCGTCGATCAGATCCTCACCTTCTCGCGTCAGGCCAGCAGCGAAAAAGTGGGCGTCAACCTCGCCCAGCTCATCGAGGACGCCCGCCGCTTCCTGCGCGCCACCGTGCCGGCCACCATCCGCATTGATGTCGAGATTGCCCCGGATTGCCGGCGCGTCCTGGCCGACGCCACCCAGCTCCACCAGGTGCTGCTCAATCTCGGTTCCAATGCCGCCCATGCCATGCGCGCCACCGGCGGCACCATGCGCATCGGTCTGGAACCCGCGGTTCTCAACGAAGCCGAGGCCGCCGCCATCACCCATATCCAGGCCGGCCGCTACCTGAAGCTCACTTTCAGCGACACCGGACACGGCATGGACGAGGAGACCAGCAAACGCATCTTCGATCCGTTCTTCACGACGAAGGAAGTCGGCCAGGGCACCGGCCTCGGCCTCTCCGTCGTCCACGGGATCATCCAGGCCCACCGCGGCAACATCACCGTCCAAAGCGCTCCCGGTCAGGGCGCCACCTTTACCCTTTACCTGCCGGAAGCCGACGAGGCCAATGCCGAGGCCGCACCACCCGACACCTCCATGCCGCGCGGCAATGGCGAACTGATCGCCGTCGTCGACGACGAGGATGTCGTCCGCAGTTTCGCGCAGATGGCGCTGGAAAAACTCGGCTACCGCGTCGCCGCCTTCGATTCCCCCCATCAATGTCTCGAGGTGTTGCGCCGGCAATCCGATGATTTTGCGATGCTGCTGACCGATCAGACCATGCCCGTCATGAAGGGCATCGAGCTGGCCGCGGAAGTCCGTCACATCACCACGCGGCTCCCGATCGTGATCATGTCCGGCTATTTCACCAGCGTGGCCCCCGACAAACTGGCCCAGATCGGAAAGGTCTCGTTGCTCTCCAAGCCATTCACGAACGAAGAGCTTTCCCGCACCGTCAATCGCAGCATCTACCCCAAGATTTCCGGTTCACCCTTTGCGGCCGGCGGCAAAAGCAATTCACCCTTTCCGACCGGCTGAGCGGGAACGACCCGCCCTCACGGATTGATCAGGGCCTGCGCTTCGGAAGATTTGAAATTCTCCCGCGTGATGACCATGAAATCAGGCCGCACGAACGGCGGCACGCTCTTCCCCGCCAGCAGCGCCACCGCGCTCTTGACGGCAGTTGCGCCCAATGACTTCGGCTCTTGCGCCACAAAGCCGTAGAGAATTCCTTCATCAAACGCCTTCACCGCTTCCTCCGGAAAATAGGTGCCGAAGCCCACGACCTTCACCTTGCCGGTGAGCCCGCTGTCCCGCACCGCCTTGATCATGGCCATCGTGCCGCGGGAAGCGGAGGCGAAGACCACGGCGGTTTTGGGAAACTTGTTCAGCAACAGCGTCGCCTGGTCGCCTTCGGAGTTTCGTTCGCTGCTGGCAAAAATATTTGCATGCAAGGTGAGGTTCGGCCGGGCCTTCAAGCCCTCGCGGAAAGTCTCCTCCCGGGTCAGCACTGTCCGGTCCAGGCTGTTGTTGCGCAACATCGCCACCTCCTCCCCATCCTGGGCGATGGAGAGAAACAACTTTGTGGCGGCCTCGGCCACCGCCACCTGATCCGCTCCGACAAACACCTGGGCGAGGCCATCCTTGAGCGGAGTATCGACCGTCACAATCTTCACGCCTTTTTGCGCCAGATCGCTGACGATGCTTTCGACGGTTTCAGGATTCGTGGACGCTATGACCAGAGCGTCGATGTTCTCGGCCACAAGCCCGTTTAACAGGCGGGCCTGGGAGGAAACATCCAAAACACTGGGCGGAGCCCGTACGATCACGTCCACATCCAACGCGGCACCGGCTTCCATCGCGCCTTTTTCCGCAAAGGTCCAAAAGCCCGGCAATTTATCCTTAAACAACACGCCGATTTTCGTCCGCGCCAGACCCGGCGTAACCAGCATGCACAAAAACGTGCAGGCAACGGCCAGTCGCCCATAGGTCACCGTCTTGGATAAATGCATGCCCAGCCTATCGGCATTGTGGCGAAACACTTTAGTCTTCTATGTTTATCATCACGAATGCTCGGTCGCGGCTTCTCCTGAGCCGGTCCGCGCTACGGTGGTTACTTCGTCCCGTAGACGAGCACCTTTAATGTGCCGGGAATCATTTTGGGGCGTGGGCGGCTGCCGCCGGCCGGTGGCGGCGTGGCCGGCGCTTCAAACTTGGCTGAGACCAGATAAATTCTGTGCGTCGCGGGGTCGAGCGTCATGGTGCGCGCGCTGCGCTCGGTCGCGAGCGTTTGCGCCACGATGAATTTGTCTGGCGCGTCTTCGTGTGCGATGGTCACCGTGCCGCTGCCACCGGCAGACACAAACGCGAGCTGGTTGCCGGCGTCAAACGCCGCGGCATCGATCCCCTTGCCCGCATAGATGCTCGCAACCACCTTGCCGTTGGTGTTGTCCATGATGATCATCTTCTCATTGCTGCATCCGAGAATCAGCCGGTGGTGCGCCAGATCGATGTCCATGCCGGAGGCCTCTTCGCCCGGCGCGATCGGCCAGTGATTCACGATCTGGTGCGTCTTGGTATCGAGGGCGACGACCTCGTTCTTGTCCTCGATGTTGACGTAAACCCGGCCGGCAGCCGGGTCGGCCTGGGCGAACTCCGGTTTGCCGCCCAAGGGAATTGTTGCGACCACCTTGCCGGTCGCCGCCTCGAAAACCGTGGCCGACTTGCCGCGCCCGTTGAAAGTATAAACCTCCTGCCGGCCCGGTTCGTAGAGGATGGCGTCAGGGTTCTCCCCGGTGTCCACCTTCGACAAGGTCTGGAGCGTCTTGAGGTCGACGATGCTCGCCTTGTTTTCCCGCCCGTTGCTGGAGAAACCACGCCCGAGCTCGGGCGCACAAACAAAACCGTGCACACCCGGCGTGTCGGCAATCTCACCCGCCACCTCATCCTTGAGGGTGTCGATCACCACCACCTTGCTGGCGTGCGACACATAAAGCCGGTGGCCGGCCGAATCCACGGAGAGGTAATCCCACCCGCCGTCCCCGCCGACCGGGATTTCTTTCAGCAATTGATAATTGACCTCGGCATGACCGAACAATGCGCCCGCACAGAGCAGCAGGCTGAACGTGAACAGATGGGGAATCCGCGACTGGGGAATTTTCATGGGCAACAAGGGTTGGGGATGGAATTTTGCAACTGCACCCCGGCCTTGGCCGAACGGGGTGATGCCGGTTTCATCAGCATCAGGCATTCCGGCCAGATTAGCAAATCCGAGATTATGGGAACATGATGCGGCCGCCGGACCGAAATTACCTGACACCGGTAATACTCGCATAATAATCACCTCGCTAGGATGGATCGGGATGAACCACCCTGCCACTCACGACCGGACTCACGAAGAAGATCCTGAAAAAAACGTTCACTAAAATGAAACTTCGTCATCTGTCCGCCCTCGTCTGGTGCACCGGGTGCATCATGTGGCTCACCGTCACGCTCGCGTTCCTCGCCGGTTGCGCGCATCCCGAAACACAACCCGCCCTCCTGAATCCGGCCACAGTGGAAACCGCACTCCAACCGCCGTCGCTCGCCAGCATCCGAATCTCCGCCGCCAAACTTGCTCATCCGATTCTTCAACCGCTGCGCATCGATGGCCGCGACGGATTTTCGCCGGACGAGATTGCCGTCATGACCGTGATCGTCAGCCAGCAACTGCGCGCGCTGCGTGATCAGCGCGGTGTCGCGCAGGCCCAGGTCCTACAGGCGGGGATTTTGCCCAACCCGCAGTTGGGTTACTCGATCGACCAACCGCACGGCGACAACTTTCCCGGCCTGATCAATGGGCAGAATCTCGGGCTCAGTTGGGATTTTACTGCCCTGCTCGGACGACAGGATCGCATCAACAGCGCGCAATCCAGCGCTGGTGCGCTCGATCTTTCCATCGCCTGGCAGGAATGGCAGGCCGCGCAAGACGCCCGCCTGCGCGCGTTCCGTCTGCTGGCCATGCGCGCCCGCCTGCCGCTTTTGCGGGAAATCGAGACCGATCTCGCCGACGCTCTTGCCGCCAACCGACAGGCGGCCTCTCTCGGCCATAAGACCGTCGGCGATGTGACTCTCGCGAGCGAGGCTTTGATCGCCGCCCAAACGGCCCGGCTCACGGCCGAGCAAGACTACATCGCCGAACGCGCCGCGCTTAATGTCGCGCTCGGCCAACCCGCCGACACCGAGATTGCGCTCAAGCCCGCCGCCACTTTCCCCGAACTGCCGCCCGACACCTCAGCCGCCACTTTGCTTCAAGGTCTCGAACAACGCCGCCTTGATCTTGTCGCCCTGACGCTCGGCTACGAGAGTCAGGAAGCCAGCGTGCGCGCCGCCGTTAAAGCGCAATTCCCCAAGATCGGTCTCAGCGTGGCGAAAGCCAATGACACGAGCGATGTCCGCACCCGCACCTACGGCGTGACCATCGATCTTCCGCTCTTCGACCGCAACCAGGGCAATGTCGCCAGTGCCCGCGCCACGCGCCAACAACTCTTCGACGAGTATGTCGCCCGCGTGGCCGAAGCTCGCGCCGATGTGATCGTGCTCCTCGGCAAACTCGCCGCCGTGCGGACGCAACTGCAAGCAGACACCGCCGCCCTGCCCGACCTCGAACACCTCGTCGCCTCACTGGCCAAGGCTCTCGAAAGCCGCAACGCCGACGTAACGGCCTACCGCGATGCCCGCGGCTCGCTCGCCGCCCATCGCCTGGAACAGGGCAATCTCCAGCAGCAAACCATCGAACTCGCCGTCGCCCTCGAACTCGCCACGGGCCGCCCCCTGCTCAACCGCAATTCTACCCGCTGATTTTCTCCATGAAAAAATTCCTGTCATTCCTGCCGGTCATCGGCGCTGTCGCCGTTTCGTTTTGGTTTGAGGCCGTTGCGGCCGAACCGGCCGAGGAAACCAAACCGCCCGTCGCCCGCGTCCAAACCGCCGTCCTGAAAAGACAAATGATCTCACAAATGATCCAGGCCTTCGGTGTGGTTGCCGCTGCTCCATCGGGTGATCAGGTGATAGTCGCGGCGTCGGATTGCCTGATCGGCAAGATTCTTGTCGCCCCCGGTATGCGGGTGGCGGCTGGTGAAACCCTGTTCGAAATCAATCCCACACCTGACGCCAAACTTCAGCTCGATTCCGCCCGGAGTGCATTTGCGCTCGCCCACCAAGCCTTGCAGGCCACGCAGGAACGCTACGACTTGAAGCTGGCCAACCGCACGGAACTGCTCACGGCGCAACAGGCCGATCAGGACGCCCGGCTGAAAATCGACAGCTTCGAGCGCCGCGGCCTCGGAACGGACGGAAAAATCACCGCGCCGGCCGCCGGAGTGGTGAGCAAGCTGGAACTTTCCACCGGCGCGCTGGTGAACACCGGCACCGCCCTCATCACGATCACCACCGAGGCGCAGCTCGATGTCCGCCTCGGGGTCGAAGTGGGCGAGGCGGTTCAAATTCGCGCCGGCCAATCCGTGACTTTATTTTCCGCCAACCGCACCGACGCCCAGCCGGTTGCCAGCGCGGTTCGCGTCGCCGGCAACACGCTCGATGCGGCCACCGGCACCGTCGATGTCCGTGTGCCTGTGCCCGGCGGCGCGCCGCTTTTGCTCGGCGAACACGTCAAAGCCCTCATCGAGGCGGACAAAAAAGAAACGCTCGTCGCTCCGCGCAGCGCCGTGCTGCCCGACAACGACAAGTGGGTGCTCTACACCGTGAAGACCGGTCATGCCGTGCGGCACGAAGTGACCGTCGGGATCAGCGCCGGTGATTTGCTCGAAGTCAGCGGCGCAGATCTGCACGACGGCGATACGATTGTCACTCTTGGAAATTACGAACTGGCCGATGGCATGGCGGTGCAGTCGCAGGAAGCAGAAACCGCCACGCCCGCCAAACAGCCGGACGGCAAAGCCGCCGGCGCCAAGGAGGCCAGGCCGTGAATTTTGTGGCGTGGATGCAGGCGCACCGGCGGTCGGTGCTTTTTCTGCTCATGCTGCTCGCCCTGGCCGGTCTGGTCGTGGCGTGGTCGCTGCCGGTCGCGCTGTTCCCCCATGTGGATTTTCCCCGCATCGTGATCAGCCTCGATGCCGGTGACCGGCCTGCCGAACGCATGGCCTCGGAGGTGACGATCCCCGTCGAGTCCGCCGTCCGCTCCGTGCCCGGTCTGCGCAACATCCGCTCCACCACCAGCCGCGGCAGCTCGGAGATATCCGTCAACTTCGACTGGGGCGCGGACATGATTTCCGCGATGCTCCAGGTTGAGTCCGCCGTGAACCAGACCTTGGGCGAACTGCCCGCCGGAACAAAATTCGAAGTGCGGCGCATGGACCCGACGGTGTTCCCTTCCCTCGCCTACAGCCTGACCTCCGCGAAAAATTCGCCGGTGGAATTGCGCGACATCGCCTACTATCAACTGCGCCCGCTGCTCTCCACGATAACGGGTGTGGCCACGGTCCAGGTCTTTGGTGGCGCGGAAGCCGAGTACCGCGTGATCATCGATCCCGCGCGGTTGGAAGCGCATGGCCTCACCCTCGCCGATGTCAGCAAAGCCCTCTCGTCCGCCAACACCATCAGCGCTGTCGGCCGGCTCGAAGATCACTACAAACTTTATCTCACCCTCGTCGACAACCGCGTCGCTGATGCCCGCCAGCTCGGTGAAACCGTCCTGCAAAAAGGCCCCGCCGGATTGGTGCGCGTGGCCGACGTCGCCGAGATCACCCTCGGCACCGTACCGCAGTGGACCCGTGTCACGGCCGACGGCCGTGACGCCGTGATTTTCCAAGTTTATCAGCAGCCTGACGGCAACACCGTCCAGATCGCGCGCGATGTGCAGGCCAAGCTGCAGGCCTACCGCACGCAACTGCCGCGCGACGTGAAAATCGCCAATTGGTATGACCAGAGCGAACTCATCGTAGCCTCGGCGACGAGTGTGCGCGATGCCGTCTTCATCGGCATCTTCCTCGCGGGGGGCGTGCTTCTTCTCTTTCTGCGCAACGGCAAGATCACGCTCATCGCCATGGCCTGCGTGCCCGTGGTGCTCGCTGCCACCGTGCTGCTCCTGAAGGTGCTGCATGGCAGTTTCAACATCATGACGCTCGGCGGCATGGCCGCGGCCGTGGGCCTCATCATCGACGACGCCATCGTCATGGTCGAGCATGTCATCCGCCGGTTGCGCGGACATTCGGGCCGGCATCACGGCCTCGTGTGGTCCGCCGCCGCGGAATTCACCGTGCCGCTGGTCGCGTCGTCGCTTTCGACGATCATTATTTTTGCGCCGCTCGCTTTCCTCTCGGGCGTGACCGGCGCTTTTTTCAAGGCGCTTTCGCTCACGATGGCCGCCAGCCTCGCGATTTCGTTTCTCGTCTCGTGGCTCGCGGTGCCGATTCTCGCCGACCACTTTCTCGGGGAAAAAGACGCCAACCAGAAGGAAGGCGGCGCGTTCACCGCACGGATTCATGCCGGCTATGCCCGGCTGATGCGGCGCCTCCTCGCCCGGCCCGCGCTCCTCCTGCTCGGCGTGCTGCCGCTGCTGCTCCTCACCGGACTCGCTTACCGCCAGATCGGCTCAGGCTTCATGCCGGAAATGGACGAAGGCGGATTCATTCTCGATTACCGCGCCGAGCCGGGCACTTCGCTCAGTGAAACCGACCGCCTGCTGCAACAGGTGGAGGCGATATTGCAGAAGACACCCCAGGTCGAAACTTACTCGCGCCGGACCGGCCTGCAGCTCGGCGGCGGGCTCACCGAGGCGAACGAGGGCGATTTTTTTATCAGGCTCAAACCACAGCCGCGCCGCGACATTGAAGACGTGATGGACGATGTCCGCCATCAGGTGGAAAAAAACGTACCCGGCCTGGAGATCGAAACGATGCAGCTCATGGAGGATTTGATCGGCGACCTGACTGCCGATCCCCACCCGATTGAGATCAAACTTTATTCCGATGACGGCGAGCTGTTGCAGGCCACCGCACCGCGCATCGCCCAGGCCATCGGCAAGATTTCCGGCGTCGTGGATGTGAAGGATGGCATCGTGCTCGCCGGCGACGCGCTCACGATCAAAGTGGACCCGGCCCAGGCCGCGCTCGAAGGCATGGATCCGGAATCGGTCACGGAAGCCGTGGGCGCCCTGCTCGACGGTTCACCCGCCACCACAAAAATTGAAAGCGGACCCAAGTTGGTCGGCATCAGGGCGTGGATTCCTCGTCGCTCGCGGCAGACATCCGACCAAATCGCGCTGCTCCGGATCCGCGCACCCGACGGTCATTTCTTTCCATTGAAACGGGTGGCCACGGTCTCCACAGTCGAAGGCCAGCCGCAGATCAGCCGTGACGATTTGAAACGCATGCTCCCCGTGACCGGCCGCATCACCGGTCGTGATCTCGGTTCGACCATCACCGAGGTGCGGCGCGTGCTGGCCCAGCCGGGCCTCGTGCCCAACGGCGTGTACTTCGCGCTCGGTGGGACCTACGCTGAGCAACAAAAGGCGTTCGCCGGCCTGATCGCGGTTTTCGCGGCGGCGGTGGCGCTGGTGTTTCTGCTGCTGTTGTTCCTCTACGAAAGTTTTCGCATCGCCCTCGCGATGCTCGGCTGCACGCTGCTCGCGCTGTCCGCCGTGACCATCGGCCTGTGGCTCACGCATACGCAGTTAAATATTTCCGCGATGATGGGCATGACCATGATCGTCGGCATCGCCACCGAGGTGGCGATCTTCTATGTGTCCGAATTGCTCTCGCTCCCCGCCACCGCCGCCACCGCAGATGCCTTCGTGCAGGCCGGACTAAACCGGATGCGGCCGATCGCGATGACCACGTTCGCGGCGATTCTCACGCTCCTGCCGCTGGCGCTGGGCCTCGGTGCCGGCTCCGCGATGCAGCAACCGCTCGCCATCGCCATCATTTCGGGCCTGACGTTGCAATTGCCGCTCGTCCTGATCGTGCTACCCGTGCTGCTTTCGTTGCGCGAAACGTGAGTCGCTTCAGCTCCGGTCCGATTTGCGGAACATGGAAATTCCCAGCGCCTGAAAGCCAAGATTGGGCAGCCACATGAGCAAATCGGGACGAAACGCCGGCTTTTGCTCAAGCCCATGGATCGCGATAGTCAGCAGATAAAAGCTCATTGCCAAAGCGAGGGCGATCCCAAGATTGGCCGAGGTCTCTTTGCGCGACACTTTGATGCCCAGCGGAATCGCGATCAGGGCGAAAGACAGCACAGAAAAAGCCATCGCCGCCTTTTGCTGAATGACCGTCTGCACAATGATCCTCTGGTGGTCGCGTTCCGCCAGAGAACGCTTCGGATCAGGTTGGAGGAGCCGCTGCCTTTCCGCCATCAATTGGTCAAAAGTCAGCCACTCGAGCTTCAGGTTGTGCTTCGGCACACCAGTGATTTTCTCCAGGGACAATGGGAGAAAAGCCCTTTCGGGATGCACCGCAAAGCCTTTGTAATCCTTGCCAAAATTTTCTGGATCTTTACCATCACGTTTTTCCACCGTAACATTGTAACCGGTCAACTGAAGATTGTTCGTTTTATCATCATACACCAGATCGGCCCTTTCGGCGTGATAGACAGCGGTCGCCCGCGCCTGCTTATCCAGCTCCCATACCCAAACGTCCTTGAGTTTCAGATTTTTGTTTTCCCCCACGAAAACAATCCTGTTCGGAAAATCCCGGATGAAGGTTTTGGGCACAATGAAACTCAGGGGATTGCTCCGGACCGCCTCGGCAAACTCCTGCTCATACGTCACCTTGGCCCGGGGCATGAAATAAAAATTCACCGCCAGACTCAGACCGGTGCCGATCAATGCGAATAAAAAAATCGGGGCGGAGATTCCGGCGATGCTCACCCCGGATGAGCGGATCGCGGTGATTTCCCGGTCGGCCGACATCCGGCCAAGCACAAGCAGCACACCCGTCAAAACACCGCCCGGCAGCGTGTAGCAGATGGAATATTGGACGGTCAGTACAATCAGATGCAAAAATATTTCCGGCGCGAGCTGCCCGGCAAGCACGCTCGGCAGCAGGTCCTTCAGCACACTGCCCAGCGCCACGATGAAGGTCAGCACCGCCACTGCGGCAAAACTGGTCAGCGCCACGGAGGCGAAAATGTGCCGGTGCAGAAGTTTCATGCTGGGCTTGTAGGCTGGGGTTTTAACATCATCCTGTCCAAGACATTTCCGCGCGCATGAAGTTCACCCCAGAAAAACCGGCCGTCTACGGCGAGACGCTCGACTCGCTCACCGCCTCCCTCAAGGCAGCGGGCCAGCCGGCGTTCCGCGCCAAACAGATCCTCGAGTGGCTCTACAAAAAACGTGTCCGCACCTGGGAGGAGATGACCAATCTTCCGAAAGATTTCCGTACATGGATGGCAGGACATTTCGAACTCGAGCCCACCGGCTTCGTGCTCGACCGCCAGTCGGGCGACGAAACGGACAAACTGCTCCTCGAACTCGGCGACAAATCCCTCATCGAAACCGTCATCATCCGCGCGCCCATGCTGGGCGTCGGTGTCGACAAATCCCGCAAGACCATCTGCATTTCCACCCAGGTCGGTTGCGCCATGGGCTGCAAGTTCTGCGCCTCCGGCCTCGCCGGCCTCAAGCGCAACCTCTCCGCCGGCGAGATCGTCCACCAGCTCATCCAGGTCTGCCGGCTGGAGGACACCCACACCCCACGGGCCCGGGCTGAACTCGCCTCCTTCGACAACATCGTTGTCATGGGCATGGGCGAGCCGCTGCACAACTACGACGCCATCATCCGCGCCCTCACCATCGTCAACGCCGAGTGGGGCCTCGGCTTCGGCGCGCGGCGCATCACGCTCTCCACCTCCGGTCTCGTCCCGAAAATTCTCCAGCTCGCCGAAGAGCCGCTCGGTATTCGACTCGCGATTTCACTGCATGGCGCCAGCGACGAAGTCCGCGAGCAGATCATGCCGATCAACAAGACCTACCCGCTCGCCGATCTGCTGCCGGCTGTGAAAATATTTTCCGAAAAACAGGGACGCATGGTCACGCTGGAATTTATTCTCATCGAGGACATCAACGACGCGATCAGCCAGGCCGAAAAGCTCCGCGACATCGCCTATGACCTGCACGCGCATGTGAATCTGATTCCCTATAACACGGTGGAGGGCCTGCCGTGGAAACGTCCGAGCAACAACCGCTGCGAACGCTTCGCCGACATCCTTCGCGCCGCCGGGATTTCCGTCACACTCCGCCGTGAAAAAGGCCACGACATCAACGCCGCCTGCGGCCAACTCCGGCTCAAAACCGAGAAAGCGCGCGAAAATGTGACGGAATGCATCCCTTAAAAGGGAGCTTTACACATATCGTCATATCTGAATTCATTGATACATTATGATACCCGACCGTCCCATCTCTGAACTCTTCGCGCAACAACGCCCGTTGCGCTCGCTGGAATTTTTTCCGCCCAAGGATGACGTCGGCATGGAAGCCCTGCGCAATGCCGCCACCGCGCTGAAGCGGATCTCCCCGGATTTTGTCTCGGTCACTTATGGTGCCGGCGGCACCACGCGCGACCGCACCGCCCAAGCCAGCGCGATGTTGAAGAATGATTTTGGGTTCACCGTGATGCCCCACCTTACCTGTGTCGGCCATCCCCGCGCCGAACTAAATGACGTGGCTGACCGGATTCACGCCAGCGGTTTTCGAAACATCATGACACTCCGCGGCGATCCGCCCAAAGGCGACACCACGTTCACGCCCGCGCCCGATGGCCTGCGTTACGCCAGCGAACTCGTCACGTTGCTCAAAGCCCGGCATTCCGACTTTTGTCTCGGTGTCGCTGGTTATCCTGAGAAACATCCCGAAGCCGCGACGCTCGACGCCGATCTGGATAATTTGAAGCGCAAAATCGACAACGGCGGCGCATTCGTCACGACGCAGCTCTTTTTCGACAATTCCGCTTACTACCGTTACGTGGATCGGTGCCGCGCGCGCGGCATCACTGTGCCGATCGTGCCCGGCATCATGCCCGTGCTTTCGCTCAAGCAAGTGCAGCGTCTCGCCACCCTCTGCGGCGCGGCGCTGCCACAAAAGCTCGCCACGCGTCTCGAAGTTGCCGCGGACAACACGGATGTCGTCGAACTGATCGGCATCGAGTGGGCGCTCACGCAAATCCGCGACCTGCTCGCACACGGCGCACCCGGCTACCACCTCTACATCATGAACCGCGCGAAAAGTGCGCTCGCGATGGCCGCGGGTTTGGCGGCGTAAATCACTAAAATGACTCTAGAACGTTCACATGTGAGGAACCTCGAACTAACTGGAGCCGTTTTAAAGAAAACTCCAAAGCACGTCATTTTTCTTGGAGCCGGAGCATCTGTCTCATCAGGGTATCCTCTTGCAAAAGATCTAAGACTCCTAATGGCGTCTGCTAGCTCACTTAGGGAGCCGATTGAGAAAGCTTACGAAACACTCGGCGAAATTAAACGATCCGATCTACTAATACAATTCGATGAATGGATTAAGCCACTCGAGAAAACCCTAAAGCTTTTCCGCGAGGGAGGCTTTGGCACCATTGATGAATTTTGCTATCTAACACGCAACAAGCGATCCGGAGAGGTTTCTGATCTGAAAAAAGTACTGAGATTAGCTTTCGCTTTAAATAGGCCAGAGAACAAATATGCGGAATCAGATTATTACCCTTTCATACAAAAACTTTTTGCCGATGATCTCCAAACATTGCGTGACGATGTCGTCGTAATCTCATTCAATTACGATCCCTATTTAGAATGGCTCCTTTATCGTGCCGTGCAAACAAGGATAGAAGCCATTTCAATGGTAGGGACCCCTTTCGGAGGCATGGCTACGGCTGTTACAAGCGGGTTTATTGACAGAAGCATTGAACGAATATCACGCGATGACGGATTTTGCCTGCTGAAACTTCACGGGACGGTTGCTTGGCCGGCAACCTTGCAGAAGGGCGTACGAGCCATGCCAGACTGTGACTGGAATGTTTTTTATGGCGAAAGATGCCTGCAATCACTTACTTCAAAGGAACACGGTCAGAGTGCTCCACCCATCCTGTTCCCATGGGAAACACTTGGTCAGAAAAGTGCATTCGCGCTTACAGATTCAGAACATGAACCCGGAATAAAAGCCGGTGGATATACTGGTGGAAACGTTGACCTACACGATTTGTTCCAAACTATCTGGGGCCGTGCCAAAGCCGAAGTCTTGGCCGCAAACAGAATTTCTTTTATTGGTATCTCAATGCACGAATACATACATGCAGGCTTCAGGGTTCTCTTTGAAGGCAAGAATACTCCTATCGATCTTGTCGTTGCGGATAGCACATGCGTTGGTGATCAACACGGACGCATGATACGAAATCCCGTAAATCCCCGCAGCGTTGAATCACGTGTACAAAAACTGCTCGACGATGTATGTCCTAATAGCAAACGCCAAACCGAAAGAGTTCGAAGTTCATTCAGAGAGTTTATCGCCAACGAACTATAAGGACGTATCAAGATCTCTCATCCTCCCGCCATCACGGGTCGGAAGCCGGCTTCGGTAAGGATGCGTGCGACGGTCTCGC
>CAZIQP010000049.1:0-25672 GCA_964541315.1 uncultured Opitutaceae bacterium
GATGGAGCGGCTGGACGGAATCGAACCGACGACACCGCTTTGGAAGAGCGGAGTTTTACCATTAAACTACAGCCGCAGGGCTTGTGGCATGAGACTTTATCGAGGGCTGCGCCGGGTCAAGCCCGCTCCGGGCAAAGTGAACGTGGCCGGCTTTTTTCGCATGGCAGACTGAAGGGGTTCGTTCATGGGTGGTGTTATGCAGGGTAACTGCATGAAAAACAATCGAATCACCGCCATGTATTTTGCGGTCATCATCATGTGCGCCAGCGCGCTGTCGATGATGGCCGGGTCACTTGCGGCAACCGGATATGTTGACGATGACGTGGGGTTGTCTATCAACCAGACCGAGCCGGCGGAATTTCCCGGCGGGGCGTTAATGGAGGGGATTCATTCCGGCAAAGTCCGCCTGATTGTCAGTGTGGATGCGGAAGGCCGGTTGGTTGACCATTTGGTGGTGGCCTACACGGACAAGGCATTTGTTGGATCAGCGGTCAGGGCGGTGACAGCCTGGACTTATGAGCCAGCCCGGGTGCACGGACACGCCCGGGCGTCGCGGGCCGATCTGCTTTTTGTGTTTAAGGCCGATGTCGTCGCCACCGTCCAAAATGACACGTCAAATTATCTGCAGGATCTCTTTGGCGAAAGGTATGAGTTTAAACCTTCCCTGCTAAAGGATCTGGATCGCATTCCCACTCCTGTGCATGTGATTACCCCGACGCTCCCCAACGGCCTGTTGGCCGACGGAAAGGAGCGGGTGGTGACGGTGGAATTTTTCATCGATCAGGCAGGCAAGGTGCGGGTGCCGTCGGTATCGCGGGAGGAGGCTGATGACCGGTTGGCTGCGCTGGCGGTCACGGCCGTGGAACAGTGGCAATTTGAGCCCCCATTGCGCAATGGTTCGGCGGTGTTGGTGCTGGCGAAGCAGGATTTTCGTTTTGTGGCCAAGCGCCAGTAAGCAAGGCTGGTTTTGGCCGATCGGATCAATCAATGGGCGGAGATTTCGGGCAGATGTTGGGCGAGCAATTCCCGCAGTTGCTGACGGGCCCGGTAAAGCCGTGTTTCGACCCCTCGTTCGGCGCAACCAACGATGGCGGCAATTTCGCGATATGACAGGTGTTCGTAGTGATGGAGCAGCAGGGCCACTTTCAGGTCGTGCGGGAGCAGATCTATGGCTGCCCTGACGGCGGTCACCAGTTCGTTTTTTTCGAGCTGGGTGTCGGGTGTCGGTGCTGCTGAAGCGAGGGCGCTGACGATGCCGTCACGCTCTGCCGGATCATCAGGAGCATGGTCGGCGGCGCTCAGTGCCACAGTGGGGTGGCGGCGTTTCCAGCGTTGATGATTGTGGCAAAGATTGGAAAGCGTCGTAAACAGCCAGGCGCTGAGTTTTGTGTCGGCGCGCAGTCGTGATCTTTGCTGATAAAGCCTCACAAATGTTTCCGCGACCAAGTCGTGCGCATCGGCGCTGTTTTGCACATAGCGGTAGGCAAAATTCAGAAGGGGGCGCTGCCAGCGGTCGATCAGGCGGTTGAGCGCGGCGGATTCACCCTGTTGCAAGGCGAACAGGTTGTCATGATCGGTGTCGGGGTCGGAGGACACGGCACGCGTGATGGCGTCAATTCAACAGGGACTGGGTGAGCGGCTCGGCGGTGGCGATGAGCCGGATGTAGTGCTGCCGCTGCCGGGGTGTCATCACCTCGGCGGTGGCGAGCACCAACTGCCGGGTGGAATCAAGACATTCGCGGTTGATCTGGCGCCGGGCTTCGACAAAGCGGGCAAACTCCAGAAAATCCACCCGGTCGCTGGTCCGGCGCGTTTCCTCGAAGGAGGAAAGTTCGCTCTGCAGCAGGGCGACCTGATCGGCCAACACATGCAGGCGCGGGCTGGAAACCTGATGGAGCTCCTTGATGCGGGCGAATTGGGCGTCATTAAGTTTCAGCTCGGCTTTCATCCAGGCGAGCTGGCTGTCCAGTGAATCCGTGACGGGTTCGTGCAGACGGAAATAGGCGACATGTGTCCCTGTGCCGACGAGCAGGCCGACGAGCAGCAGAAAAATGGTCCGGTTCATGGGCTGTTATGGATGTCGGGCGCTTTGAGCAACGGATCGATCAGCAGAAGATAACTGCGGGCCAGTTGGGCGCTGCGCTCAAACTGGAGGTGGCTCACGCGGAGCTCGGCAAAAAACAAACCGGTGAGAGCGCAAATGGCGATGAACATGACCGCAAAGGAGGGCCGGGAAAACCAAGCTTCGATGGATTGCCACCAACCGGCGGATTCGTTTTGCTCGCTTTCAGCCAGGGCAATCTTCCGCCAGACCTCGGCGGATAGGCTCGCGGAGGGATCAGGCGTCTTCGACCAACTGCTGAGCAGGGGGTCAAGTGGATCGAGGGGAGGGGTCATGGGGACTGGGTTGGCCTGTTTTCATACGGGCATAACACCACGGAGGGCAGAAATCCTTCATGATTCTGCATGCGAGATCGAGGGGATTGAGCCATGGAGGAAGATTGGCCACGGAGCCACCTGCATTTAGGTCCTTGAAAACAATTGGTTAAATTAAAAAATGAGGGATTAAAAGGGGTTGCGGCGCGCCACTCCATTTGCTTTGTCTACAGCATTATGGCAACACTGACAGCGGTGAGATCCCAATCGGGCGTCAAGGCGGCACAGACGATGGCCCGGCAAAAGGCCCTCGAGAAAAAATCCAAATCCTACAAGCTTGGTCTCGGCGAGCTTTCCATTTTCACTAATCAACTGGCTTCGCTTTTGCAGGCCGGACTGCCGCTCATCACCTGCTTGGAAGCCTTGCAGGATCAGACGGAGGATGAGATTTTCCGGATCGTCATCCGGGATGTGCGCAACGATATTTCCACCGGCACCTCGTTTTCCGCGGCGGTCAAGAAATTCCCCAATTCGTTCAATGCCTTGTTTATTTCCATGGTGGAGGCCGGTGAGGCTTCCGGTGGCCTGGCGGAAATTCTGGGGAAGGTGGCCAGCTATTTTGAATCTACGGTAAAGCTGACCAAGAAGGTCAAATCCGCCATGACCTATCCGATCGCCGTCATCGGTCTGGCCATCGCCCTGGTCAACGTGCTGTTGATTTTTGTCATTCCGGTTTTTGCGGAAATGTTTTCCGGCTTTGGCGCAAAACTGCCTGCGCCCACCCAGTTGCTCATCGACGTGAGTAATTTCATGAAGTCTTACTGGTGGGCCATCGGCATCGGTGTGTATGGGCTTTATTATGTGCTGAGCAAATACATCAAAACGCCCGGTGGTCGCCGGCAAAAGGATCTGTTTTTGGTTCGAGCCCCCGTTTTTGGCCCGTTGATTCACAAGATCGCGCTTTCCCGCTTTTGCCGGACCTATGCCACGCTGATGCGGTCGGGCGTGCCGATTCTTCGGACGCTGGAAATCGTGTCGTCCGCCAGTGGCAAGGTGCAGGTCGAAGACGCCTGCACGGAGATTGCCCGGCACGTCAGCCAAGGCGGACAGGTTTCCGAGGTCATGGCGGCCAACTCCTTCTTTCCCCCCATGATGAAGCACATGGTGAAAGCCGGTGAGTCCACCGGTAATGTGGATGGGATGATGAACAAAATCGCCGACTTCTACGATATGGAATGCGACGCGGTGGTGTCGGCCCTTACGTCGCTGATTGAACCCATGCTGATCGTGTTCCTTGGCGTGGTGGTGGGCGGTATTGTCATGGCGATGTTCCTTCCGATCTTCCAACTGGGTGCTGTGGCTGGTGGTTTGTAACAACATTTTTTTTATGGAATGTCGCTTGCCTGCACGCGGTGCGGGCTGCACATTTAACGCCCGCTTTAACCATGCCTTCCATCCTGATTGTCGACGACCTGATCTCTATCCATGAGATGCTGGAGGCTGTCATTCATCCTACCGGTTACGCGACGGCCTTTGCCACTGACGGGGAAAAGGCTCTCGTGCGTTACAAGGCCGAGAAATACGACCTCGTGCTGGCCGACATCGACATGAAGCCGATGGATGGGATCACGCTGCTCAAACAACTGAAACTCTACGATCCTTCGGTGGTGGTCATCATCATGACGGCCTACGCCAGCACCGAGAGCGCGATTCAGGCCCTAAAGTACGGGGCTTTCGACTACCTGCAAAAGCCCTTCAAGGTCGATGAGCTGATTCAGACGTTGAAGCGGGCGATCGAATTCAAGCGCGTTGCGGTTGAGCGGGAGGCTTTGGCCGGTTCTCCGGCGGCCGCCAAGGCGGGTGATTTTGAAGCCCGCCTGCCCGGCTCAAGCTTGCCGATCAAGCGCCTGATCACCCAGCTCAAGAAGCTCGCCACGGCCAACACCCCCGTGCTCATCACCGGTGAGCTTGGCACCGGGCATGAAATAGCGGCCGAGCTCCTGCATAACGCCAGCGCGCACTCCGGCACCGGGATGGTCAGCATCGACTGCCAGGTGAGCACACCGGAAATGATTCGCGATGGCCTGCTCGGGCCTGAGGGGACCGGTGGCAAATGGGTGCAGCAGGCCAAGGGAGGAACGCTCTTTTTGCAGCACATCCACAGCCTGCGCAAAGAGACGCAGCAGGCCTTGGTTTCTGTGGTGCGCAACAATTCCCACCAGCTTCGGCTGGTGTGTTCCACGGAGGCTGATCTGGAGAAATTGACCGAAGCCGGTCAATTCAATGAGGAGCTTTTCTACCGGATTGCCGCGCTGCCCGTTCAGTTGCCGCCACTGCGTGAACGGATGCAGGATTTGCCCGCGCTGCTTAAGGACATAGCGGCGAAATCCGCGAACCCCCGTTTTGATTCCCGGCAGGTAGAGTTTAGCGAGGATGCCCTGACCACCCTGCGCGCCTATCATTGGCCTGGCAATCTGGTGGAGCTCACGCAGGTGATTTCCCAGGTGATCATTTCATCCGAAAGCAAGGCAATCACGGCGGCGCAACTGCCCCAGCGGGTCCATGCGCTGAAGAGCTGGCCCACGTTGCCTGATTTTATCTCGGCCCAGGAGAAACAATACCTGGCCAGTGTCCTACGGGCGTGCGGCGGCGACAAGGCCAAGGCGGCCAAAACCCTGGGCATTGAGCCCGAACGTTTCGGCTAAGACCGTCTTTTAAGCCGAGAAAGGCGGTCGTTTAATTCCCGCTTGCGCCACCGGTGAGGCGTCCCAAACCTCGCGGGCGTTCACGCCCATGCCTAAACGTACAGACCTGAAGTCCATCCTGATCATCGGAGCCGGCCCCATCATTATCGGCCAAGCCTGCGAGTTTGATTACTCGGGTACGCAGGCCTGCAAGGCGTTGCGGGAGGAAGGCTACAAGGTCATCCTCGTGAACTCCAATCCGGCCACGATCATGACCGATCCGGAATTTGCCGATGTCACCTACATCGAGCCGCTCACCGTCGAGATTCTCGAAAAAATCATCGCCAAGGAACGGCCATCCGCCCTCCTGCCTACGTTGGGCGGCCAGACCGCGCTGAATCTTTCGATGGAACTGCACAAGGCCGGCATTCTTGAAAAATACAATGTCGAGATGATCGGCGCCAAGCCCGATGCGATCAACAAGGGCGAGGACCGCCAGTTGTTCAAGCAGGCCATGATCAAGATCGGCCTCGACTGCGCCAAGTCTCGGGTGGTGCATACGCTCGCGGAAGCGCGCGATGCCGCCGAGTACATCGGGGTTTTCCCGCTCATCATCCGGCCGAGCTTCACGCTGGGCGGCACGGGTGGTGGCATCGCCTACAACCGCGAGGAATTTGAGCAGATCGTCAATGGCGGCCTGGAAGCCTCGCCCACCCACGAAGTGCTGGTTGAGGAGTGCCTGCTCGGCTGGAAGGAGTACGAGATGGAGGTCATGCGTGATCACAAGGACCAGTGCGTAATCATCTGCTCCATTGAAAACTTCGACCCGATGGGCGTCCACACCGGTGATTCCATCACCGTTGCTCCGGCACTCACGCTCACGGACAAGGAATACCAGGTGATGCGTGACGCCTCCTTCGCCGTAATTCGTGAGATTGGCGTCGAGACCGGCGGATCGAATATCCAGTTCTCCGTCGATCCCAAAACCGGCCGCCAAGTCGTGATCGAGATGAATCCGCGCGTGTCGCGCTCCTCCGCACTCGCTTCGAAGGCGACGGGTTTTCCAATCGCGAAGATCGCGGCCAAACTCGCCATCGGCTACACGCTCGATGAACTGCGCAACGATATCACGCGGCTCACGCCCGCCAGTTTTGAGCCGACGATCGACTATGTCGTCACAAAGATTCCGCGTTTCACCTTCGAGAAATTTCCCGGTTCCAACACCACGCTGACCTCCGCGATGAAATCCGTCGGCGAGGCGATGGCGATCGGCCGCACCTTCAAGGAATCCTTCCAAAAATGCCTGCGCTCATTGGAAACCGGCGCGCGCGGTTTTGGCGGCGGCGGCAAATACGGCGGCGACGATCTGCCCGACGAGACGACGATCCGGCAGAAACTGGGCACGCCCAATGCCGAGCGCGTGTTCTATATCCGCTGGGCTTTCAAGGCGGGCCTGACCGAGGATGACATCTTCAATCTTTCCAAGATCGATCCATGGTTCCTGCGTCAGTTGCGTGAGCTGCATGAGATGGAGGACGAGCTGAAGAAACACACGCTGCAATCCATCGACACCGCGCTGCTGCGCCGCGCCAAGCAGTTTGGATTCTGCGACGCCCAGCTCGCACACCTGCTCAAGACCGACTTCGACGCCATGCGCGCCTACCGGAAAAAAGTCGGTGTCAACACCACTTTCCGTCTAGTCGACACCTGTGCCGCTGAATTCGAGGCTTTCACGCCTTATTATTATTCCAGCTACGGCGACGAGAATGAGGTCCTGCCGTCGAAGAAGAAAAAGATCATGATCATCGGCGGCGGGCCCAACCGGATCGGCCAGGGCATCGAGTTCGATTATTGCTGCGTCCACGCGTCGTTCGCCCTGCGCGAAAGTGGTTTCGAGACCGTGATGATCAACTCGAATCCCGAAACGGTTTCCACCGACTACGACACCTCGGACCGCCTGTATTTCGAACCGCTCACGCTGGAGGATGTCCTTGAGGTTTATGAGCAGGAAGGCTGCTCGGGAGCCATCGTGCAATTTGGCGGGCAGACTCCGCTCAATCTCGCCAGCGCCCTGAAGGCTCGCGGCGTCAATGTCATCGGCACCTCGCCCGAGAGCATCGAGCAAGCAGAAGACCGCAAACTTTTCGCCGCCATCCTTGAAGATCTGAAGCTTCTGCAACCGCCGAATCGCACCGCGTTGAACGAGCCTGATGCTTTGAAGTTTGCCCATGAGATCGGGTTTCCGGTGCTGCTGCGTCCGTCCTTCGTGCTGGGTGGCCGCGGCATGTTCATTGTCTACAGCGAGGAGGAATTCAAGGCGGTCATCCGCCAGGCGTTTGACGCCATGCCGGGCAAGCCCGTGCTCATCGACAAGTTCCTCGAAGAAGCGATTGAGCTCGATGTCGATTGCATCAGCGATGGTGAGACGACGCTCGTCGGCGGCATGCTCGAGCACATCGAGTACGCCGGCGTCCACTCCGGTGACGCCGCGATGGTGATGCCACCGCACACGCTCTCGAAGGAAATGCTGCAGACGGTCCGTACGGCCACCTACGCTCTGGCCAGGGCGCTCAAGGTTATTGGACTCATGAACGTCCAGTTCGCGATCAAGGACGGCTTGCTCTACATTCTCGAGGTGAACCCGCGCGCATCGCGTACGGTTCCATTTGTGGCCAAAGCCATCGGCGTGCCGCTGGCCAAACTCGCGGCCAAGGTCATGGCCGGGGAAAAGCTAAAGAATCTCGGTTTTACCCGCGAGTTGCAGCCCAAGCATTGGTGCGTGAAGGAAGCGGTGTTTCCCTTCAACCGTTTCCCCGGCGCGGCGATTGTGCTCAGCCCGGAAATGCGCTCGACCGGCGAGGTCATGGGCATGGACGACGATCTCGGTATTGCCTTTGCGAAGACCCAGATGGCCGCCAAACCCGCGCTGCCGCTCAAGGGCAAGGTGTTCTTCAGTGTGAAGGATTCGGACAAGCCGCATGCGGTGGGGCTTGCCCGTGACTTCATCAGCCTGGGCTTCAGCATTTGCTCGACCTCCGGCACCGCGAAACTGCTGCAGCAAAACGGCATCGAGGTGCAGTTCGTCAACAAGATGGCGGAAGGCCGGCCCAACTGTGTTGACATGATCAAGAACGGCGAAATCCAGCTCGTGATCAACACCCCCAAGGGCATGATCCCGCGCAACGACGAAAACGCCATTCGCGCCGCCGCTTACGCCAACAACGTCTGCATCATGACGACGATCACCGGTGCCCGGGCCGCAATCAATGGCATCCGGGCGATGAAGGACAAGCTCGTCGGTGTCCGCCCGCTGCAGGAATATCGTTATAACACCGTTCCCGTTTGAACCATGACCACTCCGGTGACGCTCACCGCTCTCCTGCACGGCCCGGACCAGACCGGGCTCGTGGCACGGGTGGCCGGATGGATTTTTCAACGTCGGGGTAATATTCTCCATGCCGACCAGCATCGCGACCGGGAGGCGGGTGTTTTTTTTCAGCGGATTGAATGGGAGTTGGCGGCAGAAGTGAGCGCGGCCAAAGAGGAAGAGGCGTTCCTCGATTTTGCCCGGAAGGAGCTCAAAATGCAGGCGCGCATTGCCGATTCGCTGCATCGTCCGCGCGTGGCTCTCTTCGTGTCGAAGGCCGATCATTGCTTTCACGACCTCGTGTTGCGCTGGCGCGCGTGGGATTTTCCGTGCGAGATTGCAGCCGTCATTTCCAATCATACTTGGCTGGGAAAGGCGGCCCGGGATTATGGCCTGCCTTTTCATTGTATTCCGGTGACGGCGGAGACAAAGACCGTGGATGAATCGGCGCAGCTCGCCTTGTTGCAGGAGATGGGCATCGAACTCGTCGTGCTTGCCCGCTACATGCAGGTGCTATCGGGCGATTTTTTGGAAAAATTTGGCCGGCCGGTGATCAATATTCATCATTCATTCCTGCCCGCCTTTGCCGGTGGCCGGCCCTATCACCAGGCGCATGCCCGCGGGGTGAAGCTGATCGGCGCGACGGCTCATTACGCGACCCGCGATCTCGACGAAGGACCGATCATTCATCAGGATGTCGCAAGGGTGACGCATCGGCATGGCGTGGAGGATCTTGTCCGCAAGGGTCGGGAGCTGGAAAAAACAGTTCTGGCGCAGGCCGTGCATTGGCACCTTGAAAATCGGGTGCTCATTTACGGTAACAAGACCGTGGTGTTCGACTGAGCCAGCTTCGGTCGTAGGTATTTCTCAGCGACATTTTGGCGGATTCCGCCTTTTTCCTTGAGGCACAGGGGGGCGTTTCTCAATCTGCCCGACTCCATGACTTCCCCTTCTCCCGCAGCAAACCAGACCAAGGACCAGACTGACGCGATTGTAGAGCCCGATTTCGCGGCCGAGGTCCATGCCTTCTGGGAAAAGAATCGCACGTTCGTGCTGATGCTGTGCGCGGCTGGTTTGGTCGCAATCATTGGCTATGAAGGCGTGCGCTATGTCAATGGCATGCGCGATGAAAACGCCCGGGAAGCTTACGCCAAGGCGGCCGGTTCGCCTGATCGGCTGGCTGCTTTTGCCACTGAGTTTTCGGGTCACACACTCGCTTCGGTTGCTCTGCTGCAGGTGGCTGATGCCAAATACACGACCGGTGATTATGCCGCCGCCCTGGGCGGTTATCAAAAAGCCGCGCAGGTGCTCACCAATCCTGTTTTGAAAGCACGCGCCCGTCTTGGCGCTGCGGTCAGCCGGATTGGCGCGGGCGATCAAACCGGTGCACAGACCGAGCTCAAGGCGCTCAGCACCGATACGTCCGCCGACAAAAATATCCGTGCCGAAGCCAATTATCATCTGGCGACTTTGGCCAACGAGGCGGGGCGATTTGAGGAAGTGCGTCAATGGCTCGATGAAGTGTCCAAGCTGGATGGTTCGGGTCTCTGGGCTCAACGGGCCCTGCAACTCCGGGCCAGCCTGATGCCGGCGGCGTCTCCGGTTCTCACGCCCAAGCCCCAATAACGTACGCCGCAGCGGATGAGCCGGGACAGAGGATGAAGATTGTTCAACGTGTCGTTGACAGCGTTGAAATATCCCGGTCCCATCAATCTCTTGTTCGTCGGGGTGTAGCTTAGTCTGGTAGAGCGCCTGGTTTGGGACCAGGAGGTCGTAGGTTCGAATCCTATCGCCCCGACCATTTTGCTTATGACTCAATCGCGCTGATCCATTGGGATCAAGTGCTGGCCCAAGGGGTCTATCTTTCCGGTCATCTTGTTACAATTGCTTCTTGCCTCAACTTATCCGTCCTCCTAAGTACCTCTCCTCACACACTTCTAAACAATGGATACTCTCTCACGTGACAGCAGCTCCAGTAGCAACAATATCTTGCCCATAGCGGCCATCGCTCTCGGCGTCATCGGTCTTTTGATCGGCGGCATTGGCATGTTCAAGGCCACCAAGCTCGAAAAAACCATGGCCTCGCAAATCGAGGAAATGAACGGCAAAATCACCAACGCCGAAAACGAGGTGCATACTGCCTCCGCCGCGAGCGAGGCTGCGGTCAAGACTCTTCACGATCAGGTACAGGCTGCGCTGTCAAATGTTAGCGCTGATTCCGGTGCGATCCACGCTGAACTCGGCAAGATCGAAGAGCAGTTGAAGAAACCGGCTCCCGCTCCCGCCCCCCCTGTCGGGAAAAATGGCAAGCCCGCGGTCGCCACCGGCACGCTTGACGCCAATGGCAACTACACCGTCGGTCCCGGTGACACGATTTCCAAGATCGCAAAAAAATTCGCCGTCAAACCTGATGCGATCGAGGCGGAAAATCCCGGCCTCAATCCCGCCAAGCTCCATGTTGGCCAGAAGATCAAAATCCCGAAGAAGTAAGTCCTGCTGAATTTATTTCCCCCTGCCTCCTCGACGCCTGTCGCGGAGGCATTTTTATTTACGCCTATGGACTCAACCGAAAATCACGCACCGAAACGCTGGAAGAAACTGGGCTCCCGCCTCGTGGCGCACACGCCGATTTTCGATTTGGAGAGCGTCGCGTTTCAACATCCCGCACACCACACACCGCGCGAATTCGTGGTCATCAATGCGCCCGATTGGGTGAACGTCGTGGCGCTGACGACCGACCACAAACTGGTCCTCGTGCGGCAATTTCGCTACGGCATTGATGAATTCTCGCTCGAGATTCCCGGGGGCATGATTGATCCCGGCGAAGATCCGCTGGCCGCCGGGTTGCGCGAACTGCAGGAGGAAACCGGCTACCAGGACGGCAAGGCCCGGCTGCTGGGCAGCGTTCATCCCAATCCGGCGATGCAGAACAATCGCTGTCATTTCGTTTTGGTCGAAGGCGTGAAACGCACGGCGCCGCTAGGATGGGATGAAAATGAGGAGATGGAAATCATCACACGTCCCGTGGATGAAGTTTATGCCCTGGCCTATGCCGGTGGAATCAGCCATGCGATGGTGCTGGATGCGCTGCTGTTTTTTGGTCCGGTTTGGGCCAAAATGCGCGCGGGGGGCGCCGTTTGACTTTGCCCTGGCGCCGCGTTTAGTCTGTTTCCCGATCCCATGCAAGCTGCCGCCTCTGCCCTTACTTTTGCAAATCCGGCCGAATCTCTCGGCGGACTGGAGAATCATGGCCGGTTGCCCGTGTTGTTGGAGAATGAAATCCGGGCCATTTACCGGCGCAGTCCGCTTTATGGGCTGCGGTTTCCGTTGCATGAGGCGCCGCTGGGCTGGTCCTGTTATCGCGAGATTCCGGTGCTGACCAAAAACGAGATCGTGGCGCGCGGGCACACGGCTTTTTTTAGCGACTACCGGGAAATTGAGCGCGGCTTTCAACGGAAGCAGTACGAGTACGAGCATACTTCGGGCACGACCGGCGGGCCGATGACGGTGGTGATGGAGGATGGGTGGTGGAATGCCCAGACCCGCCGCGCCTATCTCGCACACCCGGTTTTGGCGCAGTATGTCGACCGGCCTTATCGGAAGTGCGTCCTCGCGCCGGTCGGATGTTCAAGCAATCTTTGTCCCTACGAGGACCATCCTTTTCCTCATCGTTATTTCGACGGCACGGTTTACCTGAATCTGTCCAGCGATCCGTTTTCGTTCCCCGAGGGCGAGTGGGAACGCATCGTGCGGGAACTCCAGGCGGTGAAACCCGAGGTGATCGAAGGCGAGCCGGTCTACCTTTCGCTGCTGGCGCGGGCGTTGCAGAAACGCCGCGTGACGGTGCCCAGCGTGCGCACGGTCATTCTTACCTACGGCAAGGCCAGCCGGCAGCACAGCCGGCGGATTGAGGGAGCGTTTCCCGGCGCGGCGCAGGTTGATCTCTACGGTTCGACCGAGGCGGGCTATCTTTTTGTGGGCGATGCCTTCGCGGACAACCTTCGCGTGGTGGATGGAAACGCCTTTGTCGAGCTGATGCCCTGGCGCGAGGGCTTGGCGGATGTGTTCCAGATTTATGTGACGACGCGCGACCGTGAGGCGATGCCGCTGTTGCGCTACCACACGGGGGATATTGTGCGGCGCACGGCCGCCGGCTTCCGGATTCTCGGTCGCGAAAGGGATCTTGTTTTCCGGGCGGACGGCGCGGTGGTCTCGGCATTCGAGGTGGATGCGGTGCTGCCGGATGATTTTGCCTGCTGGCACTGGAGCCTTGCCCAAGTCTCGGAAAAGCGCTGGGAGTTCCAATATGTGGCGGACCAGATTGCTCCCGAAGCCGTATCGGATTTGCTGGCCTCGGTGCTGGGTGAGGGGGCGCGGGTGGGCCTTTTCCGTAGGAAATTCATCCAGCCCGCCGCCAGCGGAAAGTTTGCCCTGCTGAAACCACTGGCGCGCTGAGGGCGGCGGGTTGGCTGTTGGGCCGATCAGGTCACCGCTGCTTCACTCCCGGGTTAGGGGGGCTAATAATGAAAGCCTCCCCGCGCCGTGCCTTGCCAAGGAACTTTGACATTGGTTTGTTCTGTTCCGGCGTTTTTACTCCCGCCCACTTAAATCCACGACACGCGCGATGAATCTACTCGGATCGCTTTTCACCTCATCCATCGGAAAAAAATTCCTGATGGCCGCCACCGGACTCGTCCTGCTTGGCTTTGTTACCGGTCACTTGATGGGGAATCTCCAGATCTTTGGCCACCCGGACAAGATCAACGGCTATGCGCACTTCCTCCAATCGCTTGGTCCGGTGCTCTGGGCCATCCGTCTGTTTCTGCTCGCCTGCGTGACGATTCATATCTGGGCCGCCGTCGCCCTCACCTTGGAGAGCCGGGCGGCTCGCGGTCCTCAGGATTATGCTGTGCGGAAATGGGTGAATGCCACCGTCGCCTCCCGCTACATGCGTCTGACCGGTTTGGTGGTGCTGGCCTTTTTGATTTATCACCTCGCGCATTTCACCCTCGGCGTGGCCCAGCCAGAATCGTTCAAGACGGGCCATCAATGGACGATGACCGAAGCGGTGCGCGAGTTTGGCATCCCTCTCGCGGCCAAGGACGAAAAAGTGGCCGACGTCTATAGCATGGTGTTTCTCGGATTCACGAATCCCGTGATCTCGATTTTCTACATCATCGCGGTCGGTCTGCTCTCAGTTCACTTGCTTCACGGCATCGATTCACTGTTCCAGACCATAGGTTGGCGCTCGTCCAAATGGTCCTGCACGCTGCGCAAAGTCGCCGTCGTATTCTGCGCACTGTATTTCCTCGGCAATCTTGCCATCCCGGGCGCAATTCTCACGGGCATTGTCAAGCCTGCGGACGGCACGTATGCCGCCCAAAAACTGGCGGCCACTACCACCTCCACTTCTGGCGTAGTCCAACGCTGACCCATTCCCGACATGGCCAAACTCGATTCCAAGATTCCCTCGGGCCCGCTCGCCGAAAAATGGCAGAAGCACAAAACCGAGATCAAGCTCGTCAATCCGGCCAACAAACGGAAATACGAGATCATCGTCGTCGGTGCCGGTCTGGCTGGTTCCTCGGCGGCCGCCACGCTCGCCGAGCTCGGCTACAAGGTCAAAAACTTCGTGTTCCACGACAGCCCGCGCCGCGCCCACTCCATCGCCGCGCAAGGCGGCATTAACGCGGCGAAGAATTACCAGAACGACGGCGACTCTGTTCATCGCCTCTTCTACGACACGCTCAAAGGCGGAGACTACCGCGCCCGCGAAGCCAACGTTCATCGTCTCGCCGAGGTTTCCGTCAACATCATTGATCAGTGTGTCGCGCAGGGCGTGCCCTTCGCCCGTGAATACGGCGGTCTGCTCGCCAACCGCTCCTTCGGTGGCGCACAAGTTTCCCGCACTTTCTACGCGCGCGGCCAGACCGGCCAGCAGCTTCTGCTCGGTGCTTACTCCGCGCTCTCCCGCATGGTGGGCCAGGGCGGCGTCGAACTGCACACCAACTCCGAGATGCTCGATCTCGTTGTCGTCGATGGCCACGCCAAGGGCATCATCGTGCGTGACCTGAATACCGGTGTTATTTCGCGCCACAGCGCCGATGCCGTCATCCTTGCGACCGGCGGCTACGGCAACGTTTTCAATCTCTCCACCTACGCCCGCCAGTCCAACGCCACCGCGATCTGGCGCGCCTACAAGCGTGGCGCCTGCCTCGCCAATCCTTGCTACACGCAGATCCATCCGACCTGTATTCCGGTCAGCGGCGATTATCAGTCGAAGCTCACTCTCATGTCCGAGTCTTTGCGCAACGACGGTCGCATTTGGGTGCCCAAGAAAAAGGAAGACGCGAAGAAAGATCCTGCCTCCATTCCCGAGGCCGACCGCGATTATTATCTCGAGCGCATCTATCCAAGCTTCGGCAATCTTGCGCCCCGCGACGTCTCTTCCCGCGCGGCCATGCGCATGTGCGACGAAGGTCGTGGCGTCGGCGAGACCGGGCTTGGCGTCTATCTCGATTTTGCCGATGTCATCAAGCGTCTCGGCGAACCCGTCGTGCGCGAACGCTACGGCAATCTCTTCGATATCTATCACGAGATCACCGCCGAGAATGCCTACAAGACGCCGATGCGCATCTTCCCCGCCGTGCACTACACGATGGGCGGTCTTTGGGTGGACTATAACCTGATGTCGAACATTCCCGGCCTCTTCGTGCTCGGCGAAGCCAACTTCTCCGATCACGGTGCGAACCGCCTCGGCGCTTCCGCACTCATGCAGGGTCTGGCTGACGGCTACTTTGTCATCCCTTACACGATCGGCGATTATCTGGCTGGCCAGAAACCCGGCTCGCGCCCGAAGACGGATGGGGCCGAGTTTAAACAGGCGGAAGAAAACGTCACTTCGATGACCCGGCGTTTCCTCGCCAACCAGGGCAAGGAGCCCGTCAGCCATTTCCACAAGCGTCTTGGCAAAATCATGTGGGAACACTGCGGCATGGCCCGCACCAAGGCCGGACTTGAAGCCGCGCTCCAAAAGATTCCCGCTCTCCGCGAAGAATTCTGGGCCAACGTCAAGGTTCCCGGCTCCGCCGACACGCTCAACCAGTCTCTCGAACAGGCCGGACGCGTCGCCGATTTCATCGAGCTCGGCGAACTCCTCTGCCGCGACGCCCTCACCCGCGAAGAATCCTGCGGCGGTCATTTCCGTGAGGAATACCAGCATCCCGACGGCGAATGCAAACGCGACGATGAGCATTACGCCCACGTTGCCGCTTGGGAATACCAGGGCGAAGGCAAGACGCCGCTCCGCAACACCGAGCCGCTCAATTACGAATTCACCAAGATGAGCGTCCGCTCCTACAAATGAGTTTTTCCCGTTTCAAACGGGGATATCCCAATTTGTGACATCCTCCGAAATCCAGTCCAAGGCTGCGTCCACTGACCTTGCCGCTGTCGTTCCGTCTGAACGGATCGATTCGCGGATTATTTTGGTGCGCGGACAAAAAGTGCTGTTGGATCGCGATTTGGCGAGACTCTATGAAGTCGAAACCCGCATCATAAACCGGGCTGTCCGCCGCAATCTGGAACGCTTTCCGGAGGACTTTATGTTCACGCTTACCCGTGAGGAAATCGGGAGGATATCCCAATTTGGGACATCCTCTTCGGGTCTGAAGTTTTCCAAAAGCGTGAGTGTCTTCACCGAGCAGGGCGTGGCGATGCTCTCAGGCCTGCTCAATTCTCCCCGTGCAATCGCGGTCAACATCGAGATCATGCGCGCCTTCGTGCGCATGCGCCAAATCCTCAGCACCCATGTCGATCTCGCGCGGAAACTGACGTCCTTGGAGAAAAAATACGACACCCAGTTCAAGGCGGTCTTCGATGCCATCCGCGAACTCATGACTCCGCCCACCGCACCCGGGCGCGAAATGGGTTTCCACACTCTTCTCAAAAAATCACGCAAAGCGAAAAACAAAGCCTGATCACCATGGTCGCTGAACAACATTCCAAGAAACCTTTTTCTGTCACGCTGCGCGTCTGGCGCCAGGCCGGTCCGAACGTCCCCGGCAGGTTCGTTGACTATCCGGCGACGAGCATCAGCCCCGACATGTCGTTCCTCGAGATGCTCGATGTCGTGAACGACGGGCTGACCAGGCAAGGCGAGGAGCCCATCGCGTTTGCCCACGATTGCCGCGAGGGCATCTGCGGCACCTGCTCCTGCACCATCAACGGCAAGCCGCATGGTCCGGGCAAGGGTGTCGCCACCTGCCAGACCTACATGCGCAGCTACCGCGAAGGCGATCTCATCCTGGTCGAACCATTCCGCGCCCGCGCTTTTCCCATCATCAAGGATCTCATCACCGACCGGAAGGCTTTCGACAAAATCCAGCAGGCTGGCGGTTTTATTTCCGTTCGCACCGGCGCGGCACCCGATGCCAATTCAATTCCCGTGCCGAAGGAAGACGCCGATCTCGCGATGGACGCCGCTTCGTGCATCGGTTGCGGCGCCTGTGTCGCCGCCTGCAAAAATGCCAGCGCGATGCTCTTCGTTGCCGCCAAAGTCTCGCAACTCGGTCTGCTCCCGCAAGGCCAGCCCGAGCGCGACAAACGCGTGCTCGCCATGGTGCAGACGATGGACGATGCCGGTTTTGGCGGTTGCACGAACCAGTACGAATGCAGCGCCGTCTGCCCGAAGCTCATTTCGCACGATTTCATCGCCCGCATGAACCACGACTACATGGCCGCCTTGTTCAAGGCCCGGTTCAAGCCCACCTCCAACGCCGCTGCGGGCGGCGCCTGAGCGGGCGATCAAAGAATCCCAAAAAACGGCGCGGCAGATACCGCGCCGTTTTTTTTGGGTTGGAGGTAGGGCGGGACCGCTGGGCCCTGCCGCGAAGGAGAAATCACGCGTCTACTGATTGCTCCTGGTCGCAGCCGTTGCGTGACAATTCCGTGCCAGCACCGAATAACGCTTGAATCATATACCTATACAGGAATATGAATTCGGACATGGAATTGGTGCAAATCTACGAATGCCTCTGCGACGCCACCCGGCTACGCATTCTAAACCTGCTGGGGCAGGGATCACTCTGTGTATGCCACTTCCAGGAAGTATTGGGTGAATCCCAGGTGAAGATTTCCAAGCACCTCGCCTATCTCCGCGCCCGTGGCTTGGTTGAGGTCGAACGGCAGGGCAACTGGATGATCTACGGGCTGCCGGCGAAGCCTTCGCGTGAACTCGCCGCCAATCTCGCCTGCCTGCAGGATTGTGCGACGGAGAAAGCTGGTTTCCGCCGCGATCTCGAACGACTGCGCAAGCTCGATCTTACCTGTGCTCCTGTGGCCGCAATGCGCGGCACCACCAAACGCTGCTGCTGAAAACCTTCTGCATCATTCCATGAGCACGATCAAACCAGTGGTCCTCATCCTTTGTACCGGGAATTCCTGTCGGAGTCATCTGGCTGAAGGAATTCTCCGCGCCGTGGCCGGCGACATTGTGACGGTCGCCAGTGCGGGTTCCAAGCCTGCCGGCTATGTGCACCCGCTCGCAATCCGGGTGATGCAGGAGATTGGGATCGATATTTCCTCTCATTGCTCGAAACACATGAATGATTTTCTCGCCGGAGAAGTTGAGACGGTGATCACCGTGTGCGGCAATGCCGACCAGGCGTGCCCGATTTTCCCCGGCCAAGTAAACCGCCATCACTGGCCCTTCGATGATCCCGCGCACTCCACCGGCACGGAGGAGCAGCAACTGGAGGTGTTTCGTCGTGTGCGTGACGAGATCCGCAGTGCTTTCGGCTGCTACGCCGATGGGCGGCGCGATGCGTTGAAAAGTCTCGGGGCAGCGAAAGCGCAACCGGCCTGAAAAATGAGCCTTGTAAAGCAACCTTCTCTCCCCGCTTGGTTCGTCGGAGAATTTATCGGCACGTTCATTCTGGTCTTCTTTGGCTGCGGCAGTGTGGCGACTGCTGTGCTCACCGGGGCGCAGGCGGGGGTGTTTCAAGTCGCAATTGTATGGGGCATCGGCATCACCACGGCGATTTACCTGACGGGCAGCCTCAGTGGCGCCCATCTGAATCCAGCCGTTACGATTTCGATGGCGATGTGGCGGGAATTTTCCTGGAGTGCGGTGCCGCGCTACCTATTTGCCCAGTTTGCCGGCGCGCTGGCGGCGAGTGCAGTGCTCTACGCCATCTACGGTGGAGTACTTGAGTTGTATGAAACGACGCAACATATTGTCCGTGGAGCGCCGGGGAGCGAGGCTACGGCAATGATTTTTGGCGAATATTTCCCCAGCCCGGGGGGCCAACCGCTGAGCGATGCGGCTCGCGCCACGGTTTCGCATGGGCGGGCCTTCTTCATCGAATTTCTAGGGACCGCCGTTCTGGCCTTGGTCATTTTTGGCGTCACGGACGAACGCAACAAGTCGCGCCCGCAGTTGTTGGCCGCCGCAACCATCGGTCTGACCGTCACAATTTTGATCTCGTTGCTTGGCCCGCTCACCCAGGCTGCATTCAATCCGGCGCGGGACCTGGCACCGCGCGTGTTCAGTGCGCTGGTTGGCTGGGGCGCGGTGCCATTCACCGCCAATGGTTGGGGTTGGGTAACGGTATATGTGCTCGCTCCGATCATCGGTGCCGTGGCGGGTGGTGGGGTGTACCGGACGTGGTTGGCCCCGCATTACGCGTCCCGGTGATTCGCCGCGGCTTTTCAGTTGCGCAGGGCCGGCCGGGCGTTTCGCTGGGCCATCCCGCATGAAACTCCACATTCCGCCCGGTGACTTTGCCGGTTATATTTTTGATTGTGACGGCACGCTCGTCGACACGATGCCGCTGCACTTTCGCGCCTGGGACAAGGCGATGCGGCTGGCGGGGCTGAAGGAAGGATTGAGTGAAGAGTTGTTCTATTCCCTCGGCGGCATGCCGACACGCAAGGTCGCCCAGACTTTTGCCAAACACTACGGCATCACGATCGATGTGGATCATGTTTTCCATCGCAAGGAGGAGCTGTTTCTGGAAATGCAGCCGGAGATGAAGGTCATCCAGCCGGTGGTGGATTTCGCGCGCAAACTCCACGGCCGCGCCCCGATGAGTGTGGCGTCCGGCGGTCCCAAACCCATCGTGAAGAAAACACTTCAGTTGATGCGCATCGACGATCTGTTTCCAGTGGTGGTGACACCGGAGGATGTGGCTCACGGCAAGCCTTCGCCGGAAATGTTTTTGCTTGCTGCGAAACTGATGGGCGTGCCTCCGGAAAAGTGTCTTGTGTTCGAGGATGCTGAGCCGGGCTTTCAAGCGGCGAAAGCTGCCCAGATGCAATGCGTAATAGTCCCTAGCCGGGTTGTTTAGCGTCCGTTAATCAGGGATGCGCAAGGGAACTGGTCTTGCTGAGGAACCGCAGGTGATGATGCTGCAGGTATGAAACGAATCGCTCTCCTGTTTTTGTGCGGCGGGCTTGTCGCCTCAGCCCAGGAATTCAGGCTCAGCCATGCAGCCTTGTTGAAATCCGAGCGCTGCATCGTTTCATTGCGGGCGGGTACGATTGTCGAGGTCCTGTCGCGCGATGAGTGGTCGCTCACGGTGCGTTTCAACAATCATACGGGTCTTATCCCGGCGAGCAGTCTGGCTCCGGAATCCCTTTCAAAACCGGTAGAAAGCAGCCTCGGTTCTTCTGCTCGGAAATCGGGCGCGCCTGCCGCTGACGCCGCGAATAAGACCGGAGAGGCCGCAGCCAACCACGGCCAGAACAGCGCGAAGCAGGTGAAGGTTATTTTGGCGGCCAATTGAGAGGGCCGGCAGGATTATTGCCGGCAAAAAGGGGATCAGACCCATGGGCTTGGCCGCATGGTTTCGAACGCCTGACTTTTGCCCGGACGCAGTGACGACAGGTTTGAAACACGTCGTTGTCGCTAATCGGGTCGTATAGACTTTGTGAAATGCCCGCGACCTTCCGGCCTCGACTTGCCAGAAAGTTTGGCTGGGCAAAAGCTGCGGAGATGAAACGACTCACCATGCTTTTCCTCTGCGGTGCACTCATCGCTTCGGCCCAGGAAGTCAGACTGACCCGCCCGGTGATTCTGAAATCAGGCCGCAATATTGTTTCTCTCAAGGCAGGCACGCTGGTCGAGCTGTTGGAACGCGATGACAAGACGCTGACCGTTCGTTTCAATAACGTGACCGGTGTCATCCCGGCCAGCAGTCTGGCTGAGGCTCCGGCCACCGCCGCTGTGGGAACGAAGCCTGAATCACCGAAGCCCAGCGCTCCGCCACAAAAATCCGGATCAAGTTACGTCAACGCCGTGAACAAAGCCAAAGCAAATGTCGCCAAGCACGACCAGAACGACGCCAAAACAGTGGACGAGGTTTTGAAGAATTGAGCATGGGCGATACGGTTTAACCAACCGCAATATTTGATTTGAACCGGCGTGGTAAGACGCATGGTTTGAGTGCATGACTTTTGCCGAGCTGGCCAATACGGGCGTCCTGATCCGGCCCATCTACGAACCGGGCAAGCCGATCGAGACGGTGGCGCGCGAGCTGGGACTCGATCCTGCCGGGATCATCAAGCTGGCGTCGAACGAGAATCCCCACGGCTCATCGCCCAAAGCCATTGCCGCCGCCCAGCGCGCTTTGTCCGAGGCGAACCTCTATCCCGACGGAGGCTATTTTTCGCTGCGACAAAAACTGGCGGCGAAACTTGGGCTGGGCATGGACCAGTTTGTGATTGGCAACGGCTCGAACGAACTCATCGAGCTGATGGGGCATGCGTTCCTTGGGCCGGGAACGGAGTGTGTGATGCATCGGTCGGCATTCATCGTCTACAAGCTCGTGACGCTGATGTTCGGCGCGAAACCGGTGGAAGTGCCGCTGGCCACCGGATTGCGGCAGGATTTGCCTTCACTGCTCGCCGCCGTGACGCCACGTACGCGTTTGGTCTTCCTCGCCAGCCCGGCCAATCCGGTGGGAGCAACGAACACCGCCGAGGAAATCGTGACGCTTGTGCGCGCTTTGCCGCCGCACGTTATTCTCGTAATGGACGAAGCCTACGTGGACTTTTTGGAAAACCCGCCGGACCTGCGGCCACTCATTGCCGGAGGTTGGAAAGTGATATGCCTGCGAACATTTTCCAAGATCTATGGCTTGGCCTCCCTGCGGGTGGGTTATGGCTTCGCAGCGCCGGAGTTGATCGCGCTGCTTCAGCGCGTTCGCCAGCCATTCAACGTGAATGCAATCGCAGCGGCCGCTGCGGTTGCGGCGTTGGATGACGAGGAATTTGTGACCAAGTGTCGTCGCGAAAACCGGGCCGGACTGGCCCAATTAGGCGCGGGCTTCACCCAAGGCGGGTTGGAATTTGTGCCGGCGCAGGGGAATTTTATTTTGGTGAAGGTGGGCGACGGCGTCGCCGTCTTCGATGCCCTGCAACGGCAGGGCGTGATCACCCGGCCCGTCAAAGGTTACGGCCTGCCCGAGTGGCTGCGCGTAACGGTCGGCACTCAGGCGCAGAACGAACGCCTGTTGAAGGCACTGGCGGGCGTGCTGGCGAAGCGGTGAGGGGGCCGTGCTACTTTCGCTTTCCCGCTGCGCGCATCAGCCGGTCATTGATCGCTGCGGCCAGCGCACCGTCGTTTTTTGGAGCGGCTTCAACGATAATACGCGCAAATTTGCCCGCATCGGCCTGGCGCAACACCGAGTAGAGATTGTGAGCGGCATCGCTTAATTCACCGGCAGCGCTGAAAAAGAAAATATTCCTGCCACTGGCATCCGGCTTTTGTTGGAAAATCAATGCGATGTCGGTGCCGGCTGATTTCTTCTGAGCGGCGGTAATGTGCGAGGTAATCGTGAGCGGTGTGTGCGGGCTGTAATGTTGGTCGAGCAGGCCGGGCGCGAGTACGGCTGAAGAAGACTTTCTCCTTGCCAGGCGGGCTTTCAGGCCGGCACGACGCAGCACCGCCAGCAACTCAGGTCCGGAAATCGCACCGGGTCGCAACACGCGCAATTCTCCGGCCGGGCTCACGGCGACAATCGTCGATTCCACGCCGACGCGGCACGGGCCGCCATCGAGGATGTGTTTGATGCGGGTGCCGAGTCCGAGTCGGACGTGTTCTGCTGTCGTCGGGCTGACATAGCCGAACAGGTTGGCGCTCGGTGCAGCCAGCGGCAGGCCGGAAAGTTTGAGCAGCCGGCGGGCGAGCGGGTGGGCGGGCGAACGCAACGCCACGGTGTCCTGCCCAGAGGTAACGATTCCAGGCACAATTTTTTTCTTGGGCAGCACGAGGGTCAGCGGTCCGGGCCAGAAATGGCGGGCGATCACACGAGCCGCGTCGTTGAATTCCGCCAACGCTTCTGCCGCGCGCAGATCGGTGACATGGACGATCAACGGATCGTGGTCTGGCCGCCGTTTGGCGGTAAAAATTCGTCGGCAGGCCCGGATATCCAAGGCATGAGCCGCCAAGCCGTAGACTGTTTCAGTCGGCATGGCCACCAGTTCGCCGCGTTTGAGAGCCGCCGCCAGCAGGCGGAGGTTGTGCGGAGTGGGGGCATAGACACGGGCGGGCATTAGAAAAACAAAAAGCCGGAGCATAGGCTCCGGCTCAATGAGAAAGAAGGGGACAGGCTTCGCTTACTGCATCGTCAGCAACTTGCGGGCGCGCTTGATGTTCTTCGTGACCTTGCGCTGCTGCTTGGCGGAAAAGCCCGTGTATTTGCGGGGCAGGATCTTGCCGGTATCAGTGATGAAGCGGGACATCAACTGCGGGCTGGTGAAAGGAATATCCTCGGGCTTGAGAGTCTGGGTGGCGGGTGTTTCGGTGCTGCTCATGATTGGAAAAGAGAACAGAGGTTGCGGGTGAACAAGGCCGTGTCAACGGGCATTTTTGGTCTGTCGTTCAGGCCGGGCGACGTCGAAAAACAGGGTTAATCTGAGTGGCGCAGCCGGATAGGGAGGTTTTTGCTGGCTGTGAAGGTTGCTCCTCTGCGGCGGTATCGTGATGGACATCGCGATGCAGGCATTTATCTGTCTTTCCCATGTGTGTGGTTCCTGTTTGGAATGACCTTATTTTCAACCGATCAAAGCGGACCAAGGCGAGTGCCAACCCGACGGGATGAGAACGATCGCCATCGATCTCGACGATACGCTGAACAATTTCGAAGCCACGTTGCAACAGACGGACTTCCGCTACGACGGCGCGCATGGGATGGCGGAGCCGGTTTTTCACGACTACCTCGCGCGGGTGCGCCGCCACGAGTCGGAAAATAACGGGCTGCTCAGCACGGAATACGCCTTTTTCAAAAGCCAGATCCATCAGCAGTGCTATCGGCTCGCGGTGGCCCGTCCCGACGGGGTGCGATTTGTGCGCGGCTTGAAGGCCGCCGGCTGGCGGATCGTGATCTGCACCTACCGGGACCTGCGCCGCGCCAACGGCGACACAAAAAAATGGCTGAACGACCACGGCATTCCCTTCGACCATCTTTTCATGGCCTGGAACAAGATCGTCTTCTGCCGGGTGTGGCAGATTGAGCATCTGGTGGACGACGATCCCTTCAATATCATCCACGGTGAAACCCACGGCGTGCAGGTGTTTTATCCCTTGCTGGAGCGACACCGGGACCTGCAGCCCAACTGCGCGCGGGCCTTCCGTTCGTTTGACGAAATCACGCCATGGATCCAAGGGTGAGCCTGCTGAAGGAATTCTATGCCGGCCTGCCCCAGGACCGGGCCAAGGTGGAAACGTACGAACACGGTTTTGCCTACCTGGAGAAATTGCTGTCGGACGGCGTTCGGTTGGAGTATGGCGAGCTGACGCTCACCGGCCTGCTGCACAAATACAAGCTCAGCCACATTCCCGGATTCCGCATGGAGGAGATGTTGCAGGCTCACGTTGAAAAGCGCTGCAACGTTTGCCTGTACTTCGACGACACGGCCAGCAACACCTTCTGTTTCAACCTTGATAACAATCATAAGACGAACAATACGGCGCTGATCCCGGAGATGGCCTTCACGGTCCGTTTTATGCGCGACCAGTTGATGGCCCTCGGGTGTGTGCCATTGATCATCGCCAGTGGCCGGGGCTATCATCTGTGGTGCCGGCTGGAGGCGGCGGTGCCGAACGACCAGCTATACGACTTCATGCTGCGCATCTCGGTCACCGCGATGGCGACTTTGCACGAAGGAGACCGCGACTATCGGCGGATCAAGATCAACCTCTATCCCGACCGCCGGATTCGCGGCGTGGTTTCGCTACGCCTGTTTGGCTCGGATCACGCCAAGAACAAGCTGTTCAGTCACGTCTTTACGCCCGACCGGCTGCTCGACGAAAGTGAATCCTGGGCCGTGTTTGAGCACCACCTCAGGCACGGGATCATCCCATTGGCAAAATTCCGCGAAGCGCACGCCGCCATCCGGAGGCAAAGCGGTGAACCGGCACCCGAGTCCGTGAACCTAAGTCAGGGCGATGAACCGGCGGCGGGGCAATCGTAGCCGTATCGACTCAGTGGCGCGAAATACCCTGCCAGCGCACGGTGTCATTTGGCCGGCTGGTGATTGGAGAACGTTGGTCATACTGTAACATTTCCAACCCCGGTTGTCCGCTTGAGAAGTGCGACTCATGACCGGATCGTTTGTGTTGCCGGTATCCCTGGATCATGCCGACAGGCTACGAGGGTCACGGCAAGTAATCCGCGTCCTACGCCTCGTGTTCTCCGCTGCGTTGCGATCACGAGCCGCCGCTCACTTTGTTCGCCGTTGCGCTCGCCTAGCCCGGACACGAAGCAAACAAGCAGGCAGAACTGACCCACCGGCGAGCGGCTGAAATTTTCCCACCACGAACCGATGACTTGGGCTGCGTTCAGTGGAACGCAAAAAACGCCCGGCACAATAGCTCGCGTCTACCGTAAACAGCGCAGAGGCGCGCACTCGCCAACGTGAAGGGAGAGAGCCGCAATGATGCCACTGTAAGCAAACCTCATCGAAAAATATCACCATGAGTGCCCCACTGACCAGTTCATCCTCCGCTCAGACAGTTCCGTCACGAATAGAATTCTTCCGGCTCCCTTCACCCGGCAAGCGTGATCCGTATTTCGGTTTGTCGTGCGGCTGGTATTACAAGGCCGCAGAGCTCGGAGAAATCAAAATGATCGCCCTTCGCCAACGCGGTTTGGTCCGGGGCGTACGCCTGGTCGTCTACGATTCCATGTGCGAGTTTATCCGTCGTGCAGCGGCGGTCGATCAGTCTCGAGCACCGTCGGAT
>CAZIQP010000050.1:0-25086 GCA_964541315.1 uncultured Opitutaceae bacterium
ACGATGGCCCAGCGCGACCTGAAGCAGATGATCGGTTACAGTTCGGTCATGCACATGGGCTATGGCTTCCTCGGCATCGCGGCTTTGTCGGTGATCGGTTCGGGCGGTGTGGTTCTCCTGATGGTGGCGCACGGGCTGTCCGTCGCGCTGCTGTTCCTCCTATCCACGGCGATTCATCATCGGACGCACACCTTCGATATGACCGAGATGGGCGGACTGGCACAAAAAACTCCCGTCCTCGCGGCATTCTTCGTCGCAGCCACGATGGCCAGCATTGGCCTGCCAGGCTTTGCCAACTTCTGGGGTGAATTCACGGTCTTTGTTTCGCTCTGGGGCTTTTCCAAATGGATCACGGCGGTGGCTGTCTCCGGCGTCGTCATTTCGGCCGTCTACGGTCTGCGCGCGGCGGCCCGGGTTTTCTTCGGTCCGCAGTCGGACTTCTTCAAGAAGGTCGTTGCGGAGCACCCGCCCGTTGATCTGGCTTGGTCCGAACGCCTGCCTGCCATTATCCTGCTGGCCGCGCTGCTTTTCATCGGCTTCTGGCCAAAGGCCCTGACCGATCCTGTCAACCACGCGCTCACGGCCAAGCCGGTTGTCGCCACCGCGCCGGTTTCCTTTCAACGCTGATTTTCCGCCGCCATGACGCTCGAATTCCTCAAAGCCGCTGCCGAGTCCAACCAATGGTGGGCCATCACTCCCGAACTTGTGGTCGCAGGTATGGCGCTCATCTTGCTGGTGTCGGAAATTATTCTGCCGAAGAAAGAACACCGCTTTATCCCGCTCTTTGCGGTCTTGGCCCTCGTGGGCGCTTTGGTTGGAGTGATATGCAATTTTTTCTTCAGCCCGGAGGTGTGGAGTCAGCAACCGCTGTTTGCGGGGCTGATTCAGATCAGCGCCCAGGGCCAGATCGCCCGGGCGTTCTTTCTCTGTTCGGCCTTGCTGGTGATATTTCTCGGCAGCGTTTGCCTGCCCCGCAGCAAGATGCCACGCGTCGAGTTCTACCACATCGTGCTGGTGATCACCGCCGCGACGATGCTGCTGGTGCAGAGCAACCATTTCGTGATGTTCTTCGTGGCGCTGGAGACGCTCACCATCGGGCTTTATATTTTGGTCAGTTATTTCCGCGACAATCCGCTTACGTTGGAAGCCGGTCTCAAGTATCTCGTGCTCGGCTCGCTCAGTTCGGGCATCATGCTTTTCGGCATCGTGCTGCTTTATGGCGCGGTCGGCCGGGTGGTGGACGGTAGTGGTGTCGTGCATACTGGATTCGAATTTCCCGTGCTGGCGAATTTTCTCCAACACAATCATGACAACTTCCTGGCGATCGTCGGGGCGTTGCTGGTATTGAGCGGGGTTGCCTTCAAGATCGGCGCGTTTCCTTTTCAGGTCTGGGTGCCCGATGTCTATCAGGGTGCGCCCACGCCGGTGACCGCGTTCCTTGCCGTTTCGTCGAAGGCGGCCGGATTCGCCGTGCTGCTTACTCTGGTGAATTCAGTTTTCCTTCCGCTCAAGGGCCTGTTGGTGCCCGTGCTTTCGGCGATGGCGGCGGCGACGATTCTTTACGGCAATCTTTCGGCGCTGACCCAACGCGATGCCAAGCGCCTGATGGGTCTCTCCGGGGTTTCGCATGCGGGCTTCCTTCTCATTGGTGTCACCGCTTCGCTCACGGTACCTTGGGCTTGGACGGCGGTCTGGTTTTATCTTTTCACCTATATGCTGGCATCGATGGCGGTCTTTGGCGTGATGGCTCACCTTGCCGGGGAAAACGACGCCCGCCAAGACCTCGATTCCTATGACCAATTGGCCAAGGGAAAACCCTTCCTTGCGGCGATTCTCGCGGTGGGTGTGGGATCGTTGGCGGGCATTCCGCCGCTGGCCGGTTTCATGGGCAAGCTGCTGGTCTTCGTCGCGGCTTTCGAAGCGCACCTTTACGGGCTGCTGGCCTTCGCCGTCGTCGGCGTGGTGATTTCGATCTATTACTACTTTGGCTGGATCAAGGCGGCGTACTTCTCGACCGGGCGGCAAGATAGCCCGGTTGAAGTCCGGCCTGCGACTGCCGGCACCGCTCCCAATTTCCTCAGCGTGGCTGTGCTGACCACCTTGGCGCTCGCCACCATCGCGATCGGCTTCTTCCAAACCCCGCTGACGAGCTGGCTGATGAAGTGAGTTTCTTTATCGTAGGGCCGCCGCTTGCCGGCGTGCCGCGGCCGGCAAGCGCCGGCCCTACGATTACCCAGCGCTGCGTTCACGGGATATTTCTCCTATTCGCGCGTTTATTTCTTCGCCACGCTGCGTGAACCTGTTTCGGTTTTGGCTCCATGAAGGTAACCGGACTCGCCATTGTACCGCCGCCCAGTGCAGCCGATCAGCCCAAGGTAACCCCGGAGTTGCTCGCTTCCGTGCTGGCGCGTTATTCGCGCAGCAACGAGGGCATTCACAAGATCCTCGAAAAGGTTGATATCGCCAACCCCGACGAGTCGATCGACCGCATTCTGAAGTTTGTCGACTACGGGCATGCGTCCATTGGCGGGCTGACCGGCGGTCTGGCCATCGCGCTCGACGACGTCTCGATGTGGCTCGCCTATAAAGTTTTCGAACTCGCCCAGATGGCCGACGGTCAGGAGTCCAGCACGCGTTACATCACGATGGCGCCGACCAATCTGCCGACGGCAGAAGAGCTGGGCATTCCCGCTGATCTCGCCCCGCGTTGGTCGGCGCTGATGGCGAAATCGTTTGCGGCTTACCAAACCGAGTACGCCCGGCTCGATCAGCTCGGCCTGGACCAGCCGGAACTCATCCGCGTGCCGGCCAACGCCAAGCCGGCCGTGGTGAATCGGATTCGCAAAAACTACGCGCTGGATCGTGCCCGTTATTTTATCCCGCTGGCCACCCGCACCAATCTCGGACTCGTCCAGAGTTCGCGCATGTGGGCCACCACGGTGAAGCACCTCGACTCGCTGCCGCAGCCCGAGGCGCGCGCGGCGGCGAAACTGATCCGCGACGAGCTGTTGAAAATTTCGCCCCGGCTGATGCGGCACAGTTTTGCCGAGCCTTCTTTTCAAGCCCAGGCGCAGCAGGAACTCGCGACCAGCCTCCGGCTAGGCCTCGCCCGGCTCTCGACCGCTCCGCTCGCCGACGAGGTTTGGGTGAAGGTCGAGCGCGACACCCCGCCGTGGTTGCGTGAGGAACAGTCGGTTGCCGAATCACTGAAGCACCGGGCCAACCGCTACGGTTATCAAGGCACGGCGACCCGGCGGATGCGGGTGGCCTTTGCCTGGAACAATATGGCGGTCGCCGAGCTGCGTGACCTGAACCGTCATCGCACGGGTCATCGCTACACGCCGCTCATTCAGGCCGGTTTCTATTTGCCGCCGGAAATTGCCCATGAATCGCATCAGGCCTTGCTCGACGAGCAGGCGGCGCTGACCCGCGAGCTGATGCAGCGTGGCTCGGGCGCTTACGTTTATTCGCTTTTGCTCGGGGCGCAGACGCCGTTTGAGCACAGCACGCACGCCGACAAATTTATTTATGAAGCCGAACTGCGCACGGGCATGGGCGCACATTTCCGCTATGCCGAGCACCTCAGCGCGGCTCTGCGGGAGTTCAACGCGCAGGTGCCGGAGGCGAAGGAGTGGGTGGTTGAGGGCACGGCTGAGCCAGAATAGGCTTGCTGCCCCTAGGCGGAGGGAGAGCATTTGGCAAAAATAATTCCGCGCCCGATGGCTGGGCGTATTTCCACCGGACGTTGATCATCGGATGACACAGTGAACAGAAATCACCAGCGCTTGGCATAAAAGCAGTCTCCGATTGCCCATGAGTTTCAAGGTTCTCCAGTTCAACATGCAGTTTGGCCAGACGTGGCGGGCGACCGAACCTGACCGGGCGCCGGTCGATCTCGATCAGACTCTTGCCGAGATCCTTTCCCACGACGCGGATCTGATCATGTTGCAGGAATTGGAACGGGCGACGCCGGGTCTGACCCAGCCGATCTTGCCGCCGAACTACCTCCGGATCAAGCAGGCGCTGCACGGTTACGACGGGTTCAGTGAGTTTCCGAAGACGGATGATCGAGAACTGCCGTTTGGGATCGGGCTGGCGATTTTCTCGAAGGCGCCGATGCGCGACCACATGCGGATCGATTTGCCCTCACCGCCGGTGGAGTTTACTTTTCGCGGCAATAAGACCACGCCGACGGACCGGGTTTTGATCGGAGCCACCACGACGATGGATGGACGCGATTTACGGGTGATGACCACGCATCTGCTGGCTTTTTTTATGCTCAACTCCAGCAGCATGCAGTATCCCGAGCAGCGCCGGCAGGTGGTGGAACTGATGCGTCAGCAGGAGGGGCCGGCCATGCTCACGGGAGATTTCAATGTCAGCAGGTACGACTCACTCGTCCAGCAGTTTGCCGCGGTCGACTGCCAGACCGTCCAGTTTGCCAAAGCCACCTGGCGCCGCCGCCCCTTTGTGCTCGATCACATTTTCTATAACAGGCATCTGCGTTGTATCGGTCACGAGGTGAAGCCCACGCCCGCCTCGGATCACCACGTCCTGCTGGCCGACTTTGAGTTCAACTACTGATGTAACCGCTCACTTGCCACGGCGGACGCGTTCTTTCTCTTCGTCGCGTTCTTCTTCGAGGCGGGTTTTCTCACCGGCCATCTGCTGGCGGACTTTGTCGGCTTCTGCGAATTTCTGGGCGGCGAGTTCCGTGTTGAGCTGCTGCTTCAGGAAGATTTCGCGCTCGGCGATCTTGCCCTTGAAGACGCGGTCGATCTCGGCCAATTGCTTTTTCTGCTCGGCAGAGAGCGGACGATTGGCGTCCGGATCAGATTTGGCGAGGCGTTCCATGGCGAGTTCGTAGGCGCTTTTCATGCGGGGGAGTCAAACCATGGAATGACCTGAAGACACGGAAAATTTATGCTCAGCCAAACTTTACCCCAAAAAACAGGATGAGTGTGAGGGCGAGTGGCGGCCACAGGGTCGCACCCCAGCGTTTTGACCAGCGGAGACTCGCTCCGAGAAGCATCACCCCTACAAGCGCCGTGAGCGCCACCGGTGCCATCCAAGGAGAGATGAAATGGGCTTGGTAGCAAACGCCAGGCAAGTCTGTGCCATGGACCATCAGCCAGTCCATTGCCGTGATGACCAGCGCAGCGGCATGGTTGAAGATCAGACTGATGCCCGTCAGCCCGCAAAGTCCGCCGATGAGCGAGGTGAAACCGGCGACGATCACGAGCATGGCCATGGGCACAATGATCAAATTCGCCAGCAAACCTCCGGGAGAGAACAGGCCGAAGTTGCCTATACTCGAAGGGGTGCTGGCCAGCAGTGCAACCCAAGTGGTGGCGCCGGCTGCCAGCAGGCCTCGTCCCAGCCAAACCACGCCATGCCGTCGCCAACCCCAGGCCGCTTCCGGCAGATCTCGCCAAGGTCGCCAGGCTTCCTGCCAGCGTTGGGCGAGGGGTGCGCACATCACCACCAGCGAGCCCACGACCGCATAGGACATCTGGAATCCCGCGCTGAAAAGCTGCCGTGGTTCGAGGCACAGGGTGAACAATGCCGCCGCTGCGAGCGCGGCCAGGGAATTGCCCGGCAGCCGGAACAGCCGTGAGCCCGACAAAAAGGCGATCATCAGAAACGCGCGCTCCGCCGGGATGTTGGCGCCCGTTACCTGCACATAAAACCAAAGGACCAGCAGGCCGCCGATGATCGCCGCGCGGCGTGGCACGCGCAGGAGTTGCAGCATCGCCACAATTGCCGTCGCGATCACGCCCACATGCAGACCGGCGATGCAGAAAATGTGGAAAGTCCCGCTGCGCATGAAGGCGTTTTGCTGCTCCGCACTGAGTGCCGCTTTTTCGCCGAGCAACATGCCGAGATAGAGCGATGTCGCGGCAGGTTGCCGTTCGCTGCCCTGGCGCAAGATTGTCTCCAGATGATTTTCGAACTGCGAACAGAGTTGGCGGAACCAACCGGGTGGTCGGACTTCGCGGAGGATCTGCGCACGCGTGAGGGTGAGTTGGATGCCCGCGCTTTCGAGGTAGCGCTGGAACCCGGCGGCATTTTCCGTCTCCGGGCTGACAACCAGAGGTTGCAGCACTCCACGCACCTGATAGCGGCCGGAGCGCGCCGGCTTTACGCTGAGGCGTTTGATGGCGGAAAAATAAATACGCTGCCCGGCCAGTTCATTCAAATGGCTTTCGGTACCGATGATCCGGCCCAGGCCACTGAGCGTTTTGCGCGTGGGTGAGGGCGGAAAAAGTTGTTCGGTTTCGATTACGACGACGACCTCGCGTGGGGCCGTCAGCGTTTTGTCCAGGCGCGGTGAACGGATATGCAGCGCGATGTATCCGCTCAATGCCGCCACGCCCATTACAGCGATGGACCAGCCGGTTTTCGCCAGCGTTCCACTCCGATCCGCCAGCCGCCAGCCGAGCCAACCGAGTCCGGCGGCGATCAGGGCGAGAATGGGAATCAGATAACCGTGGGCAGGCCGGCGGTCGGCCAGCGCGATGCCCGCCATGAATGGCACCAGCAACCAGAGGACGGGAGCGCGCAACGATGAACCGGGCATGAGAGGAAAATTGGCCTGACGGCCCCTGGCCCGGAGTTGTCAGCGTGCCGTGAGTGAAACGAAGTGCGCGCGGTGTTCAAACTTGTTTCGCGCCCAATCTGCCGCACAGTGATTTTTCTGCATGGCACACGATGACGATCAACCGTCTCTCTTTGGCGAGGAACCGGCCCCGCCGGCCGGCGATTTGCAGTTGCCCGGCACGCCCCGGAAGAGCCAGCCGTTGGCGGCCCGGATGCGTCCGCGTTGTCTGGCGGAGATTTCCGGGCAGGAACACATTCTAAAGCCGGGTAATCTTTTGCCCCGGCTCATCACGACGAACCGGTTTGGCAGCCTGCTGTTTTATGGTCCGCCCGGTTGCGGCAAAACCAGCATTGCCGAGGTGATCGCCCGGGAAACGAAGAGCCGGTTCGTGCGGGTGAACGCCGTGATGAGCAACGTCGCCGAGCTGCGCGAAATTCTTACCGCGGCACGCCGGCGACCGGATTCAGGCACGATTCTTTTCATCGACGAGCTGCACCGTTTCAACAAATCCCAGCAGGATCTGCTCCTGCCCGACGTCGAGGAAGGCAATGTCCGGCTGATCGGGGCCACGACGCATAATCCCGGGTTCTACGTCAATCCCCCGCTGCTCAGCCGCAGCCATCTGTTCCGCCTGGAGCCGTTGCCGACGACCGCAGTGGCGGGTGTGCTGCGTGCGGCGCTGCTCGATGTCGAACGCGGCTTGGGTACGCGCGGCCACACGGCGGAAGACAAGGTGCTCACGGATCTCGCGGTGCTGTGCGATGGCGATCTGCGCCGGGCGCTCAACGCACTCGAAGTCATCGCGCTTTCTTTGCCGGAGAATACGCCGATTACCGGTGGCGAACTGGAGCTGTTCGCCCGCGAGCGGCGCATCCGCTACGACGCGGACGAAGACGAACACTACGACACGATTTCAGCGTTCATCAAAAGCTGCCGGGGCAGCGATCCGGATGCGGCGATGTATTGGCTGGCCAAGATGCTGGCGGGCGGGGAGGACCCGCGCTTCATCGCGCGGCGGCTGGTCATTCTGGCGAGCGAAGATGTGGGGCTCGCCGATCCGCAGGCCTTGCCGCTGACGGTGGCGGCACACCATGCGTGCGATTTCATCGGCCTGCCCGAGGCCGAGCTCACGCTCGCGCATGCCACGCTCTACATCGCCACGGCGCCGAAAAGCAACTCGGCCACGCTGGCGCTGGGCGACGCGCATCGGGCCCTCAAGGAGCAACCGGTTCAGCCCGTGCCCATCACGATGCGCGACAAGGGCGGCCAGGCCAGCAAGCGCATGGGGCATGGCAAGGGCTACCGTTACGCGCATGATTATCCGGAGAATATTTCCGGCGAGGCCTATCTGGAGAAGCCATTGAACCTCTACACGCCGAAGACGGCTGGTTGGGAAGTGAAGATCGCGGAGCGTTTGGCGCGCTGGCAGGGCTTGCGGGAGAAGATTCGTGCCGCTGACTTGAAGTAAACGCTTCGTCAAATCCACGCGAAAAGGCGGGTCGGACCGATTCTGCTACGAACCCGGGCTTGCCCACTCGCAGTTCATGCGTATGTTCCCGGTCATGAAATCACTCCTTGCTGTGATCGGCCTGCTGGCCGGGGCGACCTTATTGACGGCTGAAACAACACCGACGAACCCGACCGTTCCTAACAAGTCGGATGCCCCTGCGGCCGCCGTCAAACCGACCCCGCCTGCCACCCCTGGAACCAAAGCCAAGGTCGAGGCGAAGAAACAGCCGGAAGAACCTAAAATTCCCGGAGTGACCATTGCGCGTTCCAACGGTACGTTCCTCGGCCTCGAGGTCGTCGGTGGCAATTTCAAGCTTTCCTTCTACGACGCGAAGAAAAAACCTGCGTCAGTCGATGTCACGCGGGCGACGGCCCGCTGGCCCAATCCCCGCTCGGTTACCGGTCCGAATCACGCGGTGCTCAATCCCAGCGGCAACGCCCTGGTCGGAAACAAGACAGTGCTTCCACCCTTGAATTTCACGGTCTTCATCACTCTGTTGCAGGGCGAGGGAGATGACGCCCAGACAGTCGAGAGCTTTTCCGTGCCATTTCACAACTGAGCGGACATTGGAACGGACGCCAGGGAATCCGATTTCAGGAATTGTGCCCGACGGATATGTTTTTGAAGTTGTGGGAGACGGAACTGTGCGGGCGGTTTGCGTTTGGGATGTGCACTCCACAGCGCTGATGCGAGCTTGGGAATCGAGATAACGTGCAGCGCAGGGCAGGCCAATGCTGCATGCTGTGATGCAGACGAAAAAAAACCCGCACGAAAAGTGCGGGTTTGAATACTACAGGTGTTGGTAATCGATTACTTCTGCTGGCGACGGCGAGCCAGCGCGCCCAAGCTCACCAGACCCAGGCCAAGCAAGGCCATGGTGGAGGCAGTGTCAGGAACGCTCGAGGAACCTACTGCACCAGTGAAGGAATAGACCTGATCGATGTAATTCCAGTCGGAGCCGGTCAAACCATTCAAGTCTTCGAAACCAACATAGGTGGTGTCAGCCATACCGAGGTAATCGTTCACCATGTAGGCATGTACGAAACCATCGAAATTACGGCTGGCAGGACCATCGTAGAACGTGTCCCCGGTGGAATCAACATAGAGTCCGAAGACGATCTCCGTGCCGGCGGCGAATGTGCCAAGGTCAACTACGGTGCCGTTCGCCGTGCTATGATTGTCGAAGAAATGCGCGCCACCGGCAGCAGGACCGGAAGCGATACTTGGCGTCGCAACGAAGAGATGCTCATCATAGGCAGCTCCTGTGGGCCCAAGAAAAGTGACCGTGACATCACCACCCGAAGCAATAAGCGTTTGGCCAACGGCAACAGGTGCACCGCCATTTGGGCTCGGATACCAAACGGAGGCCGAAGCCGTCAGTCCGGTGACTGCAAGCAGACAGCTTAAAACAGATTTCTTAACGAGGTTGATGATCATATTATATTCTCTCCTGAGTGAACGATTGGTTAGCGGGGTGAGGCGGGTTACTTATTCAACTCAAATTCACAGCTACTGAGGTGCCACATCGCTAAAACTAATTTTTAAGTTATTTATAATTATATATATATAATTTTTATAGATGAAGTCTTAGCTCGGGCCGAAATGGTCCAGAACTGGCAAATATCTCGACACTTTTTTCCTGTATCAGGTTAAAGCATGCAGTATGTATTTAAAGCTATGTACTTATGAAGGCGATGCCGCCACGTCGAATATGTTTACGCTTCAGCTTTCCCCAATACATTTTTCGTGAGTAGTTTTAAATGACCATGCCAGTGCTTATTTCGTTATATATTATGTACCTCAGAACCCTTACCCCAATACTTTGCCTCTATTGTGCGAGCGTCAGTTTTTCACTCGCGGAATCATCCAACGTGATCCCGCTTTGGAAGGATGGCGCACCTGGTTCCGAGGCGCGAAAAAATGAAGCGGAGTTGGCCAAAGATTATTGGGTGAAAAATATCCACAATCCGTCGCTCACCGTTTTTTTGCCGCCAGCAGGCAAGGCCAACGGCACCGCAGTGATCATCTGTCCGGGCGGCGGGCATCGCGAATTGGTCTACAATGCCGAGGGCGTGGAGCCTGCGCAGTATCTCGCCAATCTTGGCGTCACTGCGTTCGCGTTGAAGTACCGTTTGGCGAGAGAGCCGGGCTCGACTTACTCCATCGAAAAAGACGCGGCAGCCGATCTCCGACGGGCCGTGCGACTGGTCCGCAGCCGGGCCACCGAGTGGGGGATAAATCCCGATCGCATCGGTGTCATGGGAATGTCAGCGGGTGCCGAGCTCACCACCTTGGTCGCATATTATCCGGCGGCGGGCGATGCGCAGGCAGCGGATCCGATTGAGCGAATCAGTGCGCACCCGGATTTCCAGATCAGCATTTATCCCGGTCCGGTCGGCGTTCCGGAGAAAATTCCGGCGGACTCCCCGCCCAGTTTCTTTCTTTGTGCCAACGATGATGATTCGCATGCGAAACCCATGTTGAAGTTGATGGCGCAACATCGCGCCATTGGCGTTCCGGTGGAAGTGCATCTCTACGCGGAGGGCGGGCACGGTTTCAACATGGGGCAGCGTTCGAAATTTGCCTCCATCCGCGGCTGGCCGCAACGCATGGCGGACTGGCTGCAGGATCAAGGGCTGCTCGTGGCGGCGGAAGGGAAGAAGTGAAGGCTGGAAGTTGAGCGCTGAGAGCCCAGCACCGCTGCCCGGGTCGGTGCTGTAGGCTTTACGCCGCGATGGCCCGTTCGAATCGCGGCATAAAGCCGCTCCTGCAAAACAGGCTTCACAACCATTCGGGCTACGCGCTGGCCAAATGCCAGTGCCCGCACAGCGGACACCGGTAAGCGATGCGCTGGCGCTCGACCCCCGCGATCATCGCCGCGTCGAGCGCATCACCCTGAGTGCGGTAGCGACGCTTGCGGGTGCAGCGGTGTTTCTGCTCTTCCCGGGTGGGCTTCTTCATGGGGTTCACCCGGAGGTTGCAGAGAGATTGGCCCGCGGACAAATCTTTAACGCTGGCTGGTCGCAAGTTCATCGAGTCGCTCACGCTGCTCTCGCACCTCGCCAACATCGGCGACGCGAAGCCGCCAGTGCTCCATCCCACCCGAACGACGGACAGCCAATTCACCGATGGCGAACACAAAAGCCACCGGTGTGTCGCCCGACTACGCGCGCCTCTCCATCGGCATCCAGAATCACACCGACCTGCAAAAGGACTTTGATCAGGCGCTGGCGAAAGCGTGAGGGCAGAGAAATTAGTTAAGGAATAAGCAATTCGGTGGTGGTGGGATTGATAAAACAACGCACCACTCCAAAGCTCTTACCCCGTGCGCCAGTCGGTCTTCAGGGACTGTTCGATGTGAGTGAGGATCGGTGATCGGCCGTGCTTGGTCTTGATCGAGCTGGTGAGGATTTCCGGCACGGCGATGTTGTTTTCGCCGAGGTGCTGCTTGAACAGCGCGATGTGATGGTTCACGCGATTGGGCGTCTCTTTGTCGATTTTGGTGAAGATCAAAGTAAACGGCACGTCGCAGGTTTCCATCCACTGGACGAAGGCGAGGTCGATTGTTTGCGGGGGCAGGCGGGAATCGATCAGGACAAAAACGTGGCGGAGAAATCTGCGTTTCTCGATGTAGTCGCTGACGGCCCTGTTGAAATCGAAGCGCTGTTGTTGGGAAACCTTGGCGTAGCCGTAGCCGGGCAGATCGACGAGCGACCAGTTGCGGTTGATCGTGAAAAAATTGATGAGCTTGGTTTTGCCGGGCTGGTCGGAAACCTTGGCCAGATCATTCCGTTCGGTGAGAAGATTGATCAGCGAGGATTTGCCGACATTGGAGCGGCCGATGAAGGCGATCTCGGGCATCGCCAGGACGGGGCACGACTTCAGGTCGGGGGAGCTGACGTTAAATTCGGCGGACTTGATCTTCATAATTTCTCAGGTGCAGCAGCCGTCGCAGTGTGGGCGCGAAGGGCGGCGGGGCCGATCAGAATCTTGCGGCAGAGTGAGGTGCCGCGGTCAAACTGGCGGCAAATCCACGGGCGGTCCTTGTAGATCGTGCAGGCGCGTGTGACCGGGTCCAGCGCGACGCAGGCACCGTCGCTTTGCTGGTCCATGAAACGCATGCCGTGGTATTCGACCACGAATTTCTCGGGCACGAAATCCATGCCCGCCTTGAGCTCAACCAGCAGGTGGCAGCAACGGGCGCAGCCGACGCAGGGCGGGATATCAGAATGAAGGGCGGTGGTGATACGCCCAGAGGGTCAGGAGTTTCCCTGGCTGGCGACCTTTATTGCTGGGTATTATTCCGATCCTGCGTGTGTAGGTGGTGTGCTTGTGGCACCATGTGGCGCGGCGAGCGCGCCACCTGCCTTGGGTTTGAGGACGAGTTCGCAGCGGCTCGCGGGGGACGCCCTCCTGTCTTAGCGAGCAAATATTTCAGACCATAAAAAAGGGCGTCCGGCGGAACAAGACCGACGGACGCCCAACCTGCCAATACACCATATGACTTAACCCGGACAATTAGTCATCATCGCCATCATGATCATCATCATCATTGTCTATTTTGACCGGATCGGGCAGTGATGTGAGCGTGCCGAACAGTCCATGCGCTTCGTCGTTGATTCCGGCCGCGAAATAAAGCGTGTTGAGCGGGCCGGCACCGGCACCGTTGCCAAAGGACAGAGCCCACAGTCCGTCGATCTGCACGGAGCGGTGGTGCTCGCCGCGCATCAGGCCGCGGAATTTTCCCGTGACCGGATCAAACGCCGCAATCTTGCCGCTGCCAAACTGGCCGACCAAAATCAGGCCACTGAGCCGACCGAAATCTGCCGGAGCCTGCGCCACGCCCCAAGGCGCGTTGAACCAGCGGCCCGAATGGAGCCGCAGACTCAGCACGCCGCTGGTCGTGTAGGCCGTGACAAATCCGCGGCCCGGTCCCTGCACTTCATCGATTTTATCCGCATCCTGCTTGGCGTAGGTGACGTAGATCTTGTCACCAATCGCCTGAACATTGAACGGCGCATAACCCTTCGGCAGATGCGGATCTTTGAACGCGGTCGCCCCGAGGTTGACCGGGGTGAAGCTGCCGTCGAACACATCGACGGTGCCGGCGTGGAAATTCGCTGCATAGAGATAATTCGCGGTGCCGATTTGACCAAGCGTCAGTCCTTTGTAGACCGCCCCGCTCGCGGACCAATCAACTTTATTGATCGCCATAGTGGCATTGGCCGCCGGATTCCAGCCGGAGATCGTGCCCTCTTCGGTGGCGAAGAGGAAGCGCGCGGGCTGGTTGGTTCCGGGCAGACCGACTTTGAAGTCGCTGGAGCCGTTGAACACGGTGCCGGTAGGCGTCCCGGCCTCGGTCGAACCCGTCGGTCCCGGAACGGTTACGACCAGCGCTTGTTTGACCCCAAGGCCGTTGTAGAGCGTGGAGGTGCCGGTGCCGTTGTTGGCGGTCCACCACGGGGAGGTGGCGCTGCGGGAGAGTCCCCACGGATTCACCAAATTGGGATCGGTGATGGCCGCCATGCCGGCCACATCGGAGACCAGATTGGTCTGCTGGTAACGATGCTGAGCTGAGGCCGGGGTGGTCAGGCTCAGCAGCGATACGATGCCCAAAGAGGCGAGGCTGATGAGGGAGCTTCTGCCAGAGACTTTCTGGTGATGATTGAGCGTGGCTGCGCCGGAGGAGCGCAACGAATTCAGAACTAAGCCTGCCGGTGAACGGCGGGGTAGGAGGTTCATAATGATTTCCTTTTTCGAGTAACGTTGATCAGGAGGGTGGGAGGGATGGCCGAACACCTTTGCCGGCATCCCGGACTTTTGGGTCCGACGGCAAAGTAGTCCGCCGATCTGTTTCTCAAAATGGATTATGGTAACGGAGTTGTTACTTAGCCCGCGCTTGGATGGTGGACTGGCGCTTCGGCCAAGAGAGAAATGGTGGATGAAATTTATTAATGGTTAAGATTAACCGTCCTGATCGGCATGGGCCGTGCTGAATTTGTATCTTCAAACGATCTCTCCGAAACCGCCCACGCACTGTGGGTGGATGCTGAACAACTCAACACCGCACTCTTATGCATGCTAATCAGACACTGGAGCGAACCGAGGGCTATTTTACCGCAGAGTGGCATGGATCGCGATCACCGTGGATCAGGTCGCCCGCGCCATTCATCACCATCTCCCGTGAGAGCTGTTCCGGCGGCTCACGGCTTGCCCAGCTCATTGCCGGGAAATTTAATTCCAGGCGTTCGCCTCAGGGTGAATGGAGCCTGTTCGGCGGCAATATCATCAACCAAATGCTGCTCGCGAATCATCTCCCTGAGGATCTCGCCCGGTTTTTGCCCGAAGACCGGGTGCCGGAGGTCAACGCGACCATAGGCGAAATCGTCGGCCTGCATCCCAGTTTGTGGGTGCTGGTGCAAAAGGCCAATGAGACGATGCGCCGCCTCGCATCTGGGGGGCATGTCATTCTTGTCGGTCGCGGGGCCAATTTTGCCACGGCCAACATTCCCGCGGGAATCCATGTGCGGCTGGTGGCGCCGCCGGCTTACCGCGCCCGGTATTACGCGCAGAGATTCGGCGTTTCGGAATCAGATGCTTTGCTCCACAATGCGAAATGCGATGCCGCCCGTCGACGCTACGTCTCGGCCCATTTCAATGCGGCGATCGAAAATCCCGCGGCCTACGATCTCGTGATCAATACCGCGCAAGTGCCCTTGGAGGAGGCGGTGGAAATGGTCGCTTCGCATGTTCACGCCCAGACCAAGGCGGTGGCTTGAGTGCGGTTTGCCGTTGAGAGTCCGATTTCTTCCCGGGCCTGCTTCCAAAGCCCGGTGTCGGACGGACCGGCCTCTCGCCAGGGCCGGCTCAGGACGGTCAGGCTTACGGCGAAAAAAAGCCCGTGCCAAGGGACATGGCACAGGCAGGGAAAGTCACAGCGCTTCCGGTTCTGGTGAGCCGGAGCGGTCCGCCGGTTATTTCTGCGGAGCCGGGAGCGCCGGTGCGGTGGCGGGTGCGGCCGCATCGGCATCCGCCTTGGCCTTTTCGGTGATTTTTTGGATTTTAGGCACAAGGTCCTTCTGCATGTCCTGGATGAGCGGCATCATGCGTTGCATGATCTGGGGCTGCTTTTGCAGCATGGATTTACCTTCGGAAGATTCAAAGAAAGCCAGCATCGCCTTGAGTTCCGCCTCGGAATAGACCTCGGCGTAGATGACATCGATTTTTGAGAGCATGGATTTGGCCGCGTCCATCGAAAGCTTCATCACTTCGCCCATGAGTTTCGTCGCCGATTCCTTTTGCGCGGGCGTCAGATTGGGGTTGGAGAGGTTCATTGATTGGGCGGCCATTTGTTGCATCTGCACCCCCATCTGGTCGAATATGCGGTCAAATTGGGTGGCCTTGATGACCTTGCCGGCGAGTTCGATCTGCGCGGTAGTCGCCGCAGGCGGCGGAGCAGTTTCAGCGGCACCGAGTGAAGCAATCAGGCCGAGGCAGAGGAGGACGAGGGAGGTTGTTTTCATGGGTTGTTGTTTTTGGACTGAGGTTGGGACAAAATCAGAGGGATATTCATGGAGCAAGCGTTGAACCTATGGGAATGCGGGTGGCAGGCTCCGTCAGCGCGGAGTGGCGGTGCCGAGGAGAAGGGGAGAAGTGAAGCTGGTGCCGACAACCATGTCCGTGGTTGCATAGAGCCGATGCAGACGCCGCCACAGGACCCATTGACTGAACGCGATGGCGATCAGCAAAAGAAGAACACCGGGCAGGGTGAAGATGCGGTCGATCCAGTGGGAGGTTGTGAACACAGTCAGCATCATCGCTGCGACAATGGGTATCCCGGCGAGAATGCGGAAACTTGGGCGTCGCAATTTTCCCGCGGCGACGAACAACGGAAGCAGCACAGCCATTTGGAGGTCGACGGTGAGCAGGGCAGGCAGGCCATACCCGGCCAAGAGTTTTCCCGACACGAACTGACCGATGAGTGAAGCGAGCAGGATTGACGCGGTGATTATCACCAAGGCTGCGGCCGATTGCACGGTGATCTGCCAGAATTCCACCCGGGCCAGCCGTTCGCGGGAGATCGGATAAGCGAGCCGCTGAAGAGGCAGTGCCAACGCGCAGAGCACTATCATCCCGGGTTGCAGCATCGCCAGCGGTATGCCGTACATGAGTTCCGGAGCGGCCAATCGCGCCAGATTATCCCAAAATTGATGATGGTGGGTCATGCAGGCGATACCGGATGCGATCGCCGCATTGATGAGTGTCATGATGGCAAAGGTCATCTGTACACCGACGAATGAGCCTCGTTTCCGGCCACCGAAGTTGGCGTGCCAAAACACCCGTATCCAATCGAAAGACGTCGGGCCGACGGAGTGGACTTTCCAATCTCGACCCGTCGCCGAGCTGCCTTGTCTGGACTGAGTCCTGCGCGCACTGATTTCTGCCTGCCAGCGCGCCACCATGCCGCGATGGAATAGATAGGAACAAAAAATTGTCTGGTAGGCGATGAACGGGGTGTGGGCACGGGAACGCAGGCTCTCGCGGAGAAATCCGTTTACTTGACAGATGGTGGAGATCGCCAGGCCACCGAGTAGAAAAATCCAGGGAAAGCAGTTTAAGGTCGGGCCTAAGTTTGGTCCGACAGCCAGGCATGTAAACAGCCAGATCGCTACCGAGGCCAAACCACTGCCCAAGCCGCCCAGTACCTGATGCCGGTCAATACACGGGAATGAGATGAGTGCACAGGCAAGACCGAAGATGGCTGGCGGCGAGACGGAGGGCGAGGCCCAGGCTGCGCCGCAAGTCGTGGCAAGTGCGGCGATGAGCACGGAAACTGTGGCAGCCGCGCGTTGCCGCTCACGGATGCCCGGCAAAAGCAGTGCAAAGGGGCGGTGCATCGGTTCGTGCGCGGCCCCGGCGATGAAAATTCCCAGCAAGAGGGGCAGCGCGACCGCCAGCGCGATCAACCAGGCTGTTTTAGGATCAAGATGGAAAAGGGTCTGACCAAATGCCCAGCCTCCAATGCCGGTGTAAAAAGCGACCGTTTTCAGCGACCGTAGCGGGCGCAGAAAGCGCAAATAGATGAGCAGTTTCATCGGACTTCCTTTTTTGCCGCGAGCAGCAGCGGGAATATCTCATCGAGACTCAATCGGCGTGATTGCGCCGTGACGCCGTGACTAGCCGCGAAATTCTCCACCGCATCGGGTTCGCTCGTTCGCACGGTCAGGCGCACAAGGCGTTCGCTGCGTTGCTGGGTGAGAATGAATGGCGCGGTGAAAGCCGGGAGCGGACTGCCGTCGGGTGCGGTAACGGTCCACTCGGCGAAACTTTCCTGCAACTCATCGAGGGCGCAGTTTTCCACGACGCGACCGGCCTCGAGGGCGACGATCCAATCGACGATTTTTTCCACATCGCTAAGGAGGTGGGAGGAGATGACGACCGTGCAGCCGTCGTCGCGCAGCCGTTCCAGAATCACATCGAGCATGCGCGTGCGCACAATGGGATCGAGGGCGCTCATCGGTTCATCGAGCAGCAGCAGCGCCGGGCGATGGCAGACGCCGAGGAGAATGCCGACTTTCTGACGGTCGCCCGTGCTGAGCTCGGCGATCTTCCTTTTCACGGGGACTTCGAGAATTCCGGTCAAACGCTGTTGGAGATCGCGATCCCAGTTCGGATAATACGAGGCGGTGAATTCGAGGTGCTGGGCGACAGTCATCCACTCAATGAATTTTGCCTCCTGCATCACGAAGCCGAGGCGGGTGAGCTCGGGAGAGTCGAGCAGGTCGGAACGCTGGCCGAGCGTGCGACAGGTGCCGGCAGTCGGCAGCACGAGGCCGGCGGCGACTTGGAGCAGCGTGGTTTTCCCCGCACCGTTGCGGCCAAGCAGGCCGACGACATGGCCGGCGGGAATTTTGAGGTTGATGGCGTTGAGGGCCACTTGACCCGCATAATTTTTTGTCAGGTTTTCGAACAGCAGGGGCGCAGTAGCGGTCGTGGTGGAGGTCATGGCGTGGAAGAATCAAGGGTTTCGCGGAAAAGTTTCAGGGCTTGGGCGTGGGAGATACCAAGTTGGTGGGCCATCGTGGCGGCTTCGGTGAGGTGTTTGCGCAGGTGGGCTTGCTTGTTGGTTTCCGCCTCGCTGCTCGAGCGCTCGCGCACGACGAGGGTCTGACCGCGCCGGCGCTCGAGCACGCCATCATGCTCCAGGAGGCTGTAGGCTTTGCTGATCGTCATCGGATTGAGCGAAATCTCCGTGGAGAGGCTGCGGGTGGAAGGCATCTCCGTGCCCGCCGGCAAAACCCCCGTCGCGATCTGCAGCTTGAGCTGATCCATGATCTGCCGGTACGCGGGGATGCCATTGTGGTGGTCGATGATAAGGAGCGGCGGCATGGAATCGGGTGACTGTGTATACTGTATTAGTAGACTAATTCACTTGGCAATGGGAAAATAATTTCTTCGCCAGAAAGGCGGAGTATTAAACGGTGATCGGACAATCGGGGCTTGTTGGCTCGCGGGCTCCGGGCAGGCTCGGGGCATGGCTCTCGCCGCTTCAATCCTCACCGCATTCGTTGCCTTGCTCCACGGCTATTTTCTCGTGCTGGAAATGTTTCTCTGGACTAGGCCGTATGGGCGCCGCGTGTTTGATCTGACTCCCGAAAAAGCGGAGGTCACCAGGACACTCGCAGCCAATCAGGGACTTTATAACGGATTTCTCGCCGCTGGGTTGGCCTGGGGGTTGGCCCGTGGTGCGGAGGGTCATGCGATCCGGTTGTTTTTCCTGGGCTGTGTGATTATCGCCGGTGTGTTCGGAGCGGCAACGGTGGGTCGGAAAATTATTTTTGTGCAGGCCTTGCCGGCGGTGATCGCGCTGGCGCTGAATCTTTCCGTCTGAACGTTCAGCCTAAACCGAGCATTCGCGTCACACTGATCAGATCCGGGGCGACATGAATGGCACCGGCCTTTTTTAACTCTTCAGCGGAGTGGGTGCCGGTGGTCACGCCGATGAAGTCGAGTTGGGCGTTGAGCGCGGTTTGCACATCGAAGACCGAATCGCCGACGAGCAGAGCGTCTGCAGGGTTGGCACCGAGTTGCACGAGTACATGCCGGGTGAACTGGGGATCGGGTTTGAGCCAAGACGTGTCGCCGACGCCGTAGACGCCTTTGAGCAGCGGGGTGAGCTTAAGGTGGTCGCAAACCTCGCGCGCGGAATAGCCCCGTTTGTTGGTGATGACGGCGCAGGCCACGCCCGCATGATTTAGTTTCTGCAAAATTTCCGGCGCGCCAGGCAATGATGTCACATCATCAAGATGGGTGGCGTCCCAGTGTTTGAGAAAGTGAGGCAGGAGCGCGGGAAGATTTTCCGCACCGGCCAGCCGGGTGATGGCCAGGTCAAGGCCGCCGCCGACAGCAGCGCGCACCTGGGCCATCGTGGGCTCGGGCAGGCCGAGCTGCTTCATGGCGTAGGCGTGGCAGCGATGGATGGCCTTGAAGTGGTCGATCAAGGTGCCATCCAAATCAAAAAGTACGGCGGTGTGGCGCATGGCAAAGCCGCAAGAATCGTCCGGTCGGGTGCCGGGGTGCGAGAAAAAATCCGAGGGCGGCCGAACCGGAGATTGCACGGCGCACCCGATCTGCCCTACATAAACCGGATGGAAACGCTTTCCTCTCTCCTGCCCATCATCCAGCTCGCCATTACGCCGGTGATTTTGATCTCCGGCATGGGGGCGCTGATGATCACGCTCACCAACCGGATGGCGCGCATCGTCGATCGCACCCGCAAGGTTGCGGAAATGATCCCCGCCGCCACACCCGAGGATCGCCAGCATCTGGACAGTCAGTTGAAAATCATGTGGCGGCGGGCCCTGCTCATCCGGCGGGCGGTGACGAGCAATGGACTGAGCATGCTGGTGTCGTGTCTGCTGGTGATGGTGCTCTTCGCCACGGCCATTTTCCACCTGCAGATGCCCGCGCTGATACTGGGCCTCTTTGCCACCAGCATTCTGCTGCTCATCGCGTCGCTGGTGGAATTTTTGCGCGATATTTTCGTGTCGCTCCATGCGTTGCATTTGCAGGTGGAACGGGCGCGCAACCGCCCCTCCACGACCGCACCCTGGCCACCGTTGAAAGAGTGATCGCTTCTGCCGTCGAAAATTTCTCTGGTGCCCGCCCCATAGAATGACGAAGGTGTCACGGATGAACGAAACACCCTCTCACGCCCGCGTTCAGGCGTCCGTCGAAGGCGATGCGCTGGTGGTGCGTCTCGGCGGAGAGTGGCGGATCACGGGAAAACGGCCGGCGTGGAGTGCGCAGGTGAAGGAGCAAAACCCCGGCCGGTTGCGGCTCGTGGCCGATGACATGGGGGCGTGGGACAGTTCGCTGGCTTTGTTTTTGCGGGAAGCGGGTGTCTGGGCGGAGGCCCGGGGCGTGCCGGTGGAGAGCGTCGGGTTTCCGGCAGGAGCGATCAAACTGACGGCGTTGTTGGCGCAAAAGCCGGCCAAGCCGACCGAACCCAAATCAACTTTGCCGGATATTTTCACGGCGGTGGGGCAGGCGACTTTTTCCCTCTCGGATGAGATCAAGAATCTGGCCGGACTGGTCGGCGAATGTGCGTACAGCGTCGGGCGTTTTTTCCGGGGTCAGGCACAGTTTCGCTGGCGCGATTGTTTGCAGGAGATGCAACAATGCGGGGCCATGTCCCTGCCGATTGTGGGACTGATCAGCTACCTGGTCGGCGTGACGCTGGCTTACACCTGCTCGATCGTGGTCCGCCAATTTGGCGGTGACATCTGGGTGGCGGACATGGTGGGGCTGGCCGTGACGCGCGAGATGGGGCCGATGATGGCGGCGATCGTGCTGGCGGGACGAACCGGCGCGGCCTTTGCGGCGACGCTGGGCAACATGAAGGCCAACGAGGAAATCGACGCACTCTCCACGCTGGCGGTTTCCCCCATCGATTTTCTGGTGATGCCCCGGATTGTCGCGCTGTTTTGCATGATGCCGTTGCTGGCGCTGTATTCGGATTGTCTCGGTCTCCTCGGGGGCATGTCGATTGCGGCGCTGCCGCCGTTGAATATCCCGGCAAATCTGTATTGGGCGGAGACCCAGACCATCCTCGCCCAAACGGATATCAATACCGGCCTGCTCAAGGCGGCGGCTTACGGCCTGATCATCGGCCTGGCGGGATGCTGGCGCGGCCTGCAGGCGGATCGAAGCGCCGTGGGTGTGGGCGTGGCGGCGACCCGTGCGGTGGTGACCGCGATCCTGCTCATCATTGTCAGCGATGCCATTTTCGCCGTGGTCTTCAACATTCTGCACTGGTGATGACCGTCATGAATGCAACTTTCGCCAGTCTGCCGGCTGACCCCATTCCTGCCATTGCGGTCGAGGGCCTGGAGTGCCGTTACGGTGAGCGGGTGGTGTTGGAAAAGGTTTCGTTCACGGTGGCGAGAGGAGAGGTGTTCTTCATCATCGGGGGCAGCGGCTGTGGCAAAAGCACGCTGTTGCGGAACATGATCGGGTTGCAGGCGCCGGCGGCGGGCACGGTGCGGTTTGGCGGGCGCGATTTCACGCATGCCCGCACGCAGGAGCGTGAGGCGCTGTTGCGTTCCTTTGGCGTGCTGTACCAGAGCGGGGCTTTGTGGAGCTCGATGACGGTCCGCGAAAACGTGGCGCTGCCCCTGGAGCTGCACACGGATGTTTCCCGCCCGGAGCGCGATGAAATCGTGGCGCTGAAACTCGCGCAGGTCGGCCTGTCCGGCTACGAGGATTTTTTCCCGGCGGAACTGAGCGGGGGCATGAAAAAACGCGCCGGTCTGGCGCGGGCGCTGGCGCTCGATCCCTCCCTTGTTTTTTTCGACGAGCCCGGGGCCGGGCTGGACCCCATCACCTCGCTGCAGATGGACGAACTTGTGCTTCAGATCCGGGACACGCTGGGCACGACCATCGTCATCGTGTCGCATGAGCTGGCGAGCATCTACGGCATTGCCGATCGGGTGATCATGCTTGACCGGACGACGCGGGGGATCATCGCCGACGGCGACCCCCGCCGGTTGCGCGATGCGAGCGAAGATGGGCGGGTGCGGGACTTTTTGAATAGACGTGGCGGGCCGGTTGCGCAAGGTGGAGGTTCGAACGCGTGAAAACCAAAATCAGTCCCGCTGCCGTCGGCATGTTTATCCTTGGGGCCATGACGCTTTTCATCGTGCTGTTCATGTCGTTTGGCGGCTCAAACATTTTCACCCAACCCTCGCGCTTTCTCATTTATTTCGATGAATCCGTGAGCGGGCTGGACCCGGGCGCGCCGCTGAAGGTAAACGGTGTGCGCATCGGCCGGGTGGCGGCGGTGCATGTCCGCTACGATGCCGTCACCCGCAAGGCCCTGGTCCAGACGGTGTGCGAGATCAACCGCAGCGTGCTGTCCGACAGCGCGGGCGTGCCGATCGACCTGACCAGCGCCACCGAACTGCGGACCCTGATTGAGCGGGGGCTGCGGGCCCGGCTGAATTTCACCGGCATTACCGGCCTGCTGTTCGTTGAGCTGGATTTTGAGGATCCGGCCAAATATCCCGCCGACCCGCGTTTTGCCGCGGAGACTCTGCCCGTGGTGCCGGCCATCCCGTCGCCCATCGCGGAAGTGCAGCAAAGCATCATCGAGATTGTCGCCAACCTCAAGCAGGTGGACTTCGCGACTCTTTCGAAGGAATTGAAGGTGTTGCTCGCCACCGCCAATCAGAAAGTCGTCGAGCTCGACCTGAAGGGGCTATCCGAGCGCATGGGCCACGCCGCCGATAAGGTGGCGGCGTTCGTCGATTCACCCGAGGCCAGGAAAACCTTCGCCAGCCTCAACCAGACGCTCGCCGACACGCAAGCGGCGATCGCCAGGATCGAGGCGCAGGTCGGCCCGGTGAGCGAGGACTTCAAGCGTACGCTCGCCGAGGCCCAGGCCGCACTCAAATCCCTTTCCGGCGCAGCGGACACCACGCGGCGTTTTGTGCAGGCGCAGGGCAATGTCGGCGACGAGCTCACCCAATCGCTGCGGCAGATTACCGATGCGGCGGCGGCGATCGAACGGCTGGCCGACGCGGTCGGGCGCGACCCCAGCTCATTGATTGTGGGCAAGAAGAAACCGCAATAAACAAAGCCAAACCACTCACCACAGATGAACACGGATAAAACCAGATGGCCGTTTTTGGCGCGAGGTTTTCAATTTTTAGCTTTCAGCCTGTTGCTTTCCGCCTGCACGTCCGTGCTGCCGCAACCCCAGGCTGACACGACTCGGCACTTCACCCTCGCCGGTCCGCCCGGGACGGCCGCAGTGTCGGATGGAACGCGGGTTCAGCCGGTGCAAGTCGCCGGATATCTGCGCAACCGTTCCATGGCGGTCCGCGTCGCCGAAAACGAAGTGATCTATCTTGACGACGTCGTGTGGGCCGAGCCGTTGGCGGATGGCATCACGCAGACCCTGCGCAACCGGCTCGCTGTGATCGCGAGCGATGCGGATGTGAGTGTGCAGGTGCAGCGTTGCGAGCTCGACCGTTCGGCCGGCAACATCGTTCAGTTGATCGCAGCCTATTCCATCACCACCGGCGGCTCGGCCGGTCCCGTGACGAAGCGCGGGCTTTTCACCGCTTCGACTCGCACCTGGGATGGCAAGGATCACGGTGCGCTCGTTGGGTTGTTGCGCGAAGCCGTCGGCGAACTAGCCGATCGGCTAGTATTGCAGCTAGCCGAAAAAACTAGATGAAGGGTGGTAAAATATATTGCCGAGGACTGCACGAGTGGCATGGTTCCGGCTAGGTGTTATACCCTAATCACCTATCGCCCATGAAAACTGGATATTCCGTACTTCGCTTCGCCCTCCACCACTCACCGGATGGTAAACTCACCCAGCAGGTCAAAAGCTGTGGAGATTTTGCCGACGTCGAGATGGCCTTTGATACCGCCAAGGCGGAAGCATTGCGCGAGTGGCAGCAGGCTGTGAGCGATTCCACGCTCAAGGGCGGTCTCGTCCGCGAGATCCGGATTAAGGACACCGAGTGGGGCTACGAACTCAAGCGCGACCACCTCGTGGTGACACGTTACTGGGTGCACGACGGTTCGCCCGCCGCTTTGGTTTGATTTCAATGGCTCAGCTAAATGAACTTTAGCCGAGCTTCTTTTGGCGCGGTTTGGTAGTTTAACGCGGGGGAGATGCGATGCGTCCGCCGTTGCGGTGGCGGGCCTGGTCCTCGACGCAGCGGACGGCGAGCGCGGTCCAGCCGGTCTGGTGGCTGGCACCGACCCCGCGGCCGTTGTCACCGTGAAAATATTCGTAGAAGAGCACCAGGTCCTTGAAGTGCGGATCGCCGGCATAGAGTTCGCATTCCCCATTTACGGGGCGATGGCCGGACTTGTCGGCGAGAAAGATCGTCGCGAGCCGGCGTTGCAGTTCGAGCGCGGCCTCGCGCAAGGTGAGCATGCGACCTGAACCTGTCGGTGTCTCCACCTTGAGCGAATCGCCATAATAATTGTGGTATCGCTCCAGCGCCTCGACAAGCAGGTAGTTGCCCGGAAACCAGACTGGCCCACGCCAGTTGGAATTGCCGCCAAAGAGGTAGGTGTTGCTTTCGGCGGGAGTGTAGTCGAGCCGCAGTTCGTGGCCATCGCCCCGGAAAACGTACGGGTGCTGCTCGTGATACTTCGACACGCTGCGGATGCCGTGGGGGGAAAAGAATTCGGCTTCGTCGAGCAGGTAGCGCAGCACGTGCACGAGCTGTTCGCGCGAGGGAATCGCGAGGAGCGCCTTGCGGTGACCGAGGTCGCAGTCGCCATTCGTGTTGGAGAGGTGCCGGGCGAGCTCGGGCCGGTTGTAGAGAAACCATTCGAAACGTTTTTTGAAGCCCGGCAGCTTGTCGATCACGTTGCGATCCAGCACCTCGACCGCGATCAGCGGCAGCAGGCCGACGAGGGAGCGCGTTTTCAGCGGCATCGTGTGAGT
>CAZIQP010000051.1:0-9913 GCA_964541315.1 uncultured Opitutaceae bacterium
GGATGAAATGCCGGAAAGCCGGTTGAGGTTGTCGTAGGTCTTCGTGGTGGCGAGGAAGGTCGTCGCGCCGCGTTTCTGGACCAGCGTGGCGATCAGGTTGGAATTGGCCTGGTAGGTGTAGGCATGCGAGGTCGACACGCCGCCCACCGTGGCCGACAGGGTGTCCAGCCGGGAACCGTCGCGATAGGTCAGGCCGAGCGCGGTATTTGACTTCGCCCGCATCGGGCAAGGTCACCAGCGTCTGGCGGCCCGGTCTTCCCAAGGCTTGCAGACACATTGGGTGGCGGCCAAGTTGAGTTTGTATGAACTCCCTGCCTCTCGACCGAGCGCTGCTTTGGCTCGCCGCCCTGCTTTATCTGGCGGGCTTTGCCACGGGCTGTGTCACGCTCGTGCAATCCCGGCAATCCCCCGGTTCCCGCCTTGTGCTCAATTTCCTGCTCGCGACAGGATTGCTCCTGCAGACGGTCGGTCTGCACATCCGCGGCATGGCCGTCGGTGGCTGCCCGTTGGGCAATAAATTTGAAATCATCCAGTTTGTTGCCTGGTCGGGCATCGTGCTGTACTTTGTGGTGGGACCGGCGTTCCGGGTCAGTTTGCTCGGCCTGTTCACGGCTGGTTACGCGGCCAGTCTGGCGTTCTTGTCCCTCATTATTCCGGCCTGGGATGCCACCCGTGGGGAACATTTGTTTGGCAAAAATCCATGGATTGAACTTCATGCCGCCCTGGCGGTTTTCAGTTACGGAGCCTTTGGCCTGCTGGCGCTCACCTCGATCATGCACCTTCTCCAAAACTGGAGCCTCAAGCACAAGCGATTGAACAATCTGTTCTGGTTTCTCCCTTCCGTCGTGCAACTCGACCAGATCAATTTCCGGCTTTTGCTGGCGGGTGAGACGCTGCTCACTGTCTCCCTCGCGGTTGGGGCCGCCTGGTGGCTGCGCGATATAGCCTCGGTCAACGGTCCCAAGCTCGCCGCGACGATCACCGTCTGGCTGGCCTATGGTATCGCCCTCGGCCTTCGCTGGCGTCACCGGCTCGTGTCTGCGCGATTCGCCTGGGTTTGTCTGGTGATGTTTGCGCTAGCCCTCCTGGCGCTCGGCACGCTCAACACCAGCCGGCCGCACGAGGTCATTCTTACCCCCGACCGCTGACCCATGGAGACGCCCACATCCGTCCTCTTTTTGCTCGGGGCCAGTCATCACACCGCACCTCTGTCGGTGCGGGAGAAGATCGCGCTCGACGATGCCCGCTCGGCCGCCCTCGCCTCCCGGCTCCAGCGAACGCCCGGCCTGTACGAATTCACTTTGGTCAACACCTGCAACCGGGTGGAGCTTTACGGTGTGGCCGCCGACGAGTCGGCGCTGGCCAATTTGCGCGGCACACTCTGCGAAATCACCGGCTGCCTGCCGCAGGAAATCGATCAGGTCTTTTCCCTGCGGAACAACCACGAGGCGATCGCCCACCTGTTCTCCGTCGCCTCCGGCCTCGATTCCCAGATCGTCGGCGAAACGGAAATTCTCGGCCAGGTGAAGGCTGCCTATGATGTCGCGCTCGCAAAAAAATGGACCGGTCCGGTGCTCAACCGGGTTTTTCAAAAAACCTTCCAGGCCGCGAAACATATCCGGACCCACACGGGCATTGGTGAAGGACAAATCAGCATCGCCACTGTGGCGGTCGATCTCGCCGGCCGGATCTTCGGGGACCTGGCGCCCGTGGAAATTCTTGTGGTCGGTGCCGGTGACATCGGGCTCAAAACCGTGATCGCCTTCCAGGGACGGGGCGCGAAAAAAATCTCTGTCGCCAGCCGGACCATCGCCAAAGCCGAGGAAGCGGCCGCCCAAGCCGGTGGTTGGCCGGCCAGCCTGGCCGAACTGCCGGAGATTATCGCGGATGCCGATATCGTCGCCAGCTCAACCTCGGCGCTCGGTGTGGTGGTGACGCATGAAATGGTGGCTGCGGCCATGAAGCGCCGCCGTTCTCGTCCGCTTTTTCTCATCGATCTGGCCCTGCCGCGCGACATCGACCCGGCCACCGCCAAAATCTCGGATGTGTATCTCTACAATCTCGACGATCTGGCCCAGATCGCCGAAGGCAATCTGGCCCGGCGGAAGGCGGAGCTGACCAGATGCAAAACCATTCTGGCCGAACGCACCGCCGCGCTCTGGCCGCAGGTGGCGCATTCGTTGCACCAGACGCGCGGCGGCTAGCCCGAAACGTTGGCCAGGCGGCGGGCTAGCCCGCGATCCAGTGCCGCGCGCAATTCCTGCGGCTTGATGGGCTTGGTGGCAAAATCATCCATGCCCGCCGCCTGGCATGCATCCCGGTCGCCTTGCATGGCATTCGCCGTCAGGGCGATCACCCACGGGCGGTCCTTGGGGTCGGGAAATATCTGTCGGAGCTGCCTGGTCGCCTCCAGCCCGTCCATCTCAGGCATCTGACAATCCATCAGAATAAGATCGTACGATTTTTTGCGCACCGCCTCGAGCACTTCCAGGCCGTTCATCACCAGGTCGGCCTCGTAACCGAGTTTTTTCAACATGATCAGCGCGACCCGCTGATTCACTATGTTGTCCTCCGCGAGCAAGATTCGTTCATGGTGGGACGACTCCGCCTCGGGTACCGACTGGACCGATGCGGCTTTGGCCCGGCCTGGTCCGTTGTCATTGCCAACGCTGAACAATTGGACGAATGCATCATACACCTGCGACGGTTTGACCGGTTTGGCGAGGCACGTTGCATTCGGCCCGGTGCCCTTGATTTGATAACCCCTCGGGTGCATCAGCACAATGGGCAGCGCCGCCCGGGGAAGCATCGCCTCGATTTCGTGGAGGAAACGGCGGGTGTCGGTGTCAGAGGACAACATGTCCAAAAGCGCGACGTCGAAGGTTTTGCCGTCGCGGAGCAGGGCGATCACTTCCGCCGGCGTGGCGACCGAGTGCGGGATCATGCCCCACTGGCGGACAAGATCACAGAGGATGCGCCGGCTCGTTGCGTTGCCATCCATGATCAACAAATTGCGACCCTGCACACCGACACGGGAATTGTCGGGCAGCGAGGGCAATTCGCATTCGATGATGGATGATTTGATGGTGAAGCTGAAGGTCGAACCGCAGCCCAGCTTGCTTTCCACCCACATGCGCCCGCCCATCATTTCCGCCAGGCGGCGGCTGATGACCAGGCCCAGGCCGGTGCCGCCAAATTTGCGCGTTGTGGAGGCATCGACCTGGCTGAACGACTGGAAGAGACGGTCCATCGAGGCCTCGGGGATGCCGATGCCGGTGTCTTTCACGGCAAAGCACAGTTCAATCGCCTCAGCGGTCGCGGTCTGCCGGTGTACGGCTAGCACGACTTCCCCCTCAGTGGTGAACTTGATCGCATTGCCCAACAGATTGACGAGTATCTGGCGCAAGCGCGTGGGATCACCGAGGATAAACTCCGGAATGTCGGGGGCAGTTTCGCAGAGCAGGGCCAGATGCTTTTCCGCCGCCCGTGCGGCCAGCAGGTCAATCGCGCCTTCGATGCATTCGCTCAGGGAGAACCTGGTCTGCTCCAGCTCAAATTTGCCCGACTCGATTTTTGAGAAATCCAAAATGTCGTTGATGATGGTGAGCAGGGAATCGCCGCTCACCCGGATGGTCTCGGCAAATTCCTTCTGCTGGGCGGTCAGCGGAGTATCGAGCAGCAGACTGGTCATCCCGATGACTCCGTTCATCGGGGTGCGGATCTCATGGCTCATCATGGCGAGGAACTGACTCTTGGCCATGTTGGCCTGTTCGGCCGCCTCCTTGGCCGTGAGCAATTCCTCCTGCGCCCGTTTGACCTCGGTGATGTCCACGATGGCATTGAGCTCCTGGTCGGGCATCCCCGGAGTGCGAAACACCCGGCGGGAGAGTCGCACCCACATGATTTCCCCATTCTCGCGCCGGTAACGTTTGTCGAGTGTAAAGCGGTCGATTTTCCCGTTACGCATGCTGCCCATCAATTCCTGCTCGCGGACGGCATCCTCGAGAAAAGTGCGCTTCATAAAACCATCCGGCTGGTTTTTGCCCTGATCGAGGGTAATCCCGCTCAAACGCAAGTGCTCGGTGTTGACCAGACGCGTTCCGCTGTCATCCGCGACCGACCACGAGAGCCCCACCGGAACGGATTCGAAGATGAACCGGAACTGCTCCTCCTTGTGCGACAGCTCCTCCTGGGCGCGCTTGTGTTCCGTGATGTCGATCAGCGAGGCCACCTGGTGCGTGAAGCCGGAATTGGGCTCGTGAAAATGGTGGACGGTGAGCACGGCCCACACGATCTTGCCTTCCGGATGCAGGTAACGCTTCTCCAGCGAAAAATGGTCGATCTCACCGCGGTAGAGCTTGTCCGTTTCCTCCTTTTGCCGGATCGCATCCTCCGGGTGCGTGGCGTGGCTGTAGGCTTTGGGGTCGCAGCAAAATTTCACCGGCACGCCGGTGATGCGGGCGTGGGCGGAATTGACGAGATGGGTTTCATGCTGCAATCCGACCTTGAACCAGGACAGGCCAATCGGGACGTTCTCAAAAATAAACCGAAACTTCGCCTCATTCAGCTTCAGTTCGGCATCGCCGCTGGCCGCGATCGCCAGCGCCCGCTTCCGGGAAAAATAAAGACCTCCCATCAAAACGCCCGAGAAAAACATCATCGTCGTCGCACCCATCGCAAAAAAATAAAATTCCCGCGCACTCTGCATTCCACCCGCCGCCTTGACCGCTCCCACGGTCAGGAGCACACCAAGGCCGGTCAGACCCGCTGACAAAAGATATCCGCGGCGCAGAGGAGTCAAAGCGCGGGCATTATTGGACTCGGGGGGCATGGACCAAAGAATTCGTGATTCTCTTACCATCGGTCAAAAGGCCCCTGACTTAAGCATCCAGTTGACTGGCATGGATTCACCGACAGAAGCCAGGATCAGGCCAAACCTGTTGGCGCGCAATTATAACCCCAAATGCCCGCCCACCCAATCCGCTGCGGTCGATTGGCTTGGAGCGCGGAGCAAAGCGTGCAGTTGTGTCGCGTATGCCTTGGTCTGCGCGAGACGTTGGGGCGAATCAAGGCATTCGCGGAGTTGGGCGGCAAGAGCCGTCGCCGTCGCCGCGCCTTGGATAAATTCAGGATACATGGGCGCCTTCAGCAGCAGATTCGCGATGCCAATGTGCTCCACCTTGACCAGCAATCGCCCGAGCAAATACGTCAGCGCGTCCGTTTTGTAGGTCAGAGCGCCGGGGATGCCTGCCAACGCGCAATGCATCGACATCGTCCCGCTGGCGGTGAGCACGGCGGAGGCCGCGACGGGAACACCAGCCTCTCCGGTCCTTCGTAATGAAATATTTTTTGGCGGATTGGCGGATTGCAACGTCGCGAGAATCTCGTCGCTGGGATACAGCACGACGGCATTGCGGGTTGTGCGCGATTGCTCAAATGCTTTGAGCAAGACTGGAAAAATTTTTGCTACCACTTGTCGCCGGCTGCCCGGCAGCAGCAGCACCGGTCCGTTGGCATCAAACTTCACTGGTGCGACATAATCGGGCGACACAAACGGATGCCCGACAAATTCCACCGGCAAGGTGGTGTCGGCATAGACCGCCGGCTCGAACGGAAAAATTGCCGCGAGTCCATCCAGATGCTTCACCATTTCAAACCGCCGGCCCGCGCGTGAAGCCCAGATTTGCGGACTGATGTAGTAAAGCGCTTTGGTTTTTCCACCGGCCTTGGCCGAGAAACCTTGCTCGAACAGACCCTTGGCAATCCGCAGATTCAATCCCGAGGAATCGACAAAGCAGACCGCCTTAGGACGGTGCGTTCCCACCCAGCGCACCACCTTGGCGATCAACGCACGATAATAGGAAATCTTGCTCAACACCGCAAAACCCATCGTGGAATTGGCGGTGAGATCGACCAACAATTGCGCACCGGCACCAGCGAGTCTCGGTCCGCCCAGCGCACAGACTTTGAGCCCGGGATTCTTCCGCAGGAGCGCCCGCAGCATATTCGCGGCATGCTCATCCCCCGAATGTTCACCGGCGACAATGAGCAGATCAACCGAGCCGTTGATCGGAGCCGCAAGACCGTCAGATATGACGAGATTAGTCATGCCTTTGGTAGGGCGGGACCGCTGGGCTCGCCGCGATTCAGCAAATTGCACTCCCACTTCCATGGCCAAAGCGCTTGATCACCAACCAACCCGCCCCGAACCGGATTCGCCCTGACATACACCGCTTTTTCGATGTACTCATGATCAGAGCGAAGACGGTGATCAAAAAAATCGCTTTGCCAGTGAACACCTGTCTTCTTGGCGGTGATTTCTTTAAAGGATCTTACGACCTTGGTCATTTCACGATCCGCTGGAAATGAAATCAACGCATGGAGATGATCGGGCATCAGCAGAAAAAGCTGAGCGCGCCATTTGCCTTCGGTATTTCTAAAATCGATCGCTTCGAAAATACAATCTGCCACACGTCGATTGCAGAGCTGATCCAGCCCCCGGGCTTGGCAGCAGATTGTGATGAAATAGGTCGATCCGCTCGGCACCCAAACCGGTGTACCATGGGGAAGTTTTGTTCTTTGTGACAGTACGTTCATTTTTTACGGCGGGCCCAGCGGTCCCGCCCTACCGTTTCTTCCTAATCTGCTCCGTGATCGTGATGGCCACCTCGAGTGCCGATTTGCCGAGCGCACCACCGACCTTTGGCTGCTTGGCGTCACGCACGCTTTCGGTGAAATGCGTCAGCTCGATCGCCAGCGGCTCGCCCTTTTCAATCGGGATTTCATGCACCGGCACCTTGTCGTCGCCGGCCTTGGCCAGACCGATCTTCAATTTCACCCCGTACGCGATGATATCGCTCTTCTTCACGAGGTGACCCTTCTGATTCATGAAATCCAGCGAAAGATAGGCGTTGTCCTGAAACACTCGGATCTCCCGGTTCTTCTTCATGCTCATGCGCGAAGCACTGAGGTTCGCCACGCAGTCGTTCTCAAATTCAATGCGCGCATTGGCAATGTCCTCGGTTTTCGACAACACACTGATGCCGACACTGTCGATCTTGCGGATCGGCGACTTCACCAAAGCGAGCACGATGCCGATGTCGTGGATCATCAGGTCGAGCACGACGCCAACCTCGGTGCCGCGCGTCTGGTAGGGTGCAAGCCGCTCGGTGGTGATGTATTGCGGCCGGCCCGTATGTTTTTCCAGATAGCTCATCACCGGGTTGAAATGCTCGACGTGTCCCACCTGCACGAGACAGTTGTTTTGCCGGGCGGCAGCCAGCACCTGCTCGGCCTCCTCCAGATTGGCGCAGAGCGGTTTTTCAATCAGCAAATGACAGCCTTTGGCCAGCAACGGCAGCGCAACCAGCGCGTGCTTGTCCGTCGGCACCACGACACTGATGGCATCACACGCTTCACCCAGTTCCTCGATGGTGGTGAAACGCCGGCAATTGTGTTTCGCGCAAATCTCCGCAGCGCGCGCATCGCTGGTCTCGTAGATGCCGGTGAGCTCCACCCCGGGCAGCGTGGCGTAGATCCGGGCATGATGCTGCCCGAGCGAGCCGACGCCAATCACACCGCATTTGATTTTGGGTTTAGCCATGGTCGAGTTGTCCGGTTTTGAGAAAAAGCTGGCGATTCGTTTTTTTAGCGTGAGCAGGATTGTGCGTTACCAGCACCAGCGCGGCTTTTTCCTCGGCGCAAACTTCGAGCAGAAGCGCGATGATCTCGTCACCGGTGCGTTCGTCGAGATTGCCGGTCGGTTCGTCGGCCAGCAGGACGGGCGGACGGTTCATCATGGCCCGGGCCACCGCCACGCGCTGACGCTCGCCACCGGAAAGGTGCGACGGCAAGTGGTGCGAGCGTTGGGCGAGCCCCACGCGTTTCAGCAGCATGACGGCACGTTCGCGTTCGGCGCTTCCGATTGATCCGACCATGCGTGCTCCCATCAGGACGTTGGCGAGCGCATCGATTTCCGGGATGAGATAGTACGCTTGGAAAACCATGCCGAGAAACCGGCCGCGACGCGCGGTGAGCTCGCTCAGTGAGAGTTTATGCGTCGCCTCGGCCCCCCACCACAGTTCGCCGGCATCGGGCCGGTCGAGTCCGGCCAGCAGATTGAGCAACGTGCTTTTGCCCGAGCCGGATTCGCCGCGAATGGAAACGCTTTCGCTCGCCGACACGGTGAAGTCCAAGCCGCGCAGCACCTCGAGCGTGGAATCGCCGCTCCGATAGTTTTTTCGCAGACCGACAGCGCTGAGCACTGGAAAATCCTTATTCACTGCGCAGAGCCTCCACGGGTTTGAGCCGCGCGGCCCGCCAGGCGGGAAAAAGACCGGCGAGCATCGACGCCACGAGGGAAAACACAACGATGATGATCACATCCTTCGGCTTGGTGTAGGCCGGGAGCGAACTAAACTGGTAGAAATGCTCGAAGGCGTCCTGGCCCATTGTGAATCGCGCAATCAGATGGACGACGTCGTTGCGGAAATACAGCAGCGTGAAGCCCATTGCCAGGCCCAGCAACGTACCGCCGGTGCCAATCACGAGGCCTTGCGTGCAGAAACACAGTGCCACATCACGGGCCCGGCCGCCCATGGCAGCCAACAGACCGATCTCGCGGGTTTTGCGGACAACCGCGATGAGCAGCGAACTGGTGATGGAAAATGCCGCCACAATGATAATGAAAGTGAGCAAGAAAAAAATCATGTTGCGCTCGAAGCTCAGCACGGCCTGAAAATCCGCGTTGGATTCGAACCAGGTGAGCGCGCTTGTTCCGGGTGGAAGTTCGTTGTTCAGGGCGGTCGCTACCGTATCAATATTCGCGCCGGGCTTGAGCCGGACATTATATCCGTGAAAAGACTGTTTCAATCCATAGAGGTCCTGCATCAGGCGCAACGAGCAGAGCACGGTGGAACTATCGAGTTGCTGGTGTCCGATGTGGAAAATTCCGGCCACCCGCACTTCGCGCGGCAGCAGCACTTCGTTGCGCTTGATCCGTTCCATCATCAACGGCGAATACACACTGACCGTGTCCCCCACCCTGACTCCGAGCGAGCTGGCGAGAATGGAGCTGAGAATGACCGAGTCGTCATCCAAATCATCCAGCGAACCGTCGGTCAGGTAACGTTCCAACGGGATCACGCGACGCATCTGTTCATAGTTGAATCCTTGGATGAGCGGAAACGCCGGTTTGGAGTCATGCTCCAGCATGACCACGCCGGCGGCAAACGGCGCGAAGGCGTCGATCGCGGCCGATCGCACCAGCACCTTTTCGACAGCCGCGGCTTTGGTTTCAGCCAATGGCGCATGCGCTTTGATCTGAATCTCCCCCTGGGTGTCGATGATCATCCGCTGGATCTGGTAGCCGAAGCCGCCCATGACACTGGTCGACACCAGCATCAAGGCGACGCCGAGACCAACGCCCAGAAATGAGATCAGCGTGAAAAATGACACCCGCCCGGTCGGGAAAAGCTGCTTGAGGGCGAGGTAGACGGGCCAGGGCATGGGGTGGGCCTCAAGCGATAAAGTTAAAGCTCACGGTGCCAACCTGATTTTGCTTACCACTTTCAGCTTAGTGCTTCTCACTGGCTGCGGTGGGTCGCATCGATGGGAACAAAATCACGTCGCGAATGCTCTCGGCGCCAGTGAGCAGAATGCAAAGCCGGTCGATGCCCACGCCCATGCCGCCGGCGGGCGGCATCGCATGTTCGAGGGCGTGCAAAAAATCGGTGTCGATGTTCTGTTTTTCCTCGCCGGCCTGCTGCTCGAACATCTGCCGCTGGACGAAGGGATCGTTCTGTTCCGAATAAGCCGGCGCCACTTCCATGCCGCCGATGCACAGCTCGAAGACGTCGATCAGGCCGGAATCCTCCAGATTGATCTTGGCGAGCGGACAAAGTTCCTTGGGCAG
>CAZIQP010000051.1:10013-24029 GCA_964541315.1 uncultured Opitutaceae bacterium
TCGTCGATCAGGTCGAAATAGCGCACCACCCGCCAATCGGCGGCAAAGTTGATCATCTGACCGCTCGCGGCGTGCTTGATCTCGAAGGTGCCGATGACATCGCGGCAGAGATCCGTGAAGATGGCCTTGATGAGATCCATCATGCCCTGAAAATCGCTGTAGGCTTGGTAAACCTCGAGCATGGTGAACTCGGGATTGTGTTTCCGCGAAATACCCTCGTTGCGGAAGATGCGGCCAATCTCGAACACGCGGTCGTAGCCGCCGACGAGCAGGCGTTTCAGGCGCAGTTCAAGCGCGATGCGAAGAAAGAAATCTGTCCCGAGCGCATTGTGGTGGGTGACGAACGGACGGGCGGCGGCTCCGCCGGCCACGCCTTCAAGCACAGGTGTCTCGACTTCCAAAAACTTCCGGCCGGCCAAGGTGGCGCGGATACTGGCGACGATGCGGCTGCGCATCATCAGGCGGGCGCGCGACTCGGGGTTGACGATCAGATCAAGGTAACGCTGACGGTAAACCTGTTCGGGATCGGTCAGGCCATGCCACTTTTCGGGGAGCGGACGCAGGGCTTTGCTGACAAGGGTGAAGGCATCGACCCGCACGGTGATTTCGCCAGTCTTGGTTTTGAACAACGAGCCGGTGACGCCAATGATGTCGCCCAGATCAAGTGATTTCTTGAACACCCCGTAACGTTCCTCGCCGAGCACATCGCGGCGGAAATAAAGCTGGATCGGCCCCTGCTGGTCCTGGATTTTGACGAAGGAACTGCCGCCCTGCACGCGGAAGGTCACAAGGCGACCGGCCACGGAGACGTTCACCACATTGTCCTGCCCTTCGACATACAGCGCTTTGGCCTCGGCCGAAAAGTGGGTCTGCGCGCAATTGGCGCGGAACGGATCCGCGCCGGCGGCACGCAATTCCTCCAGCTTTTTCAGCCGGACGGCATACTGATCGTGGGAAATATCCTGGGGGATGTCGCTCATGGAACCGCGCAGGATTAGAGTCCCTGCGGTGCGGCGCAATGGGATTTTCTCACCTGGCGGTCACTTCTTCGCGACTTGGACGGCCAGCAGGCCGGTCAGGACTTCCTCCGCCGTCTGCAGTTGCACGTCCGGAATGGGGGCAAAACCAAACCTTTCGGTAAATTCCGACGGCTCGTTCAGCTCTATGCGCGACTGCTGGAGCCGGATTTTCGACTCATCATCCTCGGAAATCTCCACCACCGCCTGGGGCTCGACGCCATGTTCGTGAATCACCCGTCCGCTTGGGGTGTAATAGCGGGCGGTGGTCAGCCGCATGCCCTCGCCGTTGTCCATTTCAATCACGCTCTGGACCGACCCCTTGCCAAAAGTGCGCTCCCCGATCACGACCGCCCGCCTGGTATCCTGCATGGCCCCGGTGACGATCTCCGCCGCGCTGGCCGTGCCGCCATTGACCAGAATGGTGATGGGGTACGTGCGAGGGGGATGTTTGCCGTCGGCCTTGAAGTTTTCCCGTGAATCCGGTGTGCGTCCCTGGGTGTAGACCACAAGTTCGTTCCGATCGAAAAATTCATTGCAGACATCAATGGCGGACGTGAGCAATCCGCCGGGATTGTTGCGCAGGTCAATCACGAGGCCGCGCAGTCCCTCCTTTTCCATCCGGGCGAGGGTATCGGCAAATTCGCTGCCGGTGGGCTCGCTGAACTGGGTGATTTGCAGGTAGCCGATGCCATCGGATCTCATGCTGGCATTGCGGACACTCGGCATCAGGATACGCTGGCGCTTGAGCTTGAAATCCATTTCCCGGGTTTGCGGGGCACGCACCATTGTGAGGGTGACCTCGGAACCGGGTTTGCCCCGGATGAGCTTGATGGTCTTGTCGAGCGTCGGGTTTTCCAAAAAACGACCGTCCACTTTCACCAGTTGATCGCCCCGGCGAATCCCCGCCTCTTCGGCCGGCGTGCCGGCAATGGGAGTGACGACCCAGATGCGGTTGTCCCGTTCCTCGACCTGGATGCCGACACCGCTGAACTCGCTGCTCAGATCTTCCTCCGTTTCGGCAAATTCATCGGCGGTCATAAATTCCGAATGGGGGTCCAACTGGCCGACCATGCCTTTCAGCGCGGCACGGGTCAGGCTGTGATAGTCCGACTTTGATCCGTCATAATAGTTTTCCTTCACGGTCTGCATCACTTCACGAAAATAGCGGACATTGCGGTCGCGCTCCCGATCCGGCCACCAACTGGGCGCGCCGGGATGGCGGACGGTGGTCTGCGCCAGCAGAAAACCGGCGGCGACAGCGGCTGTGATCATAAAAAAGCGTTTGAGCATGGCTTTCATTGTGTGCAAATGCATCAATTGGCAAATGGGTTCCTCTTCCGACTTCTACGAAATCTTTGCTTCCGAGCCACACGCGGCCACGGGAGTGTCATTTGCCCGCTTCATGGAGCTGGCCATGTATCACCCGCTGGCCGGGTACTATACGAGCAACAAACGCCGGGTGGGTCGGGATGCGCCGGCGGATTTCTATACGGCCACCACATTCAGCCCGGTTTTTGGTGAATTGGTGGTCGCAGCCGCCGTAAAGCTTCTGGCTCCCGCGTCTCCCGCAGATTTTATATTTGTGGAAATCGGCGCCGAGCCGAATGGGGGGATTTTGCGCGGCCAAAAGCACCCTTTTGCCGGCTATCAGACGATTTCGCTCGGCCAGCCCTTCACCCTGCCCTCGAAAGCCGTGGTTTTTTCCAACGAATTGTTTGATGCGCAGCCGTTCCACCGTGTGGTCATGCGCAACGGGCAATGGAAGGAGCTTGGCGTCCTGCTGCATGGCCGGCACCTGCGCGAAGTGGAGCTGCCGGCCTTCACGCCCGAACTCGCGGCGGCGGCTGACCGGCTGCCCAAGACGGCCGAGGAGAACTATCACATTGATCTGCCGATCCGGACGGTGCCGATTCTAGAGCGGATCATCGGACAAAAGTGGTCGGGGCTTTTTATCGCTTTTGACTACGGCAAGTTCTGGCAGGATCTGGCCGAAAACACTCCCGCCGGTACGGGCCGCACTTACTATCAGCAAAAACAGGGCAACGATTTGCTGGGCAGACCAGGCAAACAGGATCTGACCTGTCATATTTGCTGGGACTGGCTGGAAGACGGTTTGGTCAAAGCCGGATTTGGCGAACCCCGGACGGTTTCGCAGGAAAGTTTCTTCATCAATCATGCCGCAGACTTGATGGCCGCCATCACCACGGCGGATGCCGGTAAATTCAGCGCCCGAAAACGGATGCTCATGCACCTGCTGCACCCGGGCAATATGGGGCAAAAGTTTCAGGTCTTGAGCGCCTTGCGCAAATAAACGGTCGACCGGAATGTTTTTGGAAATTCCCCTTGCTAAGACGGCGAGCGATCCTTTTATCTGACCCCTTTAACTCAAGAAACACCATGGCACGAATTTGCGCAATCACTGGCAGACGCCCCGTCAAGGGCAGCATCATCAACCGTAAGGGTCAGTCTAAGAAGAGCGGCGGCATCGGCACGCACGTCACTAGCAAGACCCCCCGCAAGTTCCGTCCGAACTTGCAGCGCATCCGCGTCAAGCTGCCGAATGGCGGCACGAAGCGGCTTTGGGTGGCCGTCAAGGCCATCAAGGCCGGTTTGGTAACCAAAGCCTAACGCGGCCTTTCACCAGTTTCCCCTTTTAACCCGCAGCCAACCGCTGCGGGTTTTTTCATGTCCGCCCTTTTGGGCGGATAGAGCGAAGCGAAATATTTCCAATGGCGAATAAAGTGAATCTAAGTAAATTGAATCAGACAATGGGCGAAGAGGCTCAGGCTCATTCCCGCATCCCAGTGTTTATAAATCGTGCGATCTTTCTCACTTAAAAAACCCCGAGGGCACAACCATGACGATCACCCATACATATCTCGATCAGGGAATCAAGATTCTCAAAAGCCGGATGACTCCGCAAACGACCCAAACACCCGGCAGCCCGGCTGCAGCCGACCGTCCCTTCATCACCATTTCCCGCGAAGCTTGTGCCGGCGCGACCGCCCTTGGTCAGCAACTCGTCCTCTTGCTCAACGGGCAACTGGGCGAAGAGGGCCGGAGCTGGATATTTTTCGACAACGACCTGATCACGCACGCCCTGACCAAGAATCAACTGCCGGAACGCCTCGCGGAATATCTGCCCGAGGATCGCAGCCCGGAAATCAAGGCCCTGATCGGCGAGCTGGTGGGACTGCATCCTCCGGTCTGGGAACTGGAGCATAAGGTTTCTGAAGCCATCCTTCAACTCGCCCAATTGGGCTGCGTCATTCTCACCGGACGCGCCTCGAATCTGATCACACATTCATTGCCCGGCGGTCTCCATCTCCGGCTCGTGGCCTCCCTGGAATCGCGCGTCCAGCGCATGATGGAAATCAGAAATTGCGATGTGGAAAGCGCCAAGAGCGCGCTGCTCAGCACCGATCTGGCCCGTTACCGCTATGTGCACACCAAATTCCAGCATGATATCGATGACGCGCACGATTACGATCTGGTGATCAATACGGATCGCATTTCCACGACCTGTGCCGCCCACCTCGTGGTGCATGCCCTGCGGGAAAAGATTCAGACCGTGACCGAAAAAACCGCGGCCATCGGTTGAAAGTCGTTCTGCTCCGGCGCGGGATCTCCGCTCAGCCTTTCCGTCCGCGCAACTTCGCCAGCACGAGTTCCAGTTCCTCGCGTCCTTCGATCCGCATCAACCAAAGCAGTGTCGCATAGCAGCCCGCCGCCAAGGGAATCAGTCCCGCCACCACGACAAGATCCCGTACTTTGGCCGCATACGGCAGCTGCGCCACGAAGCGTTCGCCGCCCCAAACCACCGCGCCCATCAGCATGCTGGCTGCAACAATCTTGCCGAGATTGGGCAGCATGGGCGCGAAGGCCAGCCCGTCGAGCTTGCGCGACAGCCTCGTCTGCAAAAACCAAGCCTGCACCAGCACCGCCAGATTGCTCGCCAGTGCCAGACCAACCGTGGAAAACCAGCGCATGAGCAAGACACTGAGCAGCAGATTCGCCACGAAACTCAGCGCCGCCGCGCGCACCGGCGTTGCCGTGTCCTTCAGCGCGTAAAACCCCCGCAAGGCCACGCTCGTGAACGAGAGAAACGGCAGGCCGAGCGCATACACCGCCAGGATGGGCGACATCAGGAGCGTGTCGGTGGCGTGAAATTCGCCGCGTTGAAAAAGCAGCCGCACGATGGGTTCGCTGAGCAAGGCCAGGCCGACTGCCGCCGGCACATTGACGACCAGCACCAGACGCAGGCCTTTGTGATAATCCTTGCCGAGCTGTCCCCAATCCGAACGGGCGGCATGCCGGGCGATCAGCGGAAACACGACGGTGGAAATCGCGGCCGCAAACACCCCGATGGGCAGCTCCATCACGCGCGTGGCCCAGTTCAGCACGGCGACCGCCTGGTCATTGAGCGACAGTCCGATGAAACGGGATACCGCAATATTGATCAGGTAGATGGCCGACCCGATCAGCGTCGGTGCCATGAGTTGCACGATCTCTTTCACCCGGTGGTCCGAGCGCAGATCAAAGGCCGGCCGCCATCCTTCCCCCCACAGCACGCCCGCCGGCACGATCATTTGCAGAAATCCGCCCGCCAATACGCCGCCACAAAGCAGATGCATCCGTGCCGGCGCACCCCACGCCCACCAGCCGCCGAGTCCCAAAGCCAAGATGATCGCCAGATTCAACCACACCGGCGAAAGCGCCGGTTCCTTGAAACGGCCCAGAACCTGACAGGCGGCACTGAACGACGCTGCCAGACAGACAAAGACCATGTACGGAAACAGGATCACCGCGAGATCGGCGCCCACCAACAGCCGTTCCACCGTGCCAGGCTCCATCCCGAGATTCCCCGTGAGCCGCAGCAATTTTTCAGCGTTGCCCATCAGCAGCATGGCCAGCGCCACCAGGCCCACCGTGACCACCAGCAGCCAGCTGGAAATCTTGCTCACCAAACCGAAAGCCGCCGCACGGTCGTTGTGCTCCAGTTCGTGGCTCATGGTCGGCACAAACGCGGCGGTCAACGCGCCCTCGCCCAGCAGCCGCCGAAAAAGATTGGGCAGCGTGAAAGCGGAAACAAACGCCGAACTCAGCGCGCTGGTGCCGAAGACCGCCGCTATGAGGATTTCCCGCACCAAACCCAGCACGCGCGAGAGAACCGTGACCAAGGCGACAACGCTGATGTTTTTCAGGCTCTTCGACAATTTGCGCCTTATCTCAAAATAGCCGGGTCAAGGATTTTTGCGGGCACGGAACTCTTGCGTCCGACCGCAGGGTTCACGGTTTGGTGACAATCTTCAATTGTTCACCTTCGATGACGATCAGACTGACCCGGCCCCATGCCTGCATCATTTCATCCGTAATCTTGAGCCCGGAAAGAATCTTGTCCGTCGCATAGGCGGAGGCCCCCGGAATCAGGTGGAGCGGGCAGGATCCAAAATAAAACTCCACCGGGGTGAACTTATAGGAGTCACCGGTGCGGGTGAAACGGCCCGTCACCTTCACCCACACATCCGAGCCGATGCCATAGTAATTCAATTTGCAGGCCAGGGTGATCTGCACCCGGTTGTCCTTGACGCTGAAATTCGGCGCGCTGGCGGCAAAAAAGACTTCGGGCGGTTCCACGGCTGGCGGTTCATCCGGTTTGGCCGGTGCACCCGGTTTCGGCGGCGTCGCTGGTTTTGGCGGAGTGGCCGGTTTCACCGGTGCCTTGGGATCGACCGGTTTGTAATCACTGAGGCTGGCGCCCCAGGCGTTCAGCTCCTCTTCCCGCAGCATAATTTCGCCGCCGGTGAGGAAGGTTTTTTGCTTGGCGGGCCAGCCTTTCGCCCTTGCCGTACTCTCCTTGCCCGGAATGAAGTACACCACATTGGCCACGGGCTCCTTGGGCATCTGCTCCACTTTTTCCACCGGCTTGAAAATGAAATACAGGCCGGCCGCGATGATGCCGACCGCGATGCCCAAAATCGCTCCAAGCGCGACTTCGAGATAGCTAGGGCCGTAGAGAGCCTTTTGAATGTTTTTTTCAGCCATGGCAGGGGGTTATTTTGCGGCGGCGGCCGCGGGTTTCTTGTCAGCAGGCTTTGTGGCGGCCGGACTTTCGCCCGACTCTTTTTTGCCACCGGAAGAATTCTTGTAGTCGGTAATATAAAAACCGGTGCCCTTGAAGATCAAACCCGCTCCGCCACCGATCTTACGGCGCAGGGCGGAACGCTTGCACGCCGGGCATTTTTTCAAAGGCATGTCGTTCATTGACTGGAACGCCTCCAGTTCATGGCCGCATTTGGAGCAGACGTATTCGTAGGTGGGCATTTGAGGACGCGGCATAAAAGATCCCCCCAAGCGGGTTGGCGAGCCTGTTCTTAACCAGCCTTAAGAACAAAGCGTTTGCCAACAGTGCCATGCGAGGGAATATTTCATGTCTCCGGCATGGAATTTACCACTCAATTACAGGCCTACCGCACACGCATCGAGCATGGCATCGAAAATTTTGTGCCGCTCGCCGCCACCCGGCCGGCCCGTCTGCACACCGCCATCCGCTACAGTTTGCAGGCCGGAGGCAAACGCCTGCGTCCGATTCTCGTTCTCGCCGCCGCCGATGTTTTCCAAGCTCGTTCAGCCGATTCCGTTCCCGCCGTGCCGGCCTGCGATCCTCTCCCGGCGGCCATCGCCATCGAGTGCATTCATACCTACTCGCTCGTGCATGACGACCTGCCGTGCATGGACAATGATGATCTCAGGCGCGGCCAGCCCACCTGCCATAAAAAGTTTGACGAAGCCACGGCCCTGCTGGCGGGCGACTCCCTTCTCACCCTCGCCTTTCAACTGGTCGCGCGGCACTACGCCGGCATCCCGACGCTGGCCGCCACTCTCACCGGTATTCTCGCCGAGGCCGCCGGCAGCGAACACCTGATCGGCGGACAGATGGAGGATCTCCTTGCCGAAAAAAAACTGGACGCCACCGCCGGCGAGCTCGATTTCATTCATCACAACAAAACCGGTGCCATGCTCACCGCCGCACTCCTCGCCGGTGGGCATTGCGGTGGCGCGGACGAATCGCATCTCGGCCATTTGCGCGACGCCGGGAAACACCTCGGACTGGCGTTTCAGATCATTGACGACGTGCTCGACGCCACCGCCGACAGCGCCACGCTCGGCAAAACCCCCGGGAAAGACGCGAAAGCGGGCAAGACGACTTACGTCACCCTGCACGGCCTCGAAGCCGCGCGCCGTCACGCGCGCGCGCAGACCGATGCCGCCCTCGCCGCGCTCAGCCGGCTGCCCGGTGGCGCTCCGTTCCTCTCCACCCTGACCGAAAAAATGGCCACACGCACCAGTTGATCGTCACAACCCCAAGAATCCACCGCTTCCATGCCCAACCAACGCCAAGATTACCTTCTCGGGCAGATTCAACTGCTTCGCCAGTTTGTCGCCCGCCTGCTCCGCCGCCGCGAGGAAGCCGGTCTGCACGAAGCCATCCAACTTGCCCTGCACCTGCAGGAAAAACTTTTTGCCATGCCCGCCGCCGAATTTCTCCGCCTGGAAGTTAGCGAGCAAATTGCCGCGCTCAGGAAAGGAGAGTCGAAGGAGGAGGGGCACGCCAAATGCCTTGCTTACGCGACCCTGCTGAAGGAAACCGCCGCACTCTACGCCATGAAAGACCAGCCGGATCTGGCGTCCGGTGCCCGTCAGCTTGCCCTGCACGTCGTGCTCAGCGTCGCGGTCGATCAGCCTGCCGGCGATACCACGGTGAATGTGCTGCTGGCCGAACTGACCGCTTCCCTCGGCGAGACCGAGCTCCACCCCCCGGTCCGCGAACTGCAGGAAAAGTTCGATCAGCGTGGGCGTTGAAATATCGGCATCGGCCGGATCGTTGGCCAAAACGCTGCCGGATTTTTTGTTCGCAATGGGTCCAACTTTTCCACCCTTGCTTTGGCTTGGTTTGTATAGGAGCGATAAAGGCCATTTGCCTGTGTGTCTCGGAAAATGCCGGCTTGCCCGAAGGCGTGCGGGCCGGCCACTTTCAGTGCATCTTAAATATGACCAAACTCGCCTGCCCCGCCTGCACTCTTGAAGAAGTCCTCAGCCATCCCGATCACTGGGAATGCGCCACCTGCGGGCATGAATGGGCCAAGGAAGTCGCAGTCGAGGCGGCCAGAGTGGTCAAAGACGCCAACGGTACTCCATTGACCGAAGGGGACACCGTTGCCCTGATCAAAGACTTGAAGCTGGGCAGCGGATCGCAGGTGCTCAAAGCCGGCACCAAGGCCAAGAATATCCGGCTGCAGCACGGCGATCACGAGATCGCCTGCAAAATCGAGGGCAGCTCCATGGCGCTCAAGGCCTGCTTCGTGAAAAAGGTCTGAGCCAGGCGAATGCAGCCAGCCGTGATTCCCAATCCACTTCAGGGTTTGTCGAGCACTTGGCGGACGGTTGAGAGAATGGTGGGGAGCTCATACGGCTTGCCCAGTATTTCGTCGAAGCCCAGCTCGAGCCCGCTCTTGCGCTTGTCGAGGCCCGATACCCCGATGACTTTGATGCCCGGCACGATTTGGCGCAGCAGAGGCAGAAGAGTCGGACCATCCATTTCGGGCATCATGAAATCCGTGATAACAAGACGGATCTCTTTGCCGCGTTCCCGCAGGATGGCCAGAGCCTCCGCACCACTGCCGGCGTTAAGGGCTTCATAACCGTTTTTCTGCAGGAGTCTGGTGGTCATGTTGGCGACCATCGGCTCGTCATCGACGACCAGAATACAGAGGCGTGAAATTTTCGGCTGCATGGAAGCGCGCGGCGGATTCATCTCTGGCGGCACGGCTGTGGCATCGGCAGAAGCAGGGGCCAGGGCCGGGAGAAACACCCGGAAAGTCGTGCCATGCCCGACCGTGCTTTCAAAACGGATGAATCCGCGATGCGAGGCCACGATTCCGTGGACCGAAGCCAGACCGAGACCCGTGCCTTTGCCCGGGCCTTTTGTGGTGAAGAACGGATCAAATATCTTGTCCCGAATCTCCGGCGGGATGCCCTGCCCGGTGTCCGACACCAGCAGGACAATATGCGGACCGCCCTTGTCGCGTCCGACACCTTCACCGCTGTGGGGCGGGAGCACCGTCGTTTCCAGGCCAAGCGTGAGCGTTCCTCCCTGCGGCATGGCATCGCGGGCATTGACGCAGAGATTCATCAGCACTTGGTGCAACTGCGTCGAATCGCCCTCGATCTTGTGCGGACAATCGCCGGTTTTTTCCACCACCGTGATTTCCTTGGGCAGGGTGGATCGCATCATTCCCGCCACTTCCTGCACCAGGGCTCCGGGAGTGATCGGACAACGCTCGGCCCGCATGTTGCGGCTGAAATCAAGCAATTGTTTGACGATCGCCGCGCCGCGTTTCCCGCCTTTCTCGATCATGGCCATCATCTCCCGGTCCGCGGGGTTCGCCAGATTGTCGCGCAGCAGGCCCGAAGCCATCAGCATCGGAGTGAGAATATTATTCAGGTCGTGGGCCACGCCGCTGGCGAGCGTGCCCACCGCCTCGAGCCTTTGACTGTGCAGCAACTGCCGCTCCAGATCTTTCCGGGCCGTGATGTCCGTGTGCGTGCCCATCATCCGCAAAGGCCGGCCCGCCGCATCCCGCTCGACAATCCGGCCGATGGAACGGATCCACTTCCACTCGCCGCTGCGGGTCTGCCGCCGATATTCCATCGAGCGGGTCTCGCCGGTCTCCATGCATTCGCGGAATTCCCGGCGGACACTTTCCCGGTCCTCGGGGTGGATGGAGTCCAGCCAGGTCGAAACCGAAATCGTGAAATCGCGCGGGTCATAGCCGATAATCCTGATGTATTCCTCGCTCGCGATGCCGCGGCCCGTCTGGACATTGAGTTCAAACCAGCCCTGGCGGGTGGCCAGCATGGTGAGGCGGAGGCGTTCCTCATTGGCGTGCAATTCCATCTGGGCCATTTTACGCGCGGAAATATCCCTGATCGCGGCAATCACGCAGCGTTCACCGGCAAAATCGCCCGCGCGCAACGCCACTTCGGACCAGAAGAGTTCGCCATTCTGTCGCCGGCTCCGCCACTCGAACAACTGCGCGTTGCCCTGCAGTGCCAGCGCAATTTTCTCCCGCGCCTCGGTCTCGGAGTACGGACTCACTGCGAGACTGTAATCATTGATTCCAAGCCGCAACCCCGTCTCGCGGTCAAACCCGAAGAGCGCGCAGGCGCGGTCATTCAGGTCCAACAGATGACCGTCGGTGGCGTGGACAAACAGGGCGTCGCTGGTGCCATTAAAGACGACCCGGAGTTTTTGCTCGCTCGCCGCAAGCTGGGCGGCGAATTCGGCCAGCCGCCGTTGTTCCCGGTGGTAGTCCCGCAGAATAATGGCGGCGATTGCGATTGTGGTAATGCCCGCGGCAAAACAACCGGTCACATGATCCAGGATCAAATCGGCATCCGATCTGTAGGGTGTGACCCAGGCGGGAAAAATATACTCCAAGCCAAAAAGCCCCAGAGTATTCACGACCTGGGCGATGATAAACAACCAGCCAGCCCTGCCGGAAAATGTTCCGGCCGTGAAGAGCAACACCGGGAAAAAGTAATACGTGATGCTGCCGCGTGAGCCGGCGTTCAGAAACCAGATGTAATCGAGCAACAGCAGGACGATGATGATGAAACCCAGCACATGGGTGTGTCCGCGGCTGGACCGCCAGAAAAAGAAAGCTCCGATCAATCCCGTAAGAATGTTCACCAGATGCACGCCCAGCGGAAACTGCTGCGCGAGGTTCATCGGGGCGACCAGCAGGAAGCAGATGGCTGCGGTCAGCGCGGTAACCAGCCGGAAGATTCTGACCCGCAGTACGGCGGGTTCATTCGCACCAAACCCTTGAGCGATCCGTTCGATCAACTGGTGGCTCATGCCTCATGATCGCTCCGGGCAGACAAGCAGACAAGCGCAGATTCGGCTGCAACTCCGATTGCAACCAATCCCAAGCCCGTCTGATGACAGGTTTTGGCAACAAGCCACCGATTCGCGACAGCTTACTTCGCTTCTTCGACGATCCTGATGTGGAGATCCCGGAGCTGTTTCTCCGTCACCGGCGTCGGGCTTTGCGTCATCAGATCCTGCGCCTTCTGCGTCTTGGGGAACGCGATGACGTCACGGATGCTCGTGGTGCCGCAGAGCAGCGCGACCATGCGGTCGAGACCGAAGGCGATGCCGCCGTGCGGCGGAGCGCCATAGGTGAAGGCCTTGAGCATGTAGCCAAAACGGTTCTCCACCACGTCGGCGGGAATCTTGAGCACGTCTTCGAAAACTTTTTTCTGCAACGCGGGCTGGTGAATGCGGATGGAACCGCCGCCGAGCTCCATGCCGTTGAGCACGCAATCATAGTGCTGGCCGCGGACGGCCTTGGGATCGGAATCGAGCAGCGCGACATCTTCCGGCACCGGCGAAGTGAACGGATGATGCGTGGCGGCATAGCCCCCGCGCTCCTCGTCGTACGACATCAGCGGAAAATCCACGACCCAGAGAAAATTCCACTGGTCGGCCCGGATGGTCAGCTTGCCGCGCTTCACGAGCAGTTGCGCCGCTTCGAGCCGGGTGCGACCGAGGATGGCGCAGGCGCGTTCCCACGGGGCCGCGGCGAAGAAAACCAGATCGCCGTCTTCCAGCGCGAGCCGCTTCGTCAGCTCGGCCTTCTCGGCGTCGGAGAAGAATTTCACGATCGGTGATTTCCATTCACCGCCCTCAACCTTGATGAAGGCGAGGCCTTTTGCGCCGAGCGATTTGGCGATTTCCTCCAGCGCACCGATCTCACCCTGCGTGATGTTGGCGAGACCCTTCGCGTTGAAGGCCTTCACGGAGCCGCCGGCCGCAACGGTGGAGGCGAAGACTTTGAAGCCGGAGGATTTGAATGTGTCGGAGAAATCAACCAGCTCGAGCCCGAAGCGCGTGTCTGGCTTGTCCACGCCGTACCGGTTCATCGCGTCCTTGTAGGCCAGACGCGGGAACGGCGTGGGCAGGTCCTGATTGAGCACATCCTTCCAGACTTTCTTCAGCATGCCTTCGAAGAGCGTGTAGATGCCCTCGCGGTCGATGAAGGATACCTCGACGTCGATCTGCGTGAACTCCATCTGGCGGTCGGCGCGCAGATCCTCGTCGCGGAAGCAGCGGGCGATCTGGAAATATTTCTCCACCCCGGCGACCATGAGGATCTGCTTGAACTGCTGCGGCGATTGCGAAAGCGCGTAGAACTGGCCGGCGTGAATGCGGGACGGCACGAGGTATTCGCGGGCGCCTTCGGGCGTGCTTTTGAAGAGCGCGGGCGTCTCGATCTCGTAGAAGCCCTGGGCGTCGAAATAATCACGCACCGACTTGGCGGCGCGATGGCGCACCTGGAGATTCTTGCGCATCTTCGGCCGGCGCAGATCGAGGTAACGGTAAGTGAGGCGGAGGTCTTCGTTGACCTTGTCGCCGCCCGCGTCGTCGAGCGGGAACGGCGGCGTGTCGGAAATATTGAGAATCTCCAGCGCCGCCACATCGACTTCGATCTGACCGGTGGCAAGATTCGCGTTCTGCGTGCCGGCCGGACGAGCCACCACCTTTCCGGTCACGCTGATGACCGACTCCGGCTTGAGGTGATGCGCCTTCGAGGCGACGGCCGCGTTATCATTTCGTTCGAGACGAATCTGCGTTACGCCTTCGCGATCGCGCAGGTCGATGAAAAGAATGCCGCCCTGGTCACGGACGGTGTCCACCCAACCGGCGAGTGAGACGGTGGCGTTGAGATCGGCTTGAGTGAGCTGGGCGCAATGATGGGTGCGTTTCATAGGGACAGAGCGGCCAACTAAGCTGGGTGCCTTGCCGGGGGGCAAACAGAATTTAAGCGTTCTTTTGCCCGCCGTTCCGTCCGCACCTGCCGTTTATCGCTCAAAGCTTACCGCTATTCGGAAACGACTTACCCCGCAAAACCACTCGCTTCGGCCCATACCT
>CAZIQP010000052.1:0-21412 GCA_964541315.1 uncultured Opitutaceae bacterium
ATGCCGACCAGCTACTTCCACTTCTGCCCTTCTTTTCAACTACGGAATTTAGGATCAACCGGTGCAGCCATTGCCCGCCGCACCCTTCCTCGACATGCATTGCCACACCGCCGGCCTTGGTGCCGGTGGGAGCGGGTGTTTCGTTTCCGACCGGCTTCGTCGCAGCTACAAATTACGGTTCTACCTGAAAAGCTTTGGCGTGACCGAGGAGGAAATTTTGAAGCAGGGCGATGCAATCGTGATCACCCGGCTGGCGGAGCGTCTCGCCGCCAGCCAGCACGTGAACCGCGCCGTGGTGCTCGCCCTGGACGGTGTGGTCAACGAACAGGGCGAGCTCGATCGGAAAAAAACCGAAGTCTACATTCCCAACGAATTTCTCGCCGCAGAAATCCCCAGGCACCCGAATCTGCTCTGGGGCGCGAGCGTCAATCCCTACCGGCCCGACGCGCTCGCCCGGCTCGAATGGGCCCGCGCCCACGGTGCCGTGCTGATCAAATGGCTGCCGTCCATCCAGCACATCGATCCGGCCGATCCGCGGCTCATTCCCTTCTATCGAAAAATGGCCGAACTCGCCCTTCCCCTGCTGGCCCACACCGGCAATGAACGATCTTTCACCCAAGCGCGCGACGAATTTTGTGATCCTGACCGTCTGCGCCTGCCGCTTCGACAAGGCGTGACTGTCATCGCCGCCCACGCCGCGACCACGGGGAAATTTCACGGCGAGCGCTCGATCGACCGGCTCGCCCGGATGATGCCCGAGTTCCCCAATCTGTACGCCGACATCTCCTCGCTCACCCAGATCAACAAGCACGGTTACCTCGGCGAAGTGTTGCGCCGGCCCGAGTTTCAGCACCGACTCATCTACGGGACCGATTATCCGCTGATCGCGATCAGCCCGCTGGTTTCGCCCTGGTATTTTCCCCGCCAGCTCTCGCTCCGCCAGCAACTCGCTTTTTCCCGCCAGCAAAATCCATGGGACCGGGACGTCGTCCTCAAGCAAGCCCTCGGCGTCCCCACCGAAATCTGGACGCGCGCTGAAACCCTGCTCGCACGTTGATCGCTCGAAGCCGATTCGCACCCTTCAATCGACTTCCGCTCCCGGTATCATGGAATAAAGAGAGGAATGGATATTTTAAAATCTGCGCACGCCACGGCTCACATTAGCCTTCATTTCTTGTGCTGGCACTTTGCCCGGGCCGAGCTACGGTGCAGGCTTCCGTATGAAGCTGCTGCTCCCCTTCCTCCTTGGCGTCGCGTTGCTCGCGGGCTGCGCCACTGCACCAAGCGCTCCCACCGGCTCCCACCTTCCCGCGGCCGCCAGTCTGGATCTTCCCGCCACCGACGCCGGCCTGCCCGGTTCCGGCCCCATCCGCCGGTATGACTGGTTCCGCAAACTCTGGACCGAGCGCCGGAGCAAATGGGCAACGCAAGTGCAGGCGGACCAAGGCGCCTTGGTGTTTTTTGGCGATTCCATCACGCAGGGCTGGGGCGATAATCTTGGCAACAGTTTTCCCGGCGTGAAAGTCGCCAACCGCGGGATCAGCGGCGATACCACGCGCGGCCTGCTGATCCGGCTGCAGGATGATGTATTGGCGCTGAATCCCACCGGGGTCGTGCTGCTGATCGGCACCAACGACCTCGAGGAGAAAGCCCACGCTTGGTCCACGGTCCAAAATATTCATCTGCTCATCGCCGCCCTGAAGCAGCATAATCCGTCGATGCCGGTAATTTTGTGCGAAGTCTTCCCGAGCTCCGCAAAAATGAAGCGCCCTGCGGTCAAGATCAACCGCCTCAACCTGCTCCTGCGCGAAGCCATGAAGGACGAACCGCAGGTAACCTTGCTGGATACTTGGACCCTCTTTGCCAACGGGCAGGGTGACGCCAAGCCGGAAGAATTTCCCGATCTGCTCCACCCCAATGTTCTCGGCTACGCCAAATGGGCCGCCGCACTCCGGCCGGTGCTCGCGACACTCGGTTTCATCGACAACGAACCCGACCACTTCACACCTGAGGAAGGATTCGTCAGCCTGTTTAATGGCCACGATCTCACCGGCTGGGGCTATCGGCCCACAACGGAGGACGACCTGGCCTCGGCCAAGGGCTGGCAGGACAGCGATCCTGACGCTGGCGAATGGCCCGTCGTGAAAACTGCAGTCAGCTTCGATGGCCGGACTGCGACACCCGAGAATCGCTTCGTCGCCAAAAACGGACGCCTGATTGTCACGACTCCGCCTGAAGGCCGCAGGATTCAGCAGCTCTGGACCACACGTGAATTTCCGAAGAACTTCATCCTCAAATTGGAATTCCGCGCCACACCAAATACCGACAGCGGCATCTATGTGCGCGGCCCGCAGCTCCAGTGTCGCGATTACCTGGTCGCCGGCCCTTATACGAAGTTGGAACACTACAAGCCGCAGGACTGGAACGAAATTATCATCACGGCCAGAGACGGTTTTGCCCGCTGCACCTGCAACGGCGAACTGCTGGAAGCCGCCATGCCCGTGCCCGTCACCGGCCCCATCGGCCTCGAAGGCGACCGCGGTCAGATGGAATACCGACGCATCCGCCTCCAAGAACTTCCCTGATCCCAAACCAAGAACCCAGAACCCCAAATCCCAGATCCAAATTCCCTGCCATGCCATCCCTCTACGAAACGCTCCGCGCCGATATAATAACCGCCATGAAGGCCCGCGACACCGCGACCGCCACCATGCTCCGCACCGCCGATGCCGCCATCCAACGCGCCTCCCTCGACACCGGCAAACCCATCGACGATGCCCTGACGCTGCTCAGTCTGCGCAAGTCGGTGAAAAATCTCGCTGATGCCCGCACAGAATTTGAAAAAGGCGGAAGGGCTGACCTCGTCGCCGCCAACACGGCCGAGATCACCGTGCTTGAAAAATATCTGCCAAGGGGGATCGATGCGGCCAAACTGGAAGAACTCGTGTCGGCAACCATCGCGGCCACCGGAGCCACTTCAAAAAAGGAGATGGGCAAGGTCATTGGTGCGCTCAAACAACTCCCCGAAGCCGGACTCATTGACTTTGGCGCTGCCAGCAAACTGATCCAAACCAAACTGTCCTGAAGCGGTGTCGGCCTCGGCCGGATGAAGCGCAGGACCGGTTTGAAGCGGCTTTTTTGCGTGGCAGGCTGATGCCGTTATTCGTTTCCGTCGTTTCAATGCCCCGGGTTCCCCCTCGGCGGAACAAGGCAAAAATCCCAAATTATCCACTAATGAACTATACGTTCATTAATGGTGTTGATTATTTTCTGCCCGTAGCTACTCCACCTTATCAGTCAGCATTTCATGTCTGACCTTTTTCACCGTATCCAAACCCCAACTATGAACACAAGAAATCGACCTGCCCTTTCGCTGCGCTGGCTGATCCTAACCCAGCTCCTGCTGATCCCCGCCGCTTCGCTGCTCCATGCGCAGACTGCACCAGCCAAATCCGCCGCAGCCGCCGAGACCGCGACGGACAACTCCGACAAAAATGAGGTGACAGTTCTTTCGCCCTTCGAGGTCGTGGCCGAAAGAAATGGCTACTATAGTGGCAACACAATGTCTGGCACGCGCTTTAACACCAAGCTCTCCGACCTCGCGTCCTCCATCACCGTCATGTCGAAGGAGCAGATGTCGGACTTCGGCATGCTCGATATCAATGACGTTTTTCTCTACGTCGCGGGCACCGAAGGTACGGGCACCTACACCGACTTCACCCTCGATCGCAACGGCAGCGTTTCGGACAACGTGCAAAACAACCCGACCCAGGCCAATCGCGTTCGCGGGATCGCGCCGGCCAATATTTCCTTCGGCAACATCGAGACCATGGGCCGGGTGCCCATCGATCCCAGCACCATTGACGCGATCGAAGTGAGCCGCGGACCGAACGCCAATGTATTCGGCCTGGGCAATCCTTCCGGCACGGTCAATCAGGTGCCGGCTTCGGCCAACCTGTCGCGTGACAAGCTGAGCACCCAATTGCGGGGCGACAGCTATCACGGCTCGCGCACCAGCCTGGATGTGAATCAGGTGCTGATCAAAAACAAGCTGGCCATCCGGGCGAGCGGAGTTTTTCAGCATGACGCTTTTCAGCGCAAACCTTCCGGGGTCGATACCGAGCGGTATAATGGCATGATCAAATTCATGCCGTTCAAATACACGACAATTACCGGCTCGGTGAACTATTACCACGCCTACGGCAACCGGCCGAATGAGCTCCCCCCGCGTGACGACATCACCTACTGGATCCAAAATGGCAGCCCGACCTGGGATCCGACCACCCAGCAAATTCACAACCAGGACGGAACTCCCCGAGGGGCACCGATCACTGCCGCCACCTATAACGGCCCCGACTACTTCTCCGCCACTTATCTCGGCAATGACCGCAATCAGATGTTCATCGACCCGGTCCTCGGTCTGACCTACTGGTCCACACCGCGCAGCACCACGAGCACGACGAGCCCCGTTGGCAACACCTTGGGTGCTTCCCGGTATTTGCAGCTCAATCCGGTCCAAGGCGCCTTCAGCGGGACGGCCGGCCGGCCCCTGGCCCAGTTCCTGTTCAATACCTCGCCGACGATCAGCGACAAGGCCATCTACGATTATACTTCCATCAATCTTTCGTCGCCCAATCACTTTGATGACCAGACGACCACGTCGAACATCACGCTCGACCAGATGATCATCAACACCGCCGCGCAAACGCTCGCCGCCCAGGCGACCTTCATGCGCGAGGACTCGCAACGCTATGCCCGCAACCTCGTGGGCGTGGCCAACGACAACGGCACCTCCGGCGCGCTCACGGTCGACATCAACGAAAAGCTGCTCGACGGCACGCCCAATCCTTACTTTCTGCACCCTTATCTGACCGTCGACAAACCCCGCAGTGTCTCGCAACCCGCCTTGTGGGACACCGCCCGGGCGCAACTCGCCTATCGGCTCGATTTGACGCACAACGAAAGCAAGCTCCTCAAGTATCTCGGCTGGTTCCAGCTTACCGCTTACGGTGAAGATAAAAACCGCGTCAACCGACAGTACTCCTACCGCGATGCGATCGCCTCCGCCGCCCCGGATCCCACTTGGATTCCCGACGGAACCTACCGCGGTTTCCAAGCCGTACCGGCCGGCACCCCCGCTCTCATCAACCTGACCCAGGGTCTCTATAAGTACTATATCGGCGGCAAGGGCCTCGCGGTGACGCAAGCTCCGGGTGATTTCAAATTCGGGAACTATAACTTCGTCTGGGGAACTTCACCCACCTACAATTCTTCGGGCGTAGTCGTGACACCCGCGGTATTTCACACGGACTCGCTCCTGCTCAGTCCGGTGGGGGCCGACAAGACCGGCGGAACCTTCAACACCCGACTGATCGTCAAGACTGTCGGTGGCGTGCTGCAAAACCATCTGCTCGAAGACCGCCTGGTCACGACTTTCGGCGCGCGCTATGACCAGACCTTCACGAATTTCGGCGACCCGGGCACGCCCACGAACAACTTCCTCAACGCCGATGGTATCACCTTCAATCGCGCCGCCACTGACAAATGGTCGCCGACCACCTACCGCAACGGAGGCCGCACGACCAACGTCCAGTTTGTGCTCCGTCCCTTCATGGATACCCCGATCACCGCCCATATGGAAAAGAACGGCACCGGTGCCGGCCATTTCTTTGCCAGCCTGCTCAACGGCTTTTCGGTAAACGTCAACAAATCAGACAGCTTCCTGATCGTGAGTCCGGCACAGGATCTTTACAGGAATGTTTTGCCGAATCCCACGGGTACAGACAAGAGCTGGGGCTTCGGGCTCAATCTGTTCGACAGCAAGCTGGTCGTTCGCATGACCCGCTTCGACAACTTCCAGCTCAATTCCCAGAACTCCGACGTCAACACTCTGGCCGGGCGTGTTCTGCGCCTGGATTTCATCGCGCCAGCGAGCGCCGGCAACCCCACGCCTTTTCTCAACCTCTACAACAACGCCACCCATTGGGTGCAAAATGCCAATCCAACCTGGACCGCAGACCAGGTTGCCACGGAGGTCCAGCATGAGACCGGGTTTAGCACGGCGGACCGGGATTACTATGTCGGCGCCGGCTCTTCGACCCTCCCGATCGGTGCCACCTCGGATGTGCGCTCCGTCGGCACGGAGCTGGAGATCAACTATAATCCGACCAGATTCTGGACCGTCTCCGCTTCCGCCACGGACACCAAGTCGATCAACCTGAATACCTCCAAGGCTCTCGTCGATTGGATCAATGACCGGATGAAGATTTGGACTACAATCGTGGACCCGTCCATCACCGACGCCAACGCGGCCGCTGAAGGCAACCCGGGCAAACTTTGGTGGAACCACCACTATTCCGCCGCACCTGTTGCGGGCGCCCCCGCTTCGTTCACAGCCTCGGCCGTGACTCCGGCGCAGAATTTCCAGGCGTTCGTGGGCGCGCCCTTTGGCATCATCAAGGCGCAAGAGGGCAAATCCAATCCACAAATCCGCCGTTATGCCTTCCGTGCCGCCACCAGCTTCCAACTGGCCGCCGTGACCGAAAACAAGTGGCTCAAACACGTGACCGTCGGCGGTGCGTACCGCTGGGAAGACAGAGCCGCCATTGGCTACTACGGCATCGCCGACAGCAGTGGCATCTACCAGAGCCTCGATGCCACCCGTCCGATTTATGACAAAGCCCACGACTTCGTGGATCTGTTTTTGAACTACAAGACCAAGCTCTGGAATGACAAGGTCGCCGCGTGCTTCCAGTTAAACGTCAAAAATCTTGGCTATAATAGCCACCTGCAACCCGTCGGTGCGTTCCCGGACGGCAGCATCAGCACCTATCGCATCGTCGACCCGCAGCAGTTCATCCTCACCGCTTCGTTCGACCTGTAATCGCGGCCCGCAGTTTGTTCACCTCAACGCCGTCAGCCTTCGTGCTGGCGGCGTTTTTTCTGAATCCACCCCACACACAGTTTCCAAACACGGAATAGTGTCGCCGACGTTCTTCACCGCAGCTTACTGAGTGGGTCATGTCCCGACGCCCAGGAAATTCGTCCCAGCCGGCCACGACGATTGCTCCCGCCAATCCGTTTGCCTGGTCCAACGTCCGGGTTGGTGCCGCCATTATTCTTCTGACATTGGTGGCCTACCTGCCTGCACTCCACGCTGGCTTCATCTGGGATGACGATGGCCACATCACACGGGCGGACCTGCGCGACCTCTCCGGCCTGTTGCGCATCTGGTTCGAGTTTGGCGCCACCCAGCAATATTACCCGGTCCTGCACTCGGCCTTCTGGCTGGAGCATCTTGTCTGGGGCGACTCTCCCCTCGGCTATCACCTGCTCAACGTCCTGCTGCACGCCTCGGCCGCCTGCCTGTTCTGCACTCTGTTGCGTCGGCTCGCAGTGCCCGGTGCCGCCCTGGCAGCGCTGTTGTTTGCGTTGCACCCGGTGTGCGTCGAATCCGTCGCCTGGGTTTCCGAGCAAAAAAACACCCTCTCGCTCGTGTTCTATCTCTGCGCCGCCCTCGCATATCTCCGCTTCGCCGAACGACGCCGGGGCAGCGTTTATCTTTTCGCCACCGGATTGTTCGTGCTGGCCCTGCTGACCAAGACGGTCACCGCCTCGCTGCCGGCGGCGTTGTTGGTGGTGTTCTGGTGGCAGCGCGGCAGGCTTGAGTGGAAACGCGACGTACGGCCGCTGCTGCCTTGGTTTGTCCTTGGCGCGGCGTCGGGTTTGGTCACGGCACATTTTGAACGGGAACTCATCGGCGCCCAGGGCCAGGATTTCGATTTGGGGTTGGTGCAACGCTGCCTGCTGGCCGGGCGGGTTTTCTGGTTCTATCTCGGCAAACTGATCTGGCCGGCGGATCTTATTTTCATCTACCCGCGCTGGACCGTGGATGCCTCGGTTTGGTGGCAATGGCTCTTTCTGACGGCCGCCATCATCATGCTGGCCGGACTCGTGTGGTGGCAGCGCCGGCAGCGCAGCCCCTTGGCGGCCGCGTTGCTCTTCACCGGCTCGCTTTTCCCGGTCCTGGGTTTTGTCAATGTCTTCCCTTTTCTTTACTCGTATGTCGCCGATCACTTCCAGTATCTGGCGAGCCTTTCCGTCTTCGCGCTGGCGGGGGCCGGGTTGATGAAAGCTTCGGAGCGTTTGCCGCGCTGGGGACGGACCGCGGCCGGCGGCGCTTTGTTGGCCTTGCTGGCCTCGCTGAGCTGGGCGCAAAGCGGAACGTATCGCGACAATCTCACGCTGTATCAAAGCATCTTGGCGCGAAATCCCGTGTGCTGGATGGCGCACAACAATCTCGCGACCATTCTTATCGAGACCGGGCGGATGGAGGAAGCGATCCCTCATCTTGAACAGACGCTTAATCTGCACCCCGATTATGTCCTGGCCGAAAACAACCTCGGCTATGCTCTGACCCGTCTTAACCGGCTTCAGGCAGCGATCCCTCACCTTGAAAAGGCCGTGCGGCTGGAGCCCCGTTTTTTCCAGGCGCACAACAATCTCGGGACCGCGCTCATGGCTGCCGACCGGCTGCCGGAAAGCATGGCCGAATTTGAGCAGGCAATAAAACATCACCCCCAATACCCTGAAGCGGAGCACAATTTGGGCCTGGCCTTGGCCAGGCTCGACCGCACCGGGGAAGCGATTCCCCATTTCGAACGGGCCGTGCGGCTCAAACCCGATTACGCCGAAGCCGAGGAGAGCTGGGCCATTGCGCTGATGCTGGGCAATCGGTTTCCCGAGGCGGTGGTGCATTTCGAAAAGGCCGTCGCGCTCGATCCGGAGTCGCCCGAACGCCACAGCACCTACGGACGGGCCCTCGTCCAGGCCCGCCGTTATCCTGAAGCCATCGGCCAGTACGAAGCGGCGGTCCGGCTCAATCCGGAGAACGCCGAGTCCCAGATGAATCTCGCGCTCGGGCTTCGCCAGGCCGGCCGATTGCAAGAAGCCGCCGAGCATTACCAACAGGCCATCCGGCTCGATCCCGAGCTCGCGCGCCGCCAGTAAGGCTTACTGCGGCTGGCCTCCGTTCCCGCCACCTTCCCGGTTCAACGAAGCCACGATTTTGTCCGGTATTCGGTTCAGCCGCAGCGCAAAGCTCGCGTAGACCAGACCGAGTCCCGCCCAGCACCAGCGGCCAAGGATGAAGTAACGGTGGCGGATGTCAGTCCGGGTCCAGCCATAGGCATCGAGCAGTTTGTTCATGTCTCCGCCCTGATCATCCTCGCCATTGATCATGCTCCCAAACGGAATGTCCTGCAGGCCGCGATTCACCTGCTCCCAAAAACCGGTAATGTGCAGAAACGCCGTCGCTCCGATCAGAAAGAAAACATACCGGCAGGCGCCCCAGCGGAATTTCTCGGGGAGCTCGACAAAGAAAAACGCCATGAGCAGCGCGCTCAGATAAAATTCTCCGCCGACCCCGCCGAACGCGCCCCACCAAAATTCCTGCCGCCGCTCGGGCATCCGCCAGGTCATGTGGAATTGCACGCCGGCCAGCACCACCGCCGCGAGCATCGGCCAGACTTTGCGCTCCTTCCATCCCGCGCCAAAAAGTATGATGAAAAGCAGCAGCAATCCGAAATACACAAAAGGCGAATACTCATCCTCCACCGGCGTCCAGCCCAAAGGCAGGGGCAAGGCCCGGCGACCGCACATCCACGCGGCCGTCGCATGGCCAAATTCGTGCATCCAGACCTGAAATCCCCTGAGAAAAAATTCCAGCGGGCTCCGGTTGAGCAGCCACGTCAAACCCAGCAGAAGCGGCGGCACGATCACATTCACCCGCCAGTTGTCGAAAGCCAGCAATGAAAACGCCATCGGGGCCGGTGTGCGTGGCACATACGGTACGGGCTTGACCGGCACGGCCATCTGCCCGGCCGTCACCGTCGCACCGGCCGCAATTGGTTGCACGGTCCGTTGAGGCAGACCTTCCGACCGCCGTTGCGCCGCCAGCGCCTCATAGGCCGCACGCAATTCCTCCCGCTCAGCCGCGCTGCCGTTTTTAATCAGCCCAAAGTTTTTCTTCATGAACGCGCGTTCCAGCTCCTCAGTGCTGGCGCCGACGGATACTCCCAGTATTGCGCGACAGCGGGCTGATTCCGGTTCATCCATTGCCGACAGACTGGAAACCCACCGCCGTCCTGTCGAGCCAGCACTAACCCGCCGTTTCGTCCAGACTGGAACGGGCCGGCTCCACCTTCAAAAATTTCATCCGTCGCCGCTTCACCTTGAGTGCTTGTTGGGCGGCACGTTCTTCGGGAGAACGATAGGCGCGCCGACGATAACCCGGGCGGGACAGATCCGCCGCACACTTCAGTTGAAAATCCTGCATCCGCTGAAAAACCCCGTGCAATTGCTCCGGCAGCAGATAGCGGTCCAAACCCGAACGCTCGAGCGCCACCAGCAGCTCATGCACCGCTTCAAGCGTCGAGAGACAGCCCTCCTGCGGCTGCTGCTTGATCACGTAGCGGCTCGGCGCCGACGGGGTGAACATGATGCGGGGCAGCCGCTGCAAACTCGGACTCAGGCGCAAAATTTTTCGGGCCCCGCCCCAGGTTGCGTCGATCAGAAAGACCACCAGGCGCCGTCCGCCGAGATCGGCGGGAGTCAGATCACCTTTCGAGAGATTGCGCGCATTCAGACCGGGATAGAGCAACACGGGAAAATTTATCGGATCACGGATCTGGGCCTGCACCTCGTCATTCAAATCGAAATTCTCACCCATGCGCAGCTCGCTGTTCGGCAGGCACAGGTGCGTCAGGCGGCCCGTCCCCGCCTTTTCCTGTTTGAATTCCTTGGGACTCATCAAAAACACAAACCGCGTGCGCGTCTCCATCGGATGCAACGTCGGACACCAGCACAGTGTCTGGGGCCAGAAACAGCGGTAACACATGACTCGGCTCATGGCTTCAGCCCGGAGCAATCACCGGCGGGGCACAAATCATTTTTGTCATTGATCACTCAGGCACCCCTTGCCCCCGGTCTCACCGGCACGCTTCCAATCCACATACATCTCCTCCACTTTGGTCCGGGCCCACGGGGTTTTGCGGAGAAAGGTCAGACTGGATTTGATGCTCGGATCAAAGAGGAAGCAGCGGATCTCGATGCGCCGGCCCAGTTCCTCCCAGCCAAACTCCGCCACCAGTTCCGTCAACAGACGTTCGAGCGTGATGCCATGCAGCGGGTCTTTGGATTTAAACTCGGGCATGCATCCAGGTTGAGGAATCGCAACGCCCGGTTCAATGCCGCATCTCATCCAACTGCCGGCGACGGCAGGTTGTTCAAATTTTCCCCATCAGCCTCAATACGCCGACACTGAGAAAAGCAAAGACGACAAACGCCGCCAAAAATCGCAGCAAGAACGACGGCTTGGATGATTTATGCCGGAAAAAAATCATGCCAGACAGTCCGCCGAACCACCCGCCCAGGGCACATGCGGTCAATAATGTTGACTCGGCAATGCGGCGCGAACCAGCCCGCCCGGCCCGCCACTTATCGAAACCAAACAAGGCAAAAGTTCCGATGCTGACCAAGCTGATCCAGCCGATGAAACAGTCCGTGGCGCCAGTGAAAATCATTACGCACAGAATGTTTTCCGCTGCGAATGTAGCGAGCAATCTCCCAAACTGAATCGTTTCAGCAGGCAATAATCGCAAACCCGTTGCAGTCGAAAAGTATTTGTTGGTTCATCGTCGTTAATACTTTACGGCGTCACATAATCTTAACATTGGTTCGCTACCCCCACCATACGACACCCTACAATGATTGCCCCCATTGTTTTCTCGAGGTCGCAAACCATTCCTCCCCATGAATAGCTTGCTCCTGCTCCTGGCAGAATCGTCCACCCTGCTGTTATGCACCGGCCTGCTGCTTTTGCTCTACGGCTTGCGGCACGCCCCCGAGGGATTCCAGCACTTTAATTTGTTTTATTACGGCACTCCGCCGGCCGGGATCATCCCGGTGGAATCGCCTGATTCCGCTCCCCCCACCCCATCCGGCTGGCATTGAGCAATCGTTAAGCGGCCGGCTTGGTATCAGCGCGATCGTTTGGACTCCTTTTTCGCCGCAGGTGGCCGCTCCGGCCATTGCCCGATAAAGGCCAGTTGCGCCTCACGGTCGGCGATGCCGGATCGCGAGGGATCGATTAAAAAACGACGCGCATAACCCGCCTCGATGCTTTGCACCGTGACAAGATTTTTTTCCACCGTGAAAACAGCGCGCCAGGCACCGCAGCCAATCACATATATTCCGGCGCTGCGCCGCGTGATCCGCCGCGCCCGATGCATGCCCGGATCACGCGCGAGCAGCTCGCGCAGTCGGGGCCGGAAATCGATCTGCCAGTTCACCCGCAGCCATTCCGCCTGAGTTTCCACGAACGGCGAATACGTCACGGTGAACGGCGGGGGCTGGCGGAGCGACTCATCCACCTCTGCAATCCAGCCCGCTTTTTCTCCCTCGAAAATGTCGTAAGCGGGGATGTAGGGCTTGATGTCGAAGACCGGCGTGCCATCGACCAGATCACAGGAACCCAAGATCAATTGACGGCCCTCCACCCGGATCAATTGCACCGGAGTCAGACCGAGAGGATTCGGCCGATGCGGCGAACGTGTTGCAAACACTCCCCGCCGTTTCGACGGCCCGCGCGGTGGCAACACCTTCGGCCGCCATTCCGTGTTGCGATGAAACCACCACAGCAGCCACACCCGTGAAAATCCCGCCAGATCCTGCAGCGCCTCCTCGTACCGGCAATCCGGCAACAGCTCGAGCACGTTGTATTCCGTCTCGCTCTCCACCGGCTGGTGCCGGGCGTGAAACTTCACCTGCTTTTGCGTGCGGATGTATCCGATCGGTTGCAGAGTAAGTGATGGCGACACGTCCCCAGACAAAGCGGCCTGCCGAATGCGTCGAGGGCATTCTTCCGGACATTCGGGCTTTCCAGCGTCCTACCGTCTGAATGCTCCCCTGATTGGCGATTTAACTCCCCAAACGCATCCGCCCACGGTATCCTGCCCCTTCATGTCTCTTCTTGGCCAACGCAGCCTTCTCACCATCGTCCGCTCCGCTCCTCCGGGATTTTATCTCGACGGCGGCCGGCACGGCGAAATCCTCCTGCCCGGAAAATATAACCCGCCCGGAGCCAATCCCGGCGATAAAGTCGAAGTCTTTGTCTATCGCGATTCTGAGGATCGTCTCGTCGCGACCACCGAAAAACCCCTGGCCGTCGTGGGCGAATGCGCGTATCTCCGTGTCGCCGGCATTAATCCCCGCATCGGCCTTTTCCTGGACTGGGGCTTGGACAAAGATCTTTTGCTCCCGATTCGCGAAACCACCGGTCCGCTGAACGTGGGCGATCGCGTGGTGGTGAAAGTCATCATCGACGACAAATCAGACCGCCTCATCGCCAGTGCCCGGCTCAATCGCCACATCGACCTCACTCCGCCACACTACCACGAGGGCGAATCCCTCAAGCTGATGGTCGCGAGCCGCAGTCCGCTCGGCTACAACATGATCATCAACGATGCCCATCGCGGCCTTGTTTATCACACCGAGGTGCAGGGTTCGCTCAGCATCGGCCAGTTGGTGGAAGGCTACGTCCGTTCGATCCGTCCCGACGGAAAAATCGATCTCGCCCTCGGTCGCGCCGGCTACCGTCGGATCGCCTCCGTGGCGGATACCATCATCGAAAAGCTCACCGCCGCCGGCGGCCATCTGCCGTACCACGACAACAGCCTGCCCGAGGAAATCCGCGAGGCCTTTGGCGTGAGCAAGAAAGCCTTCAAGCAGGGCATCGGTTCCCTCTTCCGCGAACGCCGCATCTTCATCGACCCGGACGGCATCCGGCTGATGGCGGCGCCGGATCGCAAAAACTGAGGATCGACTCGTTTCACTCGACGCCTAATACCGACACCATGAAAAGAATCCCTTTGCCTGTCCAGGCCACCAATTCCTCCACTCCACGCCAGGTTGTCGTCCGCGAAGTGCCGATCGAACTCTGCCAGTTCATCAAGTTCGGCGGGCTGACCGACAGCGGTGGCGAGGCCAAAACCCTGATCGCCCAAGGCCGCGTGCTGCTCAATGGCGCGATCGAAACCCAAAAGCGAAAAAAACTCGCGGTCGGCGACAAGGTGAAGGTCGACGGCCACACGATCATCGTGCAACTGCCAGCCTCCTGAAAAATCGTTGTATAACACCGGTGCTTTTATGCTCGTCAGCCCTGCTCAACTGACGGACCACCTCTCTGATCGCATGTGGGTGATCTTTGCTCGCCGCCACGACTTGATGGATCACGCCAAGGGCGCGCGGCAATATCAGGAAGGCCATCCGCCCGGAGCCTTTTTGCTCCGGTCGAAACAGTCTTGTCCGGTTCTCAAAAACCGTCACCAACGGCCGCCTCCCGTTGCCCACGGTGTTGCCCGGCCCAACATTGCCAGCGTCGCGCTCCACGAAAAACTCGGTTTCCAGAAAGTGGCCCAGTTCGGAACAGTCGGCTGGAAGTTCGGGCGGTGGATCGATGTCGGCCACTGGGAATTAATCCTCTGATATCAGCTCAGATCCCGGAAGCTGCCGAACTCGGCGTCGAAGAGGCGGCGGTAGGTGCGGACGATCATGCCGTCGGTCTGGCCGGAAAGGAAATCGCAAATGCGGCGGGCCTTTCCATCCTGGGTTTTCTCGGCTTCGATCAGCCGGCTGACATTCGCGGGCAGAATCCGGATCACGCGCTCGTTCCGCTCGGCATAGTTGTCCCAAATGGCATTGTAGAGGGCCAGAATGATGACCCGCGCCTTGTATTCGAGCTGCGCGAGCTGGGGACTTTCGAAGATGATGTCGTTGGCCATTTTTTTGAAAAACGCCGCCTCGCCCAGCGCTCCGGCCTCGACCACCAGCTCGTATTTGTAGCGGTTGGTTTTTCCGGCCATGAAATTGTCCCGTTCCTGCAACCGGCAGGCCTGGATGAAAGCGCCGATCTTTTTGGCGAAGGCATTTTCCAGGCGATCGCCGCGGATCGCCTCGAAGAGCGAATCCATGTGCTGCCGCTCCTCCGTGCTGATCGTCTGCGCTGAGGCCCAGCTCTCCACGCGCTCGATGGTGAGAAAACCCGCCCGCACCCCGTCGACAATGTCGTTGAGCGAATACGCGGCATCGTCGGCCCAATCCATGATCTGGCACTCGACACTCTTGAAATCGTTGAGCGCGTTGCCCCGTAGCAGCGGGCCGGGAATGGCCGCTCCGCCGAACACCCAGTCGCGCACCGGTTCCTGCCCCGCGTAGATGAAGTGGCGGACCGGCGGGGTGGCGAACTCGGTGTAGAGCTTTTTGTATTTCAGCACCCCGTCGAGCAACGCGCGGGTCGGCTGGATGCCGCGCACGCCGGATTCGTTCTGGTACATCGTCTCGCAGAGAAGGTGCAGTGTCTGCGCATTGCCCTCGAATCCGCCGCGCCGCTTCATCTGCTCCTGCAAGGTACGCTCGCCCGAGTGGCCGAAAGGCGGATGACCCATGTCGTGCGCCAGGCAACTGGCTTCCACAAGCGCTTCATCGATGAAGAAATCCTCGCTGAGGGGCGCGCCGCGGCTCAGCAGATAATGGCAGATGGAGCGGCCGATCTGCGCGACTTCCATCGAGTGGGTGAGCCGGGTACGGTAGAAGTCGTATTCGCCGCTCAGAAACACCTGGGTCTTTGACTGCAGTTTGCGGAAGGAATGCGCGTGGATGATGCGGTCACGGTCGATCTGGAAGGGACTGCGGTAATCCGGCTTTCGCGCACTGCCCCAAACCTCCAGATCATAGGCGTTGTAGAAACGATTTTTCGACATGTGGGTTTTGGCCAACAAGAAGGAGTTTCGCCCTGTTGCCAAGCTTTGGCATGCCCAGTCCGGGAGATCGTCACGAATTGCGCTCATCGGACGGCAAGGCCGCGCAAGACCAGATCACTGGGTAAATGCTTTAATAAAATCCATTCACCCGAATGCGGTTGCAAAAAATACCGTCGCGTTAAAGGAAAACAACTCTAACAAAGCTAGTGACAAAGCCTCACTGCATTACGCAAAAACGTAATATTCAGACCTTCCTCCGCTGTTCATGAATGCCAAATCGTTTTTCATCCTCCTCGGATTGCTGATCGCCGCCACCACGCTATCCGCCCAGTCCTCCGTCTGGAAAATCACGAAGGATCGTCGCAGCGTGTATCTCGGTGGAACCTGCCCGGTGCTGCGCGCCGGTGATTATCCGTTGCCCAAGGAATTCGACCTGGCCTTCGCCGCTTCTCCCCAGATTTATTTCGAGACGGATATTTTTCTTCTGCAATCAACCGAAACGCAGCAAAACATCACCAACCGTTCCCTGTCGACCGACGGGAGCACTTTGGACAAAATTCTCAGTCCCCAAAGCTGGCGCAGCATCCAGGAATTTTGCAGCACGGTGGGCATTCCGGAGGAAAACATGAACAAGGTCCGGGCCTGGCGGTGCCGGGCGATGCTGACTTCCGTGGAAATGCAAAAGCAGGGGGTGACGCAGAAGACCATGGACACCTATTTTTTTCAAAGGACCCTTGGGACGGAGAAAGTCGTCGCCGGTCTGGATACATTGGATCAGCACATTGAATATCTGACCAATCAGGGCGCCGGCAGGGAAAGCGAACTGATCGATTATTCCCTCCAGGAAATCGCCGACCTGCCGGGCAAGCACGAAGCGGTGATCAAGGCCTGGAGAGAAGGCGACCTCGCCAAGATCGATGAACTGATGTTGAAGAATCTTCGCCAGGATCATCCCGTGCTTTTCCGCAATCTGATCGCACAACGCAGCGCGAATTGGCTGCCTAAAATCGAGGCCTTGTTCCAGACCTCCAAGTCCAAGTTTGTCCTCGTGGGAATCGCCCATCTGGCCGGGCCGGAAGGAGTGCTGGCGCAATTGCGCCAGCGCGGCTACACCGTCGAGCAGGTGAAACCGGCAAAATAGAAGCCGGGCTCTTCGGTGCTGCGGCGATGCCTTTCCCTTTCAGCCGCCGATTGAAAAATCCTGGCCGGCATTCAATTTCCGCCCCATGGCCCTCACATTTTTCCCCACCGACATCGGCACTTGCGGTCTGGCGTGGAACGAAGCCGGGCTCACCGGTTTTCAGTTGCCCGGAAAAAATCCGGCAGAGACCGAAATTAAACTCGCCCTCCGCAGCCGCAACAAAACGACCGGCACCGCCCGTCCGCACTGGGTCCGGCGGTTGATTGAAAGGGTGCAACACCATCTCGCAGGGCATCCGCAGGATTTTTCCACCGTACCGCTTGACTGGTCTCTGGTCAGCGATTTCCAGCAAGCCGTCTATCAGCAGATGCGTGGGATCAAGCCCGGGGATAAGAAAAGTTATGGTGAACTCGCCCGACTGATCGGACTCGACGCAAGGTCGGCCCGCGCCATCGGCGTGGCCATGGCGAAAAATCCCTGGCCCCTGATCGTGCCCTGCCACCGGGTGGTTTCGGCCAGGGGCAAGATGACGGGGTATTCGGCACCGGGCGGAATCCGCACCAAGACCCGGCTGCTGGTCCTTGAAGGCGCGGAATTAATTTCCGAATAGCCGTCCCTGACCCGGCGGCAAAACCCTGCGCCTTGTACACACCAATGAAGTCCGGTCTTCAATTCAACCCCGATGCCGCTCTCACCCATCTCAGGGCGCAAGACCCCATCTTGGGCGCATTGATTGAAAGGACCGGTCCCTTCAGCCTGCAACCACCCCGGACGAACAATCTTTTCTCGGCGCTGCTGCGCTCGATCGTTTACCAGCAGTTGCACGGCAAAGCCGCCGCCACCATTCTCAAACGGGTCCATGCCGTACTCGAAACGCATGGCGGGCCAACCCCGGCCGCATGCCTGGCCGCGAGTGACGAGGCGCTGCGGGCTGCCGGGATGTCGCGGGCAAAACTGGGCGCTGCGCGCGACCTCGCGGCCAAGTGTCAGGCCGGCTCCGTCCCTGATTGGCGCGAAGCCAAAAAGCTCGCCGATGAAGAATTGGTCGCCCGTCTGACCGCCGTACGCGGCATCGGTCCGTGGACGGTGCACATGCTCCTGATCTTCCATCTCGGCCGGCCCGACGTGATGCCCACAGGGGATTTTGCGATCCGGCTCGCGTTCAAAAAACTCTACCGCAAACGCGCCGATCCAACGCCAGCCACCCTTTTAAAACATGCCCGTTGCTGGCAGCCCTACCGCAGTGTGGCGAGCTGGTATCTGTGGCGATCGCTTGATGCGTGAAACCATCCGGGGCAGCCGGATTGATGGCCGGGAGGAGAGCGATCGCGGCGTGACACCGCACCGCCCTTCGGGATATTTTCTGAAACCAATCCATCTCTGTCATGCCCACACCGGCCCAATTGAGAAAGCTTGAAAGCCTGGCACGAAATGCCGCCGAACGGGCCTAGCAGAACAAACCGACCATTGGCGCGGTGGGAAACTCACTCCTGGGGTTTTGGCTGCCTGCATGGGGCCAGCGGGTCCGCTTCCCCTCGGTGTCAGGCATCGAGATGCGGGTGCCAGCAAGCGCCTTTACCGGCCGGCCACACCAACGCGGCCAAGCCATCAAGGGCCTCAGAGTGACCAATCATATTATTTGCCGCTGGCGGCGCCCGGCGACCGCCCAACCGATGCGAGAATCCCGGCAGATCCATCGTGAGGTTTTTCATGCCGAAAACTCCAGCAGCCCTCACGCCGCAATCGTGCTTTTCCAAGCGAAAACTCCAACGAAAACCGGTCTTAACTTAGCGCCATTCGGATGTCAGTCTTTCGCTCGCTCCGGCGCAAAAAAAATCTCCGGCGCCATTCGTCAAACTCAAGAGCAAGCTCTTCCGCTACGCACACAAAATGAGGAAACAACTGCGATTGAACATGGGCAGGCTGATAAAGCGCACGCACACTCCATTCAAAACGCTTTGCAGAAATCTCCTGATTTCTCGATGGAGACTCATTCATTGCCTGTTGCGGGACTGACGGAAGTCTCAAACGAGCCGAGCCTGAGTTGCACCCGTCAGCTTGCCCAGTCGTTTGGCGACGTCGTCGCGCAGGCGGTCGACGTGGGCGAGGGTGAAATCGGCGATGCTCAGCGAGGGATTTTGCACGAGCGGGGTGAGATCCATCGCCCAGGTGATGCCTTGCATCTTGTCGACCTCATGGGAGTCGCTGAAGGTCGCGTTGGCGGAACGGCGGCCGAGCGTGGCGAGATCGTAGCGTTTGCCACCGCTGATCTGGGAGGCGAAGACCTGCAACATTTTGCCCGCGAGATCCGGCTGACGACCGGAATCGAGCGCGACTTTGTCGGTGTCCACCAGCCAGTCGAGATCGCGCCAGACTTCACAGCCGAGGACATGCTGCGGACGTTTCTCCGGCGGCAACGAGCGCAGGGCCTCGATGCAGCGCAATGCGAGGGCGACATGCGTGTCGTGTTTGTCCGCAGGATTGTGGATGTAGAGCACCTCGGGGCGGCAGACATAGAAGATGGTCTGCAAATCTTCCGCGACTCCGGGATGTCCCGGCTGCTTCACATCCGCGCTGGGATGCCCGAGCTGAATCTGAATGCGGTAACGCCCAAGATCGGCGGCCTGCCGCTGCTCGCGACGCCGGACGGCCTGCATCAAACCGTCCGTCATGTTGGCAAATTCACCGGTCCGGGCGGAGCCGGCCCCATCTGTCACGACCACGCCGCCGAAAGATTTCTTAGGCTGATCAAGGCAGTCGGCGATGCCCGCGTGCGCCATGATCTCGATATCGTCCTGATGGGCCCCCACACAAAGGTGGGTGACGCGTTGCAGCGCCTCGGCGGGCAAAAGCCGCCCGGCGGGAATATAGATATCGGAGTTGGTGCGGGAAAATTTCATCTTCGAAAAAAGGACTGGGTACGGCAGCAGGCTAACCTGACCGTATCAAACCAATCTTTGTGCCATTTAGGTAAGCAACTGCACGATGCGGACGATCGGCAGAAACAGGGCTATCACGATGGTGCCGACCACGCCGGCCAACAGCAAAATAAGCACGGGCTCGATCAGCGAACTCAGCCCGGCCACGGCGTTGTCCACCTCGTCGTCGTAGAGATCGGCGATTTTCCCGAGCATGGCGGGCAGTTGTCCCGTGTGTTCGCCGACATCGATCATGCTCGTCACCATCGGCGGCAACACCTGTGTGCTCTCCAGCGTCCGCGCGACCGGTTCGCCGGCCTTCACCCGGTCATGAACAAAGCCGATGGCCCCGGCCACGCGGGCGTTGCCGCAGGTGTCGCGCGTGATGAGCAGCGACGGCAAAATCGCCACTCCGCTCGACAGCAGCGTGCCCAGCGTCCGGCTGAAGCGGGCCACCAGGGATTTCAAGATGAGATCGCCAAAGAGCGGCAGCCGCACGAGCAGACCATCGATCACCCGGCCCCCACCCGGGCTGCGTCGGAAAAGTTTGAAGACAAACCACGCGGCGACGAGTCCCGCGATGACAACAGGATAATGCGCCCGGACAAGATCGCTGGCGCCGAGTACAGCCTGCGTGAGCGAAGGCAAAGGCGCGCCTTTGAGCAGATCGGCGAAGATTTTTTTGAACTGCGGCACCACGAACACGAGGAGACCCGTGAGAATGGTGAGCGCCACGGTCAGCACGACCAGCGGGTAAACCATCGCCGCTTTCACCTTGCCGCGGAGCTGCCGGCTTTTTTCCAGAAAGCGCGCCTGCCGGTCCAGCACCGCGTCCAGCATGCCGCCGGCCTCCCCCGCCTTGATCATACTGAGGTAAAGGCGGTCGAACACGCGCGGGTGTCGCGCCAGCCCCTCAGAGAGCGTGCCGCCGGAACGGATGTGGGCGGCCAGCGCCTCAATCATCGCACGAAAGGCGGCGTTGCGTTCATGCCGGGACAAAGTCTCAAGCCCGCGCAGCAACGGCATGCCGGCCCGCAGCAAGGTCGCAAGCTGGCGTGTGAACAGCATGAGTTCCCGCGGCTTGACGGGTCGGAAAAACGGCAGCCGCAACGCATAGGATGGTCGCTGCCTTCCTGCCATACCGGAAACCGCCGTGACCGTTTTCCCGAGCAAAGCAGCAGCCCCCGTCGAACTGTGATCTTCGCTGATCTCGGTGGGGAAAAGCCCCTTCGCCTTCAATTCGGCGGCAGCCTCTTCCAACGTCGTGGCGGCGTGAAATCCGTTCAGTTCCTTTCCGCCCTGATCAATCGCGGTGTAGGAAAAGCGGGGCATGGGAAAATGTGGCTACCAGAAAATGTACCCGGCGCAAGCTTCAGAACGAACGAGCGCCCATCACCCAGCGCGTTGATCTTTGGCGCGGCAGCGCCGGTAGGGACGGACCGCGACGAGTCCTTACGGCGGTCCCGCCCACTCTTATCACGTATACCGGATCACTTCCTCGAACGTGGTTTCTCCGGCGAACATCGCGCAAATTC
>CAZIQP010000052.1:21512-23523 GCA_964541315.1 uncultured Opitutaceae bacterium
GTATACCGGATCACTTCCTCGAACGTGGTTTCTCCGGCGAACATCGCGCAAATTCCGGCGTCTCTGAGCGTGGTCATGCCGAGCGCAGCGGCTTTTTCCCGCAATTGCTGCAAGGAAGCGCCGGCGACGATCAGCTCGCGCAACGCATCGTTGACAGGCAGAAACTCAAAAATTCCCAGGCGTCCGCGATACCCGGTGTGATGACAGGCCGGACAGCCTCGGCCGGCATAACAGGTCCGGTCGCCAAGCCGCCCGGGAACGAGCCCGAGTTGGCGCAGGGCATTTTCCGAGGGAGCCCGGACGATTTTGCACTCTAAACAAATCCGTCGGAGCAAACGCTGCGCCACCACAGCCTCCAACGTCGAGGCGAGCAGAAACGGTTCGATGCCCAGATCGAGCAAGCGCGTGACGGCACCGGGAGCGTCGTTGGTATGCAGGGTGCTGAGCACGAGATGACCGGTGAGCGACGCCTGAACGGCAATCTGCGCCGTCTCCAGATCGCGCATTTCACCGACCATGACGATATCCGGATCCTGGCGGAGAAACGACCGCAGCGCACGGGCGAAGGTCAACCCGGCGGCATGACTGACCGGCACCTGCATGATGCCATCAATCTCGTATTCGACCGGATCCTCCACGGTCAGAATTTTGACGCCGGGAGAATGCAGGAGCTTGAGGCAACTGTAGAGCGTCGTCGTTTTGCCCGAGCCGGTCGGCCCGGTGACGATAATCATGCCGTGCGGTCTCCCGAGCGTGGCCCGCAGGCCGGTCTCGATCGCGGCAGGCAGACCCAGTTGGCCGAGTTCAAGCTGGAGCGCGGATTGATCCAGCACGCGCAGCACCACGCTTTCGCCAAACTGGGTGGGCAGTGTGGAAACGCGCAGATCAACCGCGCGTCCGGCAACGGTCAGCTTGATCCGTCCGTCCTGCGGCAGCCGGCGTTCGGCGATATTGAGATGAGCGAGCACCTTGAGCCGCGAAATGATCGGCAGCGCGAGCGTCTTGGGCGGCGGCGCGAGTTCGCGCAGGGCTCCATCGACGCGGCAGCGGATTTTGAATTCGAGTTCGAAGGATTCGAAATGGATGTCGGACGCCCGATCCTTGATCGCCTGGAACAGCACGAGATTTACAAAGCGGATGATCGGCGTCTGTCCCGCCAGTTGCTCCAGATCGGCGTCGGCGATCGCATCGGGATCCGCGATCGTGGTGGCGGCAGAACCGAGTTCGCGCACCAGCTCCGCGAGCGAGTTTTCCTCCTCGCCATAATGCTGGCGGATCAGGGCGGAAACCTGCTCAGGGTCGGCCACCGTGAGCCGGACCTCGCGTTCCAGCACGAAGGCGAGATCACCGGTGAGCTGGACATTAAAAGGATCAACCGCCAGCAAGGCGATGGTCGCCGTGTCGGCTTGCAACGGTGCGACACCATACGAGCGGGCCAGATTTCCGTCCACCAGAGCCAGGGCGGGGCCCGGCAAACTCGCCGGAACCGAGTTGACGTAAACCGCGCCCAGATGTTCCGCCACGGCGTGCAGCAAGGCGGGTTTATCAATCAGTCCGAGATCGAGCAGGACGGAGGCGAAGGCCTTGCCCGTGGCCCAATGCTCGGCCCGGGCCAGCTCGAGCTGGGCGTGGTCAACCACGCGGCGTTCGGCGAGGAGATCAAACACGGTCTGATCATGTCCGTCGAACATCCGCGCCAGGGGTCGTCAAACGGTGCGGAGCTTGAAGCCAAGGCTGGTGAGCTTGGCGCGCATGCCCTCGGTATCCTGCGCTTTTTCCACCGCCTCGTCCGGGTCGATGAGCTCAGTGTTGACGAGGCTCAGCAGATGCGTGTCGAGGGTGATCATGCCGAGGTGGGCGCCCGTCTGGATGTCCGAGGTGATACGGAAAGTCTTGTTGTCGCGGATCAACGCGGCGATCGACGAGGTGTTGACCATGATCTCGTAGGCCGCGATGCGGCCGCCGCCGTTCTTTTTGCACAACGTCTGGGAGATGACGCCGATGATGGAGG
>CAZIQP010000053.1:0-22842 GCA_964541315.1 uncultured Opitutaceae bacterium
TGCAATACACGCTCTACAACAAGTTCAACGGCGCCCGGACCAATTATGACGGCTCCGGCCGCAATGCCCGCGACAACAATACCACGTATCTCGAAGCTTGGATAGTATTCTGACGACGTGTCCAACTTCTGGCGATGTCGTCCAACTTTTAAAAATTTACCCATGAAAACAAAAATTATTCCCTCCCTGCTGTTCACAGTCATCGGCCTGATCGCATCAGCGTACGCGGCGGCTTCGGAAGACGCCGTCAGGACCGTCGTCATCACGGTAAACGACAACATGAAATTCAGTGTGACCCGGATTGACGCCCATGCCGGCGAAAAAATAACCGTCCAACTCAAGAATGAGGGTACGTTCCCGAAGGAAGTAATGGGGCACAATTGGGTTCTCCTGAAATCGGGGCAGGACGTCGCTGCCTACGCCGCCGCGGCGGTTCTGGCCAAGGATCTAGACTTTCAGCCCAAGGCGCTCGGCGGCGCGGTCATTGCCAGCATTCCTCTTATCGGGGCTCATCATTCCGCTGAAACCACTTTCACCGTGCCCAGCGAATCGGGCCGCTATATGTTTCTCTGCTCGTTTCCGGCCCATTGCCAGGTGGGAATGCGGGGCGAGCTTGTCGTGAAATAAATTTTGCAAGAAACCGGCAGCGGGAGTTGAAGGGCCCGTGTACCACCGCCAGCGGGCCGGCGATGGTTTGATAAAATCGCGACGCTAAGCGGCTCCGGAAAAAGGCGTTTAACCGCGGTCATGGTGGCTCAGGTTTTTCCAAATTGCTTGCGTCGTTCGGCGAGTTCGTCACCGATGCGCAGATTGAGTTCCTTCGTGATCGGGTAGGCCAGAATCAGCAATACGCCGGTGGCGAACGACAGGGCCGGGAAGAGTGTGGCGGTGAGCCGGATGCCCTGGAGGGACGCCGCCGACTGGGCGACATTGGCCACATAGCCGAAGGCGCCGGTGATTTGGTTCGCGAGGGCGCCGCCAATACCCAGACCCGCCTTCAAGGCGAAAACTATGCCGGCATAGACGAAGCCGGTGGCCCGGCGGTTGTTCTGCCATTCGGAGAAATCCGCCACGTCGGCGATCATCGCCCAGAGCAGCGGAATGGTCGGGCCGTAGGCGGCGGGCCAGAGCATGCTGAGGATAAAGAGGGATTTCACGGAAGTTGCCGGCAGCAGGAAAATGGCGGCGGTGACAATGGTGGTGAAGAAAAGCCCCGTGCCAAAGACCGCTTTTTTTCCGAAGCGCGCGGAGAGCGGTCCGGAGCAAAGCACGCCGATGATGGTCACGATATTGCCGCAGATGTTGAAAAGACTGAGGCCGACGCCGGTGACATTGGAACCGTCGGTCGCGAGGCTGAACCCGAACCACCGCAAAATCGTGTGCCAGACACCGGTGTCGTCGGGCGAGATCGTGCTCATGCCAAAGCCCTGCACGAAGTCGAGCAGCGCGGCCCGGTTGACGAAATAGGTGAAGTAATAATACATTGCGGTGCCGCGCATCGCCAGTGTGATGAAAATCACGAGCGTGATCAGGAACATCATCACCCATGGCCGGCAGGTGAAGACATCGACGATGTCCTGCCTGATCGAGGTCTTTTGTTTCGGATCGGGTTGCAAGCGTTCACGGGTGCTGAGAAACGCGATCAGGTAGAAAACAACCGCGATACCGCCGAAGATGGCAAAGGTGGTGGACCAGCCCTTGGCGGCGTTGCCCATGCCAAACTTGCTGACCAGCGGCAGCGTGAGGCCCTGGACCACCAGCGTGGCGCCCATGGCCGCCACGAAACGGTATGTGGCCAGGCTGGTGCGCTCGGTGACGTCGCCGGTCATCACGCCGTTCAAGGCCGAATACGGGGTGTTGTTGATCGAGTAAATCATCATCATCGCCGTGTAGGTGACGTAGGTGTAGATGAGTTTGCCGGTGGCTCCGAAATCCGGGACCGTGTAGGAGAGCCAGAGAATGGCGCCAAAGGGCACGGCCGACCAGAGAACCCACGGGCGAAATTTCCCCCAGCGCGTGTCAGTGCGGTCCGCCAGGGTGCCGACGATCGGATCGAAGGCGGCGTCCCAGAAGCGAACAACCAGAAAAAGCACCGCGGCGGCCGACGATGACAGGCCCATGACGTCCGTATAGAACGCCCCCTGATACGTCATCATCGCCTGAAAGAAAAAATTGGTCGCGGCGTCGCCGAGGCAGTAGCCGGCTTTCTCGCGGAAGGACAGCCGTTGGGAAACGTGACTCATGGTGCGTACGGGAAATGGGGAGCTGGGGGGTAAAAAGCAGGCGGCGCTGCGAAACGGCCACTATTCGCTCAGCCAGAGGAAGGCGGTGACACCACGGGGATAATAGCGGCTGCCGCAGGCGATGCCGGTGTCGCTCCAAATCTGGTCGCACATCGCATCCGTGCCGCAGCCGGGCTGGCGCTGCCAGTCGGCATGCACGCGGTCGCCGGCGCGGGCGGCTTCGGTCATCGCTTCAGGGAAGAGCCGGCGGATCACGTGTTGGGCGAGGGCGATTTTGCTGAACCAGGTGTTGTGGCTTGCGCTGCTCATTTTCCAGCCGCCCGACTTGGCATCAAGGCACACGCCGGGTTGCAGCGCCTGCCTGATGTGTTGATTCAGTCGGGTGAAGAGTGGGCCGAAGCGTCCGGCGGGATCAATTGCCTCGGCGTAACCGAGGAAGAGCGGATAAACGAAACCCTCGATTGCGGGCAGAATGCGCGAGCGGTTGCCCTGTTCGAAGACGGCGGGGAAGAAACCGGTGTCGGTTTCGAACTTCGTCGTCAGCGTATGGGCCAGCAGATCGGCGGTGGCCCGGGCATCGGCGGCGGATTTGGACAGGCCGAGATGGACAAACGCCTGTTCGAGGAGAACCCAGGCGGCGAGCGTCTTGACGCCGAGGTAAAGATTGTTGCGGGCCTGGCCGAGGCTGACGTCGAGGCTGTCATAGGTGGTGATCTCCGAACCCTGCTTGCAGCGGTTCGAGTCGTGTTTGAGCAGGCCGTCGCGTTTCTTGGGATCGGGATCGTCGCGGCGGTGCAGGCTCTCGGCGCAGGCGAGCAGGATTTTTTTCTTGGAACGGAGCCAGGAGTGGTCGCCGGCATGTTCGGCGTACGTGACGGCACAGAGCACCCAGTTGAGCAGTTGTTCCATCGTCATGTGGCTGAAACAGCCATGCAGACCGTCGCACTCGTAACCGGAGTGGCCGGCGGGCGAGAAGAAATTGTTCACACCCATGTCGTGCGTGAACGAAATGCCGAGCTGATCCGTGTAGGAATGGCGGCGCGCAAAGAGATCGAGGGTGTTGCGCACCGCCCAAGGTTGCCACGCGAGTTCGAAGAACAGGTGATCCACCGTCAGATCAAAAGTGTTCATCATCCGGTATTCGCCTTCGTTGACGACCCAGAGCGGCTTGCCCTTGTGCAGGAGGAGCTGCGTGCTGCCGAGATAACTGCGGGTGGCCTGGGCGATGAGGAATTTCTGGTCGGCGTCGAGCCGGCTGCCCGCCAGCTCGCGGTCGCGTTGGGCGGCGATTTTTGTGTAACGGCCGTGCTGGGTGAGGCCGTGTACCAACACATCCTCAAGATCGCGGAAACTGCGCGTGTAGAAAAAAGTTGCGTCCAGGCCGGTGGCGACCGGGCCACCGGCGAAGAAACCGAGGGCCAGCGGGAAACGTTTGCGCTGGCCGGCGGGCACGGTGAAGACCAGCGCCGTCTCGCCGGCGATGACATGGAGGCCGCGGTAATCGCGGAATTTCGGATTCAGGATATCAAATCCCTGGCGCAGTTCGATGCCGCGCGCGGGTTTGGTGGCGTAGCCAAAGGCGGTGCCGCTGGCGAAACCGGACAGTTTCCCGTTTGGGTCCGAGAGCGGGCGGAGCGTGTTGTCGGCGTCGCCGACGCCAAAGATCAGTTGAACGGGTGCGGAGCCGGAGCGGTTGTCATATTCGATCCAGCCGGAGATTTGCGGGGCGAGGAAAAGTCTCGCGCCGGCTTTGTTCAGTTTGGCCGGATCGGGCACTTTGGCGAACGGCGAAAGCAGCGAGAAGCCGAAGCGTGACTCGTCGGCGCGCCACGTATCGCTCGCCCAGCCGAGGGTGCGCTCGTAGTCGGAGGGGCGCAGGGAATAAAAGCCCCGGGGCGGCTGAACGACGCCGGCGTTGGTGGTGAAGGCGGATTCCTTGGATTTCGGCGGAGTGAGAAAAGGCAGCAACTGCCACTCGGCGTGAGTGGCGGTCCGGTAGCCGATGTACACATTTTGCCGGGCAGCGTGGCGGAGCGACTGGCCGAACCCACCCGGATTGTCGACCAGTCCGATGGAAAAGCTGGCGAACGCGCCGAACGGCGAGTGCTGGGAATGATAGCTTTCGTTGGGTGGGGTGGAGGCGCTCACAAATTGCGAGTATCATCTGTAGCGGCAGGTGGGGATAAGAAAAAGACAATTTCCTTGATCCTGGCACGCGCTCAAGGCGTTACCCTTCCTGACAATGGACTTGTCTGACCGGCCGAAGTGGATGCGGCAGTCGGCGCAACGGCATGGGACCGGTTCAGCGCCAGGTGAACCCCACACCGATGGTCACGGCGTTCAGTTTCAGATTTCCGGCCTTGCCATTGGAATAGCGGATAAAGGGCGGGATCATTTACCAAAAGCGGCCACGGGTTCCGGGAAGCAAACGGCGGCGAAAAGAGAGCAGGGCAAGCCCGGCCACACCCAGGGCCAACCACGGCTCGATGGCGCCGCCCCCGCCGGATGTCGGAGCTTCGGGTGGAGTGACCGGGGCTGCTGAAACGGTCAGCGTGGCCTTCGCGCTGGTGACGCTGCCGAATTCATTTGCGACAACGACGGTGTAGTCGCCGGCGTCGGTGGTGCGAGCGTTGGTGAAACTGAGCGTGCTGCTGGTCGCTCCGCTGAACGCACTGCCGTTGACATACCATTGGTAGGCTGGCGCAGGGACACCGCCTGCGCTCACGGAGAGTTGCACGTTGCTCCCTGCAACCACCGTTTGGCTTTGGGGCTGCAGGGTGATTGTCGCCGGCCCGGCTAGCTGGCCTTTGCGGATCGTGTTGTTCACGGCATCGGCCACGTACAGATTTCCCGCTGCATCCATCGCCGCCCCGCTGGGCCAACTGAATCGTGCTTCGCTGCCGGTGCCGTCGGCGCTGCCGGCCGCTGCAGCCAGGCCGGCGATCGTGGTGACAACTCCGGCCGGGGTGATCTTCCGGATCGTGCCGGAGTTGGACACATAGACATTGGCCCTGTCATCCACGGTCGAGTTCGTTCCTGCGTCGGCGACGTAGACATTGCCGGTCGCATCCGCGGCCACGCCGTTCGTGAAAAAGAATCGCGCGGCGCTGCCCGTGCCATCAGTCGTGCCTAAACCGCCGTCCATTCCGGCCAAGAGAGTGGCCGTGCCGTCAGTTTCGATCCGCTGGATTGTGTAGTTGGACAAGCCCGATACGGTAAATTTTCCTGCTGCATCAATTGCAAGCCAGGTTCCCCCGGTGGCGGAAATTGTCGTGACGAGCCCTGCGGAGGTGATCTTTCGGATCGAAGGGCTCAACCAGGAATTCAGGACGAAGATGTTGCCGGCCGTATCCACCGCCAGGCCTTTGGGCGATGAGAAGCGCGCGGCACTGCCGACCCCGTCGTCCCAACCACCGTAATCGGCCAAGCCAGCGAGGGTGGTCACCACGCCAGCCGGGGTGATTTTTCGGACCGTGTTGTTGTCCGTGTCCGACGCATAAATATTTCCCGCGTGGTCTACCCCGACGCCATAGGGATTATGAAACCGCGCCTCGCTGCCGGTGCCATCGCTGCTGCCCCAAGAGCGGGCCAGACCTGCCAGCGTGGTGACCACGCCCGTCGGGGTGATTTTCCGGATCGTGTGGTTGTCCATGTCGGCGACGTAGACATTGCCGGCGTCGTCCACCGCCACACCTTCGGGGGAGGAGAAACGTGCGGCACTGCCGGTTCCATCTGTGTGGCCGCTGCTCTGGGCCGGCGCCACCCCGGCAATGGTTGTCACCGCACCACTCGCGTTAAGGCTGCGGATCACATTGTTGCCGGAATCCGCGATGTAGACATTGCCGGACGGGTCCAGCGTCAGGCCGCCTGGGCGATTGAATCGGGCCGCGCTGCCGTTGCCGTCAACCCAGCCGTAGTTTGGGCTGATGTAATAGGGGGCTTTGTAGCCGTTCCCGTCGGATGCGGGTTCGTTGCTTATCCAGTTTCCACCCAGGCCGGCGAGGGTGGAGACCACGCCCGCCGTTGAGATTTTTCGGACCGTCTGGTTGCCGGATTCCGTGACATAGATATTTCCCGCTGCATCCACCGCCAGGCCATTCGGAGCATAAAACCGAGCGGCGGTGCCCGCGCCATCCGTCGAACCGATGTTCGGGTAGCCGGCCGCACCGGCCAAAGTGCTGACCGTGCCGGCAGCCGTGACTTGCCGGATGGTGCTGTTGGTCTGATCGGCCACGTACACCCGGCCGGAGCGGTCCACGGCGATGCCGACGGGTGCGTCGAATCGTGCGGCGGTGCCGGGGCCGTCGGCTGAACCCGGGCTGCCGGCCGAACCAGCGAGAGTGGTGACCGCTCCCGTGGCCGTCATCTTCCTGATCGTGTGATTGCCCGTGTCGGTGATGTAGAGGATGGCGGCGGCGTCAATCGCCACGCCCGTGGGAGCATTGAACCGCGCGGCGCTGCCCGTGCCATCGTCCGAACCGCTGCTGCCAGCCAGACCGGCCACGATGGTCACCATGCCGGCCGGGGTGATTTTTCGCAGGATGTGGTTGCCGGTATCCGCCACATAAAGATTTCCTGTGCTGTCGATCGCGAGGCCGCCGGGGCGATTGAACCTGGCCGCATTGCCCGGGCCATCCACGCTGCCGGACAGGCCGGGCTTTCCCGCCAAAGTGGAAACCATGCCGGCCGGGGTGATTTTTCGAACAGTGTGATTCAGGCAGTCCGTGACGTAGACATTGCCCGCACTGTCCCGGGCGACACCCGAAGGGCCATAGAACAGCGCGGCAGAGCCGGTGCCATCCATGCTGCCGATGCTGGGCATGCCGGCCAGTGTCGTGAAGTAGTAGGGCGTTGCGTAATTCGACTGCGCCCCGACGGGAACGATCAAAACGGCCAGCAGCCAGCCGCAGCCGATGGTCCGCCATGCCGATCGGGAAGTGAGAACCTTCATAGATTTTTCTCCTTGGTTGAAAGTGTGGATGCCTGTTGCTCCGTCTGAATTGACAATCCGGCACGCCCAACCCGCTACTGGCCTGTATGAGCCGAAGCCCAACTTACTATCGGCGGCCGTCGTTTGCTGCGCATTATTTGGGAAGCTCGCTTCGAAAATATTCTGCCTGTGCACGGCTTGCGCCCGATGTTGCGGATAGCCGCAAAAAGCCTGAACCGAGCGCTGGTGGGCACCACGGATCGATGCAACTGCACGCGGATCAAACATTGACCTTCCCCAGCCACATGGACCGGGCGGGGGCAAAAAAACCGAGCAGACTGCTAACTGTTGAGCAAGAGTCCCGCCGTGCCGGCGGAGGCGAGCACGGTTTTCCCGGGGCTCTTCAGCGTGGCCTGGATGTCGAGCAGGGCGAAAAGTGCCGTGGCCACTTCGGGTTCGCGCTGGATTTCAGCGAGGGCCTGGCCGATCACCTGCGGGCGGACGGCCTGGGCCTGGCCGAGGCGTTGCGAGGCTTTTTTGTCGGCTTCGGAGTGGATGATGGCGACCTCGTTTTCGCCGGCCTGCCGCATCGCGGCGGTGACCTGGCGGAGGCGGTTCACGACTTTGCGCTGGATTTCACCGATCATGCCTTTGTCGCGGAACGCCACTTTGCGGATGTAGGTCGAGCCGAGATTAAAACCCCATTGCGAGGAGGTCGGTGAAACTTCCTCCCGTACTTTGCGGGAGAGCGCGTCGCGGTTTTCGAGCAGCACATCGAGCTTGAGATTGGAAAGCTGTTTCACGACCGCAGTGGCCACATTGGCCTTGAGCGAGCCCATCGGGTCGGAGTTCTGAAAGAGAAAGGCCTTCGGGTCCTTCACGTACATTTCGAACCAGATGCCCACGCCCATCGGCGCACCCTCCTCGGAATTCACCAGTTGGTTGCGGAGGTAGGCTTGGTGGATCGGTGTGCTGACCGTGTACGTTTTGCCAAAAAACGGGAAGAGCAGCGCCTTCGGGCCGAAATGCATGATCGGAAAAAACAATCCGGGCTCGTCGACCTGACCGACGACCTTCCCGAAAAAAGTATAAACCAGCACGGTCCGCTCCGGCAGAATCCGCCAGAGCTGGAACAGGCGGCCGAACGCGCTCACCAATGACGTGAGAAAAAACGTGCCCATGACGCCGGCGAGAACAGAGATGAGGAAATTCATGGTCGGAGGGGTTAGATTTTCAAGATGGTTTGCGCGGCTTTTTCGCGCAGGGGGAGCGAGGCGTTGCGGAGATAGCTGTCGAGCGCGGCCTTGCCGCCCTGGGCATGCATGGCCGAGAGGGTCTTGCCGAGTTCGAGAATGGGCGCGGCCTCGGCTTCGGCGCGGTTGAGGGCGATTTGCACGGCCTGTTCCGCCATCTTGAGTTTCTGGTCGGCGTCGGCCTTCGCCTGGCTGATGGAGGCGGCGACCTGGTTCTGCGTGGTGTTGATGGACGCGAGCGCCTCATCCACGTCACTGGGCGGATCGATGTTCGTGATGAGCGCGGCATCGAGGTTGATTCCGTAGCGCGCGGAAGTTTTCCGGCAGGACTCCTCCATGAAACTGTTGATCAGGGAGAGATTTCGCCGGAGATCGTTGATCGACACTCCCTCGACCGCGCCGTCGTGGGTCTCCCCGTGAAAGGTCGCGATGCGGTCGCGCAGCACCGAGATGAAATAGCCCACGACGTGGGCCGCCGGATTGGCGACGCCGAAAAGGTAGGCGTAGAGGTTGCGCTCGCAGGGCTTCCAACGGATCTGGCCGGAGATCTGCACCGTGAGATTGTCCTTCGTGACCGCCTCGATGGTGTCCTGGCTGATGTCCGGATCCCAGGTGATGTCGATCGCCTGGATGGTCATGTCGACCTTGTAGAGTTTCTGCCACGGCCATTTGAAGTAAGGTCCGCCTTGGGGAATGACCCGCACGTTGGGATAGTTGTAGCGGATCTTTTCCTCGTCGGTGAGCAGCGCCCCGAGCTGCGGGTCGTCGGCGGTGGTGCCGGGCGTGCGCTGGACGCGGCCGAAGGTCGTGAGCACGCCGCGTTCGGTGGGGCCGATGGAATAAACGCCGAAGAGCAGCGTGAGCAGGGCGGCCAGACCGGCACCGAGCACGAGACCGAGCAGGATGGTGGTGATCATCGGGGTGGTTGGCGCAGGTTTGCGGAATGACGAACACTGCGCGGGATACTTCTCCGCGTATCCGGTTTCCGGGGCAACCGCAAGGCTGATGCGCAATCAGAAATCAGATGGGGTGTGATCGGCAGCAGTTCCCGAAAAATTCAGCAATCAGCCGCAGCCTGCACCATCCGTTGAACCGTGGCATTAGAAAACGATGATTTAGCTGCATTCGCTGCATAAAAAACCAGCGGAAATTTTCCGCTGGTTCGCGCAAGAGAAGAACCGGTCCTTACTTGGCGGCGGGTGCGGCGGTGGCCGCGCTGCCACCGGTGCCTCCCACCAACAGGCTGAGTCCCTTGTCGAAATCCGAGGCGATGGTGTTGTAGGTCGCGTTCGAAGGGAAGAAACGGATGTTGTTGAGGCCGGCGGCAAATTGTTTGGAGACCTCGACCTTCACATAGTTTTCGCTGCCGGGAGCGGAGAAGGAGGTCAGCTTCAGCCGGTTGGCTTCGGCCTCCGCCTTGCCGACCGCCTCGATACCGGTAGCCCGGTTGATTTCGGCCTGTCTGGCCGATTCAGAAAGAGCGACCTGCTTTTTGGCGTCCGCCTCGGCTTGCAGGACGATTTTCTTTGATTCAGCCTCCTGTTTCGTGACGGCGTTAAGCGCGTCGGCCTTCGTCTGGATCGTCGCCTTGTCGGATTCCGCCTGCTGGTTGATGACGGTCCGCTTGGCTTCCGTGTCCGCCTTGACGACCTGCTCATACTGGTCTTTCAGCGCCTTGATGCGGGCGGCGTCGGCTTCGGCCTGGTTGGATTTCTGCTCGGCCTCGAAACGGCTCTGGGCGATGAGCGCGCGCTGGCGGGCCTCGATGTTTTCCACGTACTTGGCATCGGGAAATTCCGTGCGGTCGATCACGAAGCTGTCGACGCGGACACCATCCTGATACAGGGCGCCGTTGGGGTCCTTGAGTTCGTTCTCAATGTCTTTTTGCAACTGCACGAGCGACATGCCGGCATAGAGCTCGATGGCGGGCTTGATGGTGGCGCGGAAGCTGACGACCTTGAGCAGGGTGGGGCGGATCAGGCGTTCCTCCACGTCGTCGCGGTATTGGCGGTGCATCTTGGCGAGATTCTCGATGGAGCGGTGCCATTGCAACGTGATGTCGAAGTGGACGCGCTGCGCGTCTGAGGATTTGACCTCGAGCACGTCAATCTGCCGGCCTTGCTGGGCCTTGATGGTGGTCTGGCTGTTGATGACGAACACCTGGCCCGACATGTCGTAGGCGTGCAGGTTTTCCGTCCAGCGGTTGAGCCAGTAGGTCTTGGGCCCATAGGCGTCGGGCAGCACGCCCTTGTCCCACGTTTCCATCACGCCTGCCTGGTTGCCTTCGATGGTCTGGTATTTGAAGGTGGAAAAGATCACCACGAGCAAAAGGACGGCGGCAACGGCAAAGCCGATGAGGGTGTTGTAGGACACGAAGCCCTGGTTGCGATTAAGACTGAGGGGGAGCGGTTTCATGGTGGGGTGGCGGAGCGATTGTGGTGAGGTGTGAAATAAAGGACGGTGGTTAAACATCGATCGGCGGCTCTTTGTTCACATCGGATCTTGAGCGCGAAGACGGCTTTTCCTCCTTGGACAGAAAGGCCGCGAGGAACAGGAGCAAGGCGATCGCCAAGATGGCAATCACGCCAAATTTGGTCTCGGCGAGGCGGCCATGGGATTCAATCCCGAGGAAGATGACTGCGGCAAAAAGCAGCAGCGCCGAGCCGATGACGAAGTTCTTGATGATTTTTTTGTCCATGGGTGTGCTGAGTCAGGGTGAAAAGTGGAATGCAAAGCGGGTTGGGATTGGCTTATGCACCGGCAGTATCCAGGAAATCGGACCGTTTGTCGTGTATAATATGAGCGCCAGATTCCTGTGGATTTGGTGTTGAGAAAGGACCCGTGGTCAATGCAATCCGCCCGGCCGAGCGATTGGCTCTATCGGATGCGGCAAGACCGAACCCGCTCGCCGCTTCAGACGAGAACCGGTATGATATGCCCGAGCAAAGGGACCGCTGTTTGGCTCCCGGTCCCCAAGGCTGGGGAAAATCTCCAATCCTGGGTTGCGGTGGAGCCGGCGGTGGTTTCCCTACCGAGCAACCTTTCGCCCAAACCGCTTCCTCCGCCTCCGCATGTCCACCGCACCTGCCGCTTCTTCCGCCCTCGCCCCGGCGTCGGGTTTTTCGTCCGATCAGCGCTTCATGGTCGCGATGCTCGCCTTCCTGCAGTTCACCATCGTTCTGGACTTCATGGTGCTCTCGCCGCTGGGCGCGCTGCTGATGCCGGTGCTCGCCATCGAACCGCGGCAGTTCGGGCTCGTGGTTTCCGTCTACGCGATCGCGGCGGCGGTTGCGGGCATCCTTGCGGCGGGTTTTGCCGATCGCCATGACCGGAAGAAATTCCTATTGTTCTTCTATGCGGGCTTCGTGATCGGCACGGTGTTTTGCGGACTTGCGCCAACCTATCCGACCCTGCTGGCGGCGCGCCTCGTCACCGGTTTTTTCGGCGGGGTGGTCGGTGCGGCCGCCTATGCGATCGTGGCGGACGTGTTTCCCCTGACGATGCGCGGCCGCGTGATGGGATTTATCATGACCGCGTTCGGGGCGAGCCAGGTGCTGGGCCTCCCGATCGGGATTTTTCTCGCGGCGCGTTTCGGCTGGCATGCGCCGTTCCTGATGATCGCCGGGGTCGCGCTGGCGGTCGGCGTGGTGATTGCCCTGCGCATGCCGCCGGTGGATACACACCTGCAGCAGACCCGGCGCCAGCATCCCGCGCGGCACCTGTGGAAGACCGCGACCTCGTCGCGCTACTGGGTGGGATTCGCGGCGACGATGCTGCTGGCGACGGGCGGTTTCATGCTGATGCCGTTCGCCAGCGCGTTCACGGTGAACAACCAGCACATCGCGCTGGACCGGCTCCCGATTCTTTATGCGGTCACCGGTGTGTGCTCGATCATCTTCGGCCCGATGATCGGACGGTTGAGCGACCGGTACGGGAAATACGTTGTCTTCTGTGCCGCGAGCTCGATCGTGATCGCGGTTGTCCTCTACTACACCCAACTGGAGAACGCACCGTTGTGGCAGATGATCGTGGTCAGCGTGGTGATGTTCGCGTGTGTCACCGGGCGCATGACGGCGGCGGGGGCGCTGACATCCGCCGTGCCCGCGCCGCAGGACCGCGGGGCCTACATGTCTATCAGTTCCTCCCTGCAGCAGATGGCGGGAGGCGTGGCGTCCTACCTCGCCGGCTTGCTGGTTTATCAGGCGCCCTCGGGCCGGATGGAACACTATCCCCGCATCGGCATCGCGGTGTCGGGCGCGACGGTCCTGACGATGCTGCTGATGTACCGCGTACACCGGCTGGTGCCGGAGTCCGCGCCGGCACCGGCCGCCGGCGAAGTGCTTGCGGGCGGGTGAACGTATGGAGGCTCACACCGGTTGGCTGGTGCCAGCGGCATGGCGTTCAGGTTGATCCAAGAATGTAGCGTAATGCCTGGGGAGCGTTGTCCTGGTTTACAGGGGAGCGCCAAAAAATATCACTGGCGCACACGCGATTTGCGGCCAAGGTTGACACGGTCTTTGCATTCTTCTTCGCAGCAGGACGTCACAACCCTTGTCGGTCGAAAAGCAGTCGGCTCATACCACCAAGATTCCCCCCAGCCATGCCATCATTTGCCAAAAAAATCCGCGCGTCCGCACCAGTGCCTTCGGTCCTTCTGATCCGTCTGATGGTCGGGGCCGTGTTTCTTTCCGAAGGCATCCAGAAATTCCTGTTCGCCGATCAATTGGGGTCGGGGCGGTTTGCCAGGATCGGGCTGCCCGCGCCCCAGGTGCCCGGCCCGCTCGTCGGCGGTTTCGAGACGGTGTGCGGTGCCCTTATTCTGTTCGGTTTTTTCACCCGGCTGGCCTCGCTGCCCCTGCTGGTGGTGATCGGGACCGCCATCGCGACAACCAAGGTACCGATGTTCGTGCATGACGGTTTCTGGAAAACCGTGTATGAGGGTCGTGCTGATTTCGCGATGTTGTTGGGGCTGCTCTTTTTGCTGGTCGTCGGTGCCGGCGGATGGTCGCTCGATGGACGCGCGACCAAAAAGGCCGGATCGCCTTAACCCAAACGAAGGCATGCCGGCCCGCTGCGTCGGGTTGGATAAAATTCAGACCCTTGCCCATGAAAACAACAGCATTGTCCGCCCTCGCCATCCTTGCCGCCGCCACCCTGGCCCAGGCCGGTCCCCCGTTTGCGACCGACGATCCCGAACCGGTGGACTACCGGCATTGGGAGGTTTACGTTGCTTCCCAATATGAGCACGGCGGCGACGGCGCGAGCGGGACGCTCCCCCACCTCGAGGTGAACTATGGAGCATGGCCCAATCTTCAGATCCACCTGATCGCTCCGGTGGCATTCGCCGCCCCGTCCGGCGCGAGCCGGCAATCCGGTTACGGTGATACGGAACTCGGCGCAAAATACCGTTTCCTCGATGAGACCGAAGGAAGGCCGCAGGTGGGCGTGTTCCCCTTGGTCGAGCTGCCCACCGGGGACAGCACCCGTGGCTTGGGCAGCGGCCACACCCAGGTTTTTTTGCCGGTGTGGTTGCAAAAGAAATCTGGCACGTGGACCACCTATGGCGGGACCGGCTATTGGATCAATCCCGGCGCGGGGAATCGCAACTGGTGGTTCACCGGCTGGCTCATCCAAAAAGAGGTGCGACCGGGTTTGACGGTTGGCGCCGAGGTTTTCCACGAGACCGCGCGGCGCGATGATGCTGCATCCGACACGAAAATGAATGTCGGAGTCATCCTGGACGTTGACGAAACCCGCCATATTTTGGCCTCGTTCGGTCCGACCATTCAGGGGCCGTCCGGCTATCAGGCCTATCTCGCTTTCCAACTTACTTTCGGACCGGGCAGGTAAATGAAGGCGTTGTTGAATATTTCATCGCACGGTGAGCCGGCGTGTGAGCGCGCGGGAAATGGCCGGTCGGAACAACGAGAAAATGGCGGTCTTTGCGGCATATCAACGGCGACGCCGGCAAAAAGACCAAGTGTACTGCCAAGGGGTTCGCTGATCTGGAGCGGCGCAGGCGGCCGACCATAGCTATGGCCGGAGGCGACGCGCCGGGCGGAGGTGGCTGAGTCATTTGAAATCCGATTCCGTCGGCTTGGTATGGGCGGAAACGATCGAGCACAAACGACAACGCCTGATTCCGTCTAGTTGGCTGGCCAGATTATAATATTTGCAACCTGACTCCTTTTTTTTAGTCCTGTCGCGCTCGATCCGGTCGGACCCGGCGCCACGCTCTATAAAAAGAGCCTGCGCGTGCTGGTGGACGGGCAGGAGGTGAAGCCCGATCCGGAGAACGGCTGGATCTACGACGAACTCACGCACAGCATCCGCTTCCAAGGCGCCGCCCAGAAACAGGCCTTCACCGCCAAGATCGACATCACCTACGAGGAGCACCGGTGATTGAAACGGGCATGGCTGACACCGGTGCGACGCTTCTGGTCGTGGCCAACGCCCTGCGGCTGCTCAGGTCCTCCGACTAGGGTCTCTACGGTGACACGCCGGCTTCGCTCTCAACGCGGTCTAGGCGGTAACGATCGAGAACAAACGAATGCTCCGACCACTTCAGATCGTGCCAACATTGACTCGTCAGGCATCAGTATTTCGGAATAGCAATTTGCCTCTCCTCTCCGACCTTTACGTCGAACAAAATTAATTGAACATCGCCGTCTGCGAGCGGAAAAAATCGTTTTACTGCCGATGCTACGAGGGGTTTATCTTGGATTACTCGTTTGATTTTTGCCGCGAACTTTTGAGCTTCGTCCAGAAGGCCAAAGAACCTGAGGACTGATTCTGCCTTATTTTTGACGTCAGCATCAGTTACCAAAATCGATACAGCGAGGTAACTCAGCAAGAGATTAACGCGCTTATCAGCGGGGTGCGGAGACTGTTCCCAAAATTTTCCCGTCCAGTGTTTGTCCTGGCACTCATTCCAACGTGTTGTTGCATCGAACCCGTATTTTATTTGCTGCGGTACGATTACGAGATGCTCGAGTTGATTATCATAGCCAGCATATACATTAACGAGAGATTCGCTTTGCCGATTGGTGGTGAAAAGCAGGGGCACCTTTGCTGGCCAATTTCTCTCGATGTGCAACAACTCGTGGAGCACGTCCTCAACTGGAAACGGATTCAATGTTGGTAGGCAAATAACTGCATCATGGTGATTCAAAAGGCAGCCTGCCTTGGGCTTGTCCGGTCTTTCTTGAACAAGGATTGCCTTGCTCGCGTAGTCTTCAATGCGTTTAACCAGCTCGCGTATTTCGGGGGTAAGTGAGTCGAGAAAGCGCGGTTCCATTTTTGTTGATTTACGAGAAGACTGGTGGGTTTGGCAATTCCGTTACAAAATCAATACGAGCGATAGTTACACCGGAGCGGGCATATGTGATGAATTAATGCAGTCGGGCGTTGCGGTATTCCGAGGAAAGAGCTTCATCCGGGAAATGTCGGTGATCAATAAAGTAAGACGCCATGCAGAAGGCTTCCTCACTGGAAGTAAGGACGTCAGTGATTGTGTAGAAAAAATCGCTCTCGTTACTGCCGCTCTGGGTTTTGGTGACCCGACCGGAACAACGTTGAGCCTTTCTGCGGCAGTGGCGGTCGCGGGCAAAACATGCAGCGCGATTTCTTCTGCTTTGTTAATACTCGCAAAAGCTAAGAATGCGTCTGGAGAGAACTCCCCAGACCGACGTATTTCGCTGATATTGTTCGTGGCAAACGAGTCCTACTTTAAAGCATTGTCGGAAGCACTGGCTGACGAGGCACCCGAGATTAAGAAGGCGGTCATTCCCAGTGCCGGTCGAAAAGATATATTAGACGTACTCGAGAATGATGATGTTTCGCAGCTACTCATGGGAAAATCTCGGCTCTTTGAGCATTATGAAGAGCGGCTGCGCCAAATCCGGGCCCCAGATGGCAGCCCAGTCGGGAATCGAGAAATATTTGCTCGGCGTGTAACGGAAAACGCTAGGCTTACAATGGCCGCCATGCTGGATCGTGCCGACGAGCCTTATAGATCTCTGAGGGCACGCTTGAGCAACGAGGCCTTAAGTATTGCCGCAAGTGCCGGTGCGGCAATTTCCTCTGGGAAAACGTTGGTTCCGGCAATTCCTGTCGAGGTTGTGTCGCTGGCCCCCTTGTCGACGCTAAGCAGTAATGCTAACCTCAATGAGAAGATATTCGAACAGCTCCAACTCATTCTGGCTAACCAAGCGCGAGAGACCGGTGCGAAGATTGCGGTTTCTGGTTCTGGCGAAGTTGGGGCCGAATTTTTAGCGAGCAAGCGAATCTTCGATAATGGCAAGCGACTACTTGAGAAGGGGAAACTTAAGTTAGCGCTCGAATTATTTCTTGATGTTGAAAAGAGCCTATTAAACCAGGACGCACCCGATGCAATCCAACTGCGCGCGCGGGCACTCGGGAATGTGGGGCATTGCTACCAGCGATTGGGGCAGCAAAAAGAAGCGAGTGGTTACTTCCGGGAAGGTTATAGGCTCGCTCCAACACTTGTTCGTTTAAGAGTGAATCTTGCAGTCGCTGACCTTACTGAAGGCAAGACAAGCGAGGGCGAAAGCAACCTGCGTACGATATTAGGCGAGAAGCCAGAGGAGCCGGACGTATTGGAGTTGTTGGCTGAATCACTTTGCCGTCGCAATGCGTTGCAGGAAGCGGCTGACATGCTGACCGCTCAGCCGAGAAAAACAGAAAGCTATTTCTGCATTCTTTCGACCATTTATGCGAAGATGGGCCAATATGCCAAAGCATTGGATACTGCTCGGCTAGGGATTGCTGTGACACCAGATGCTGATTACGCAGAGTTTTGTGCCGGCGTAGCCCTCGCTGAGGAGGTTCTCGGCGCAGAGTACGGACCGCAGGACCGGTTTAAACGCGAAAGTGTGGCGAAGCTTCGTGAAGCAGAGAAACACCTCGAACGCGCGGTGGAGATTGCGCGGAGGGAAGAGAACCCGCTCACATTGCGTCTTTATCTTGCGAATCTGTGCGCCATCTACGGGGCACTAGACAAAAAGGAGAAATCGCTGCGCGTTGCGGACGAAGCCCGTGCTTTGGGGGAGATGGACCACCAAGCGTTAGTCAATATCTTCACAGCTCAGATAGCCATGCGGAAGATGAGTGAAGCCGTTGAGACAGCGAGGGCATTGCGTAAATTTCAACCATTGGCCGAGGCTCTTGCTCGGGAAATGCATGTTTACCTTCTATCGGACCGTTATGACGACATGATTACTTGTCACGATGAGGCAGCGCTGAGTGACCCGAGTTTACTCGAAAACGCGCAGCTTGCAGCGCTAAGGATCCATGCGCACCGAATGAGGCCGGACGTGCCCGGTGCTCGGACGGCGCTCGATGCCGCTTTCGCCCGATTTGGTCGTGTGTTTCCTCTAGTGTTGGAAGAGGCGCACTTGCTCGATGACGGGAAGGATTTTGCTGGTGCAGAGCGCGCGTTTTTTGAGGCGGAGCATATCGGTTCTGGAAGAGAAAAGTTCGTGGGCCGGGTGCAGTGTGGACTATTTCTGAACCGTCGACGGCGCTATGCAGAGTCACTTCATCGTTTGATCGCACAGGACGAGGATCCTTTAGTCAGCAGCGTCTTGGTGGAATATCTAGTGGCACTTAGCGAACTCAACCGGTTGGGAGAGGTCGCAACGATAGGTAAGAACGCGATTGAAGTCCGGCCCTTTAAGGAGGCGATTTATGCCCTGACAGCCAATGCGCTCAAACAACTGAATCGGCTAAAGGAAGCAGAAGAGGTATATCGCAAAATGATCCAGCACGATCCGAGCGAGCGTAACCATCTTGAATTGGCCGGGGTTTGCTACACACAGCGCTGATGGAATTGCGAACGCGATCACCGTGCTTGAATCGGGAAAGAGTCGGCATCCAAACAGCTTTCACATTCAAGTGAACCTAAGCGGACTTTATTTTGTTTCTAGTCAGTATCGTAAGGCGTTTGATGCAGCCAAACGCGCCCGGGAAATAGATCCAGAGCGTAAGGAGGGACATGCCGCTATGCTTCGATTTCTTGGGACCGGAGACCGCATTCAACTAACCGAGTCGGAGAAGCTTTTGGCGCAGGAATCAATAGAGAAGGGAGCTGGAATCGTTAAGATTGATATGCCTGTCTCGGCAGACGGCCACATTGATTTGACGGCGATGATGGCGTTGCTGAAGGAGCAGGACGAACAGGTGGAAGCACAGATGAAGGTGTACCGGGAAAAACGGCTTCCGCTCACGGTATTATCGCGTTTGTTGGGTAGGGAACTAGTCGATACTTGGTTCGGAATCACGCATTCGACTCAGCACCGACTATATTGTGCAATCGGAACGGCTGACGAGCAGGAGGCTGAGCAGGCGCTCGTTAATAAGGCGGAGGAAATCGTCATCGATGCGACTGCACTGATTGGGCTGCAGTCGGTTGGTCATCTGAATCTACTGCCAAAGATGTTCAAACATATCTGCGTTGCTACTTCGACGTATGAAAAGTTTTTGGAAGAACTCCGACATCTTGAAGCGTTCGCTGTGAGTTCCGGCACAATTAGGTTGTCTGAAGGGCGACTACAAATGACCGAGACAGGAGAAGTTTATCATCAGGCTAAGCTGGATATTCTAAAACCGATCGTGGCTTTTCTGGAAAGTGACTCGGTGTCGATTGAGGGCATGGACGAGATAGCGTGGGCCGCTTGGCAACAACTCGCGAAGCTTGAAGCATTCGCAGAGTGGATTCTCGCTCCTGCATTCCTCGCGAAATCCAGGAATTGTGCTTACTATTGCGATGAGTTTGTCATGCGCGCTATTGCGGCGCAGCGCGACAAGGTGGCCGGCTTCAGTATCCAAGCAATGATGCGGTCTGCAGCGAGCCGTGGTGTGATCAGCAACGCGGAGCACCACGTTGCGATCATGCGGCTCGTTGGGTTCAACTATGATTTCATTTCACTCTCGCTCGACATCATCATGTCACATTTGCGAGCTACGAAGTTCGCGAAGACAGAACTGATTACGAAGACATTCCGACAGCTCGAAGCAGGCAACTACACCGATGAACATTCTATCCGGATCATCGGTGGGTTGGCCGCAAATCTATGGTTTGAAGTGGACGATAGTAATATGACTTCGCGAGAGGATTGGATTGGTTGCTGCGTTTCTTCTCTCAATGCAGCCAAGGTACGGTCCGTTGCGCTGATCCAGTTCATTGGCGCGCTGATCCCGCCATTGATTGAGTTTCCAGAAGCAATATCCGGACTTTTGCTGCACCTAAGCCAACATTCAGGATTCTCAGCCCAGGAGCGAGAGCTTGTCGCGGGCATGTCAGATCGAATATATGAGGTGGTACCGGCGGAGACTAAGACCCTAACGCCCCGAACCCGGGCCGCGTGGGAAAAGCTCTTGCATTGGAAAAAACAAAAACAACTCTTTTTCCGGAGATAAGGTGTGAAAGTGCACCTGCGTTCTGCGCAAATCTATTCGCTGGAAGATGCGCCTTCGGTACTGATGAGTAGGACGAGTGAGGCGAGAATTATGACGGTGAAGATCACGATGAGAAATTATGAAGGATGAATGATGAAGTATGCCCGCGTATAGCGCTACTGCGCACGCGGCTTGTCGGCTGCGTTGCCGAGTGATTCGGTCGCGGCGTAGAGCTTCAACAGGTGGTTGATTTCGGGTTGTTGGACCACGTGGTCAGTTGTCCAGGTTTCTCCGATTGATTTGATCAGTGAGACACTGTTATTCAGGCGTTGGGCGGCGAGTTGGGCGGAGGCGCGTTCGGTGGCGAGCACCGTGCGCTGGGCCGCGTATAGCTGCGCACGCGGTTAATCGGCTCTCTCGATTCGACTTTTGGGCAGTTTCGATTCCCTTGCCGGCATGCCTCGCCTTAAGTTTATCCGGCAAATGATTTTTGATGGACGGGGTGCGCCGCGCCCGACGGCTTCGCGTCCTCGCCCCTCCGACTGGAGCGACACCGAAATCACCGGCAGCGTCCTCGGGCATTCCACGGTCCTGATCAATTTCCTGGGCGTCCGCGTGCTCACCGATCCGGTGTTTTCCAAGCGGGTGGGTCCCGGGGTGCCGCCGTTCATTCTCGGGCCAAAGCGCCATTTCTCCCCGGCCCTGCCCGTGAAAGAAGTGCCCGCGCCCGACGTCATCGTGCTGAGTCACGCCCACTTTGATCATTTTGATGTTTGGAGCCTGAGAAAATTCAGCCGGCAAACGCCGGTCGTCACCGCCCGCGCCACGACGGACCTGCTGCATTGCCACGGTTTCCGCCATGTCCACGAGCTCGACTGGGGCCAGCGTAAAACCATCCTGACCCCGCGCGGGCCGATTGTCGTGACTGCGGTGGAAGTCGCTCATTGGGGTGCCCGTATGATGCGCGACGAGCATCGGGGCTATAACGGCTATCTCTTGGAACGCGATGGACACACGATTTGTTTTGCCGGCGACACCGCATACACGAACGCCTTTGCCGCGCTCAACAATCCCCGGCGACCCATCGATCTCATGTTGATGCCGATCGGCGCGTACGATCCATGGATCAACGCCCATTGCAGTCCCGAACAAGCGGTCGACATGGCCCGCCAAGCTGGCGCTCTCAATTTTGTCCCCATTCACCACGAGACCTTCCGGCTCAGCGTCGAGGCCATGAACGAACCCGCTGCCCGGCTCCGTGCCGCGCTCGGTAATCGTCCGCCGAGATTGCTCGCCGTCAGTCCCGGTGAAACGTTTCGGGTCCCGGTCGTCCGCGATCACGCCATCGGTCACTCGGACAAAGTTGCCTGAGGTGCGATCTGAAGCGGGAGCGATCGGGCAATTACCACAGTGGTCATGAGTTCTAGGGGTACTGTCGGTCCCGCCGCCCCGAGAGAGGGTGCGTTTTAGTCCAAGCGTTGCAATCAGTAGTCCGGGCGCTGTCTGGTATGCGCTACGGCGACGATGAGCAGGCTCTCGGACCGTTCGGCGAAGATCACCAAGTAGCGGAAGCGCCGGGCTCGGGCTCGTCGTGTGCCGTGCCGCCACGGACCATGTCGTCGCGGCATGGTTTCAATCGAGGCGACCAATCGGCGGATTTCCGCTTCAAAGCGTTCGCTGGTCCTGACACTCTGGTCGGCGTAGTACGCCAGCGCCGCCAAAAATTCAGCTTCGGCTTCCGGATGGAAGATCGCGGGTCTTTTCACTGGCGGGCGAGCAACCGCCGGGCCCGGGCAAACACTTGGGCGGCGGGCACACCTTGCACCTTGCCGCTGTCGATTTCCTTGAGGCGGCGTTTCACGGTATCGGACCACGCCCTCTCAACTTCCGGGGCAAAGCCACTCGGCCACAAGCGGGCGTTGAGCCGTTCTACGACCTGTTTCTGCAGCTTGCGGGGAAGGCGGTCGATCTTGGCTTCGATTTGCTCCAGTGTGCTCATGACGGCACCTTACCTTTCACCTCTGGCCCGGCAAGTTCTGTTTGGCATTGGGCAATGGGGAAGAAAACCCGACCGGAGGCCGAGTTCCACCAAAGGAACGGCTTGCTCGGGCAAAGAAAAAGCGCGCCGGCGAGGGCGCACTTTGAGGACGAGAATGAGACCCCGCCTACGCCAAGCTACGGCGCGGCAAGCGTGGTAGTTCGTATCGGCACAAAAAAACGCCCGACGGTGAGATCGGGCGTCGAAGTAGTCACTCCTTAGAATATCTTGTACGGTGACAATAATTCCGTGCCAACGCCCCCTAGGGACGGTGACATGAATTCAATGATTGAAGCTGACATTAATTCAGTGACTCGCTGACAAGAATTCAATGCGACCATAACAAGAATTCAATGCGTGCATCGGGCCAGTTGGTTGGTGAGCCTGGTTCAGTCGTATGGTTGGTCCTAGGATAGCACCTATTTCAGAAATGTCCGATGTAGCCATCGTCGTCTTCGGACTTGTCTCCCTCATCGAGGCAATACGCCGCATCGATGCCGAGCCATTCGTGTTCATCACGGGGAATTTGGTCACCGCGTTCGGGAAATGGGAATTCAAACCTGCCTATGAAATGCACTGGGAAAATATCTTTTGACATGGTTGGCGCGTCGCCGATGTCACGAAAGTAAACGGCGGCGATAAAAGTAACTCGGTCTAAGCCTTTCTTCTCCGCGGCAGTGATTGCCGCGTCAGCATAACGATCGCCTAAAGGCATTCCGCCGATCTTCTCGTCGACTGAAACGAACTCGTCCTCTTCTCCGCTTATAGTCATCGAACGGCCCTGTGGCAGTTTTACTTCCGCGAGAATCCGATCGTAGGCTTCATTCTGCTCCGCGGTTGTTCCCTCGCGAGCCAGCCACAACATTACACAAGGACGAGGAGTTTTCATTTTGCCGAAACGCTTTAGATCAGCCGCGTCCGACGGGCGGGCGAATCGTCTTTTTGAATAATTGGGTCATG
>CAZIQP010000054.1:0-1456 GCA_964541315.1 uncultured Opitutaceae bacterium
AGGGGTTTCAGTCGCATGGGAAAAAATCAGCGGTTAAAAATCAGCGGGCGTTCCCGCGCAGGCACAAATCACCCTTCAGCCTGAGACCAGGCAATGCGGCGCGGCCATATTGGAGAGCATTCATGGGGTAACTGGTTAGTTGTTGCTAAGTCGGGCAGCCCTCCGCTTGGCAACAAGGGGAAGAAGGCGGGATGTTCACAATAAATCAACTAAAACTTACCTCTTATTAGCCGAACGGCCCGCGCGCAAAGTGTCAGTTATAGGTTGTCTGGAATTCCAGACATAGCCGTCTGGGAAAACGGATAGGATTGAGGCTTGGAAATCAAGCTCCAGCCATGCCCGTCCATCGTAACGCACGAAACATAATTGGTTCGGCGGTTGCGCGATACCGCAATGCACGGGAATGGTCTCAATCGGACTTGGCGACGAAATGTCAGATCGTCGGTTGGGATATTACTCGCAGTGTTGTTGCGAGCATCGAAGGACAGGTGCGCTGGGTAGGAGATTGGGAGGTAATGCTTTTGGCCAAAGCACTGAAGATTTCCGTCGCCGACCTGATGGCCCATGGCGCCGACCCGTTGACTCTTCTGATCAAGCGGGTTGGTCCGAAGCGGCGCTCCGGGAAAACTCGACCAAAGCACACAAGGCGCAAACGCGGAAAGTCTTATCGTGTAGGTTAGCAGGTGCCGCTTGGCTTCGAGAACACGCTCAGTTTCGGCTGCGCCCGGCTAAAGCGTTCGCTTCCGAGACACCGGAAAGTCCTTCGATCGGGTTGGGGTGGGGCGGAAGGGGGCAAAATTGGGGTTTGGGATTAATGAAGTTTTCTCATCAGAGAAGAGAACGGCGGGGCAGGCTTTTGTAGTTCGTGATCGATAGCTTCACGATCAGCTTCCCGGTTTGGTCGCGGGAATCTTTGCCAGCGCGGGTGGCAGTTGGTCGGCGGGGTAGGTGGGATAGCTCATCTCCAAGAGTGAGAGGGTCGGCACGGGGAATTTTGCCTGACCCTGGCTGCGGTCGACGAGCACAGCCACGCCCACGGTCTGGCCACCGGCTTTTTGGATGATTTCGAGACACTCCTGCACCCGACCGCCCCGGGTGATGACATCTTCCACCACCAGCACCCGCTCACCGGGAGCGAGCGTGAAGCCGCGGCGCATCACCAGCACGTTGTTTTCCTTCTCGGCGAAGATGAAACGGCACCTGGCCTGCCGGGCCACTTCCTGGCCGATCACCAGTCCGCCCATCGCGGGGGCGAGCACGGTGGTGAATTTCAAATTGCCCAGCCTGCCGAGGAGCAGCGTGCCGAGGCGCTCGACCTCGGGCATGTGCTGGCAGACCTGCGCACACTGGAAAAAATGCCCGCTGTGCAGTCCGGAACGGAGCACAAAGTGCCCCTGAAGGAGGGCGCGGGTGCGGATGAAAATGTCGGTGACCTCTTGCTGAACGTTATCCATTC
>CAZIQP010000054.1:1556-22778 GCA_964541315.1 uncultured Opitutaceae bacterium
ATGAACCCGATAATCACGCCTGCGCTGGAGGACGAGCTGGGGGACGTGCTGGAAAAAGCCGCCCGTCATGCCGGCATGAACTATGAAAAAATGGCCGGTGCCGCCGGAGTGGAAATGGGACGGATCAAGGACGCGCTGGATTACCGTTCCGAGCTGGATCAGGCCGAGTTGGGCCGGCTTGCGCGCGTGCTGGGGCTGAACGAAGTGGGCCTGGCGGCGCTCGCGCAAGGGCGCTATCCGCAGGCGGAGTGGGGCGCGCTGCCCTTTGCGCTTCATCCGCTGCACATGCCCTACGGCGTGGGTGTGGCCAACGCCTACCTGCTGACGACAGGCGGGAACCGGGCGGTGTTGTTCGATACGGGAGCCAGCCACGCCGAACTGCACTGGGCCTGGCCGCGTCACATTGAGCAACTGGAGGCGGTGTTTGTGACCCATTACGAAGCCGAGCATATTGGCGGCCTCGGGGTGGTGTTGCAGGAAACCGGACTGCCGCATTTTTTTGGCCCGCCCAACGGACGCTGGAAAAATTGTTCCGGCTTGGTGGAGGGCCAGGCGGTGGAGGTCGCCGGTCTGCGGATCACGGCGTTGCAAACCCCGGGTCACGCGGCGGAGCACAATTGTTACGTCGTGGGTCTGGCCGGCCGGTCGGGTCCGGGTGAGGTGCTGATCTCGGGCGATTTGATTTTCGCGGGCTCCCTCGGCGGCGGCTATTTTTGCTGTCAGCGGCAGATGAAACACGCCCGTCGTGTGCTGGAGATATTGCCTGACGCGACAGTTATTGCCCCGGGTCATGGCCCGCTCACGACGGCGGGCATCGAGCGCAGGTTCAATCCGTTTCTCGGCTGAAGCGCGGTTGCCACGTCCGATTCACGGCTCCGGGACGGGGATGGGCGCAGTGGCCGGAGGCGGTGTCTCGGGCTTGGTTTCCGGTTCGGCGGGCGTGGGGGCGGATGAGCCGAAATTGACCGTCCATTTGGGATTCGCGAGCGGTCCGGTGAGTTGCAATTCAAACATTCTGGTGAGCGGATTCATGAACAGGCTCACCACGGCGGTGAGCGGGTTGCTGACTTCCTCGTAAGGTTTCAGACGGGCGATGAAGTCCACCGTCTTGTTGTCGATGAGATAACTGCCCTTGGCATCGATGAGCGCGCTTTTGCCGGTGATCCGCACATCGGGAAAGTAGACCTTGCCATCAGCCAGTTGGAAGCTGCTGCGGGCCGCATCCAGCTTGAGGGAACTGAACCGCAGGACCTGGGAGAGCAGGCCGAAGAGATTGATCTCGCCCAATTCCGCACCGGTGAGCTGCAGGGTGCCTTCGCCTTTCAACCGGGTGGGATTTTCGGGGTTGCCTTGGGCGGTGATGGCCAGATCGAGTTTGCCGCCGCTGGCACGCTTGATGAATTTGCTGTCCGTCATGGATTCGCCTTTCACCCCGGTGCGACCGGCCTCGAATGCCTCGACGGCCCGGATCGAACGGGCGAGGTCGGCTTCCTTGATCTTGAAATCAAAATGCAGCAGCCGATTTTGCGACGGTCCTTCCAGTGTCGCCTGTCCGTGTCCCTGGCCTCCGGCGGTGCGCAGCTCGATTTGATCGAGGTTCAGCAGATCGCCCTTTAGCCGGCCGCGCACCGCCACTTCATCGAGTGGAAAATGACTGTACGTCAACGGGCCGGCAATCTGACCGGTGAATTGCAGGTCGCTCTGCGGCTGGTTGTCGGATTTGCCGGTGCGGCCCCAAAGATGCATTTGCGGGGGATGGTTCAGCGCAAAAGGGGCGAGCAGACTCTCTGCCGTTTCACCCCCGAGTTTTTTTAGTGTGGCCGGATCGAGGTTTCCAGTGAGATCAAAGATCGTCTCGCTGGCGCTGGGTGAATCGGGAGAGGCCGTGCGTTTGAACCAGCCCGCAGCCTGTTGCGCGCCTCCCGCCCGTGAGGCGGAGAGATCCATGACATGGGTGAATTGCGGCCGTAGGAAAATACGCAGATGGGTGCGTTCAAAGCCGGCATGCAGCACTTCGACGGGCCCGGTGTCGACGAGGCCGAAATAGGTCATGTGCCAGCCTTCGTGTTTGCCCCAACGGCCTTGGACGTCGGCGTCGCCGTGGGGCGGGGCGGAAGGGAAGGCGAAATTGCTCCAGAAGTCGGGCCACCATGTGCTGCCGTCGCCGCCAAACCAGCCGGAAATTTCCACCGGGCGCAGCCAGCCGCTGAGGAGAAAGCGATAGTCCATGGAATGAAAATTCATCCAGTACGAGCCCCCGGCCCGGTTCTCCCCCGCGACCACAAACGCTTCGTGCGCGAAGAAATTCAACCCGGCATCGATGTCGACGCGTCCACGGGCCGAGGTGATCAGGACGCCGCGGGAGTCCATCCGTCCGACCTGCACATGGCTCCAGATACCGCCGAACTGCCAGTTCCCGTCCACTTTTGCATGGGCGTCCACCACCACCGGATCGCCAAAACGAAAATACGGTTCAAGCTTCGGTCGATAGCGGGTCAGCATTCCGGTGACGAGGGCCGGCGGGATGCGGCCGGAAAAATCAGCGACGGCGGATTTTTGCCCGAGATCAACCGAACCGTTGAGTGCCAGCACCTGCCCGTGGGATTCAAACGCAGTGGCGAATTCGAACCGGGCAGGGTCCGGCCAATAGGAGCCCGTCAGCATGGGTGCGCCGATTTTCTCTCCCACCGCTTGCAGACTGGCCGCCGCCAGTTGTCCATGGATTGGGCCGAACAAGGCGGGTCCGGTGCCCGGTTCCAACGTGAGGGAGGTCTGGATATGCCGGGCGCTTGCCAGCTCGCTGGTGACGGATTGCGTGGTGAGCTGAAGCTGCAAGGGGTAGGATTTCAGACCATCCCACCGCCATTGGCCGGAGAGCGAGAGAGGGCCAAGTTCAACCGGCTGATCGCCGGGGAGCCGTGCGGACTCGGCGAAAAAACTCAATTCCAGGTTCATGCCGCCTTCCTCGCGGGGCGTGCACGCGATTTCCAGACGGGGCTGGTCCGTCGTCTGCAATTTCGGCAGGGCCAGCACGGCCTGTCGGGCATATTGGAGGTAGCGGCTGGTGATCTCCGCCGCAGTCAGCGGAATGCCGCGGGTGGTGCGCGGTCGGGCGGCCTTGCCGGTGATGCTGAGCGGCAGGTTGCCCATCTGGCCGGTCAGGCGTTCCACCGACCAGAGTTCGCCCGAGAAACGGAAATCCGCATTCACATCGCGCAGCAATTGTTCGGCGGTACCACTGGGAGAAAACATGGCGGGCAGATGGATCGAGGCGCCGGCAAGGCGCACGACATCGGGCATGGGCTGTCCGGCGAGAATCGACCAGATGCTTTTATGCAGGTAGATGTACTGGCTGGTGAGGAGCGGATCCTCGAATGAGTTCGAGCGCAGTTGCACCTGCTCCAGCAGAATTCCACCGCTGGGATCAAGTGTGGCATGGCCGAACCGCACGGAGAAATTTTCGGCGGCCAGGGCGGATTCGATCCGGCGTAGAATGAAATCCGGGACGGAGACTTCCCTGGCCAAAGCCACATAAGCCTGCCAGCCCAAGGCAATGCCGAGGACCAGCCAAAGGGCCCAGTACAACAAAGTCGCCAGGCACGAGGCGCAAAAGCGCCAGGCGGTCGTGTGGGGAGGCCGCGTGTCATTCATGGGCGATGCAACCGGCTATGGCAGAAGAAACGCATGAAAATATCGGGGGAAGGTGCCGCGCTTGCCCGGGTCACGGTCGACCGTCAGGTGCCCGTAGCCGGCGGATTTTCCGGTTTGCCGGTGGGGGCTCCCGGGTCGTGTTTTTCCGCATAGGTGAGGGCAAAGAGGGCATCGAGCATTTCCTGCATGACGGCAAACGTGACGCCGAATTCGGCGGAACCTGCGAGTTGCGTCGAGGCGTCGAGGCGATCCGTCAGTTGCAGGACGGTGGTGGAAGTCTGGGTGGCCCCATTGCCGCCGGCGAGGGCCAGCGTGGCCTCGACCTGGTATTTCCACGGGTAACTGGTGCCGGCGGACTCAGCATGATCGGCGTTGAACGACTCGCTGATGAAACGTTGCGCCCGAAGTGACCTGAGTTGAACCAGCAAAGCGATCAGGGCTTTTTGGCGGGCGGCAGGCTCGGACAACAGGGCCTTCTCCCAAGTTTCCCCTTCACCAAGTTGATGCGCATAAAGCGGCTTGGGATTGCCGGTTTCCGTCAGGCTCAGGGCCGTGATGCGGGCGCCTTCTTGCAATTCACGCAGCAAACGCTGGCGGAATTGCCGGATGTCGACAGGGGTGTATTCCAAAATGACGGGATCGACCTGATAGACATAAGGGGCATTGGCCATCATCGCATAGGCGCTGCCACGCTCCTCCGGTTTGACGCCGATCTGCAGTGTCAGGGTGGATGCGTCGGTGCCGCGTGGGCCACCGCCGCTGTTGAGGTTGAGAGTGATTTCCCGTTCGGGACGGTTGAATCCGTAATTTTCTCGGTCGGCCGCCGAAGGCGCGTCGCTGATGAATTTTTGCGCCGAAAGCAGATCCAATTTCTTCAACAGCTCGGCGATCAAGGTCGTGTCGGCGGGAATGGTTTGAGGGGCCTGGCTGTTGCCGTTGCGGGAGATCAACTGCCAGGCTTCGGTGCCGGCGGCTGCTTCAAGCCGATGGAGATTGAGCTCGGGTTGTCCGGGTGCCGCGAGAGTAATGGCGGTGACGCCATGGGGATCAAAATCCAGAATGTGGGCATCCCGCAGCTTTTCTTGCGCGCCCAGCAATGATTCCAGCAGGGTGGACTTTGATCCCTCGAGTGGGGCGGAGGGGAGCGAGGTGATGAAGACAGCGGGTTTGTCCGCAAACTTGGCATAATAATAGATTGGCGGGTAGATGGTGCCGCCTTCGCTGCGGACCGGGCGGGCGGTTTCAGCCACGGGACGACCGAGGAGGAGGGTTTCCCAGCGGGCGTTGCCCTCGAGCGTGACCTGCAAAATTGGGGTGGCAAGACCGGTGAGGGCCAGGTCGGTGGCATCACGGGCCTCGAGAAATTTTACCGCCTGCAGGCTGTTGAGCGCGTTGACGGTTGTATTCACTGCATTCTTGTCCGCCCGGGTTTGAATCGGGGCTTCCAGACTCCAGCGTTCGCCATCACGCCTGAGCCGGACTTTTGCAGTGGTTTGAATGCTGAGGGAGCGAATCTCAAAAAGAGGGATGCTGAAAATGGAGGGAGACCGAAGGCTGTCGAGGGACAGCTCGAGCCGGTCCAGGAGGCTGCTGCCGACAACATGAATCCGGCTGCCGTCGGGGGAAAGCAGGTAGAGGCGATTGGCGACTGGGGTGGTGTTCCCGACCTTGGTTTCGTAGCTTTTCCCCCCGGAAACGAAGGTGAAGGTCAGGACCGGATTGATCAGACCGTAGTCGCCGAGCGACTGACCGTTCTTGGCCAGATCGGCCACGGTGAAACTGGTCTCATGGTTGAGGTGCTGGAGTTCGCTGATGATGCCCGAGATCGCATTCGGATTGGCCGGCCATTCATAGGGTTTGGTCAGCCACCAGTTTGAGCCGCGTTTTTCCAGCAACACAGCGACGCCGCTGCGATCTTTGCGCGCGAAGGAATCGATGGAGGCAATTTCCGAGCCATAGACGATTTTGCCGGGAAGCTTGTCGATTTCTCTAATTTCAAAATGGGAGATATAATAGAACAGGACGACATTCAGAAAAAGCAGAACGAGGGTGACTTTGGTGCGCATGGGAGAATGGGCGGGAAACTGGGTCTTGGGTCGGGGCGGGGCAGGTTCTGATCCGCCGGTTAACGGCGACGGGTCCAGTAGACAAAAAAACCAAGCAGCGCGACGCTTCCGGGAACAATAAAGAGGAGGCCGAGCCGCAGCTTTTCCAACTGTTCCTGGGAAAGGGCCAGTTGGAAGCGTTCGATGGGACGGACGGGAATGTTGAGCTGGGTATCGCGGTCCACGCACCAGTTCACGGTAGAGAGGAAGAGATTCAGATTGCTGACGATCAAGCGATTGTTGGTAATGACATCGGAGGTGCCGAAGACGGCGAGGCGACCGCCGCGGATGCTGAGAGGGAGATTGTTGGCGGGCTTGAGCCGCTCGGAAATGGTCATCACGCCGAGTCCATCCTTGAGGCGCAGATCTTCGCCGGGAGTGTATTCCGGAACGCGGTTGCGGAGCCGGTAGCTGGTTTCGCCCCACGCGGTCGGGCTCGTCTTGATCAGCGTGAGGACCGACAGGCCGTCGTCCCGGGCGCGGCCGGGATCATCCCTGACCGCCAGTGCCGGGCCGACGACGATGGGGAGATCGTTGTTGATTAGAACATCGGTGATGGGGTGGGGCAGAAAATGCCGGAGGCGGAGGTTGCCGTTCTGATCCTGCTCATTGGGGTTGTCATCGAAAATCTGCTTGTCGTAAACGATCACGCCCCAGTCGAAGAGGAGGTTTTCCAAGCCGGTGCTGCGCCAGGGATCTACCATCAGAATAAGCCGGCCGGCGCGGGTCTGGAGATAGTTGCGCAGCAGTTCCTCCTCGAAGGGCTGGTAGCGTTCCTGCTGGCCGGCGATGATGAGCAGGGCGGCATCGTCGGGCACCCGGTGGGTCTGGCTCAGAACAAGGGCGGTGGGCAGTTCGAAATTGCGGATGCGCAGTTGATCGCAAATCTGCGAGAGGCCGCGGGCGCTCACATCCTCGGGCTTGAGTTCGCCGTGCCCCTCCAAAAAGTAGATTTTCTTTTTTTCCTTGGAAGAGACATCCAGGATCGCGGCGGTTAGGACGGCTTCGCCGCGGAATGCTTCATGGGTGTAGACCTTGCCGTTTTTCTTGTCCTGATAAAATTCTGCGGGCAGCAGCACCCGGCGGTTTTCTCCACAGATCAGCAGCACGACGTTGGGGTTTTTTTCGATGTCAAGTTCCTCGGCCTTTTTTCGGTTCTGGAAAACGTCAAGGTATTCCACGGTGACCCGACCGCGGTCGTTTTTGCTGCTGGTGTAGCTGTATTCCCGGAGGAGGGCGCTGATGTCGTGGAAGGCCTGGGCCAACTCGGATACTTCCGGGTCATCGGTGAGCGTGATGATGACGCGTACGGGCTGCTCCAGTTGGCTGAGGTACGCCTTGGTTTCGGGCGAAAGTGACGAGCGATGGGTGTCACTGAGGTCAAAGCGCCAGGTATGCCGCAGGGCGATGTAGTTGAGGCCGGCGAAAAACGACACGAAGAGCACCGCCTGCAACATCAGATTGATCAGACGGACCCAGCGGGCGGCACGGAAGCTGTCGGCGAAGCGCATGGGATCAGCCTTGGAGAAGTTTGTACTCAACCCCGAGGATGCTGAAGATGAGCGCCAATATGCAGCCGCTGACATAGTAGATGATCTGACGGGTATCGATGATACCGTTGGAGAAGTCAGACAGATGCTGGAAAACCTCGGTCGATTCGGCGGTGGACTTCAGGGTGTGGAAAGACTCCTGGTTGAGGAATTGGGTGGTGCTCAGCTCCCGAAGACCAATGGTCAGTCCGACCAGGATCGTGAAACTGATGATCGCGGCGACCAATTGGCTGCTCGTCAGGGAACTCGCGAAAATCCCGACGGCGATATACAGCAGGCCGCTGATGGCAATGAACAGATAGCCGCCGATCAAGGGGCCCGGTGCGAGCAGCCGCGGGTCGCCGGCATAATAATGCAGAATGTAGTGAAACCCCAGGGTGGAGGCCCAAAGCAGGAGATAAAGCAGGTAGGCGGCGAAAAATTTTCCAAGCACGACTTCGGCGGTGGACACGGAAGTGGTGAGGAGTGTTTCCAGCGTCCCGAGGCGGCGTTCCTCGGCCAGTGAACGCATCGTCAGCAAGGGCACCATGAACCAGACCGGGATCCAGAACAGTTGGAAGAAGACGGTGGCCGGAGCGATTTCCCTGGGAGCCCGGCTGTAATCATCAAGCAGGGTCACAAAAATAAAAGCCATGAACAGCAGGAAAAGCACCGCCGCGATGTAGGTGCTGGCGCTGTAGAGCAGGGCGCGGATCTCGTGGGAGATGATGGTGGGGAAGTGGCGCATGTTTAAAATTTGGGCAGCGGGGCGCGGCCGATGCCGTTTTCGCCGCCATGGTCCGGCAACCGCGCATCCCAACTGCGGCGCGTGGCGGCGAGAAACACGTCTTCGAGCGAGGGCTGGGTATTGCTGAAGGAGCGGATGCGATAGCCCTTTGTCGGCAGGGCGAGCAGGATCTTTTCACCCAACTGGTCCACTTGTTCGGTGGTGAGCGTGGCGACGCAAAATCCATCGGGGCCGCATTCGCCGAGCGAGGCGAGCTTGAGGCTGGGTTCAATGTCCTTGAGCAGGGCGGGCAGCGCCAGGGGATCGCCGGCGAGCTCGACGCGGTAACTGATGTGACCGAAGATCTCATGGCGCAGCTCGGCGGGAGTTCCCTGGGCGACAATCCGGCCGCTGTTGATAATGAGCACGCGGTCGCAGGTGACTTCGATTTCGGGCAGAATATGGCTGGAGATGATGACGCTCATGCGCCCGCGCAGGCTGGCGATGAGATCCCGGACGATGAGAATCTGGTGCGGGTCAAGGCCGATGGTCGGCTCGTCCATGATGATGACGGCGGGCTCGGCGAGGATGGCCTCGGCGATGCCGACGCGCTGTTTGTTGCCTTTCGAAAGACGGCCAATGATCCGGTGACGGTTGCGTTTGAGATCGCAGAGCTCCAGCACCTCGTCGATCCGGTGGCGCAGTTTGTCACGCGGAACTTCTTTTAACCGGCCGCGAAACCAGAGGTATTCCGAGACACGCAGGTCGTCGGGCAGCGGATTGTTTTCCGGCATGTAGCCGATATGGCGTTTGGTGAGTTCGGGATGGCTGGCCACCGGGAGGCCGCAGATCTTCACCGAGCCGGAAGTGGCGGGGAGATAGCCGGTGAGCATGCGCATGGTCGTGCTCTTGCCCGCGCCGTTGGGCCCGAGGAGGCCCACGATTTCGCCGCGTCTGACCGTGAAGCTCAGATCGTCAACGGCGTTGAGGGGACCGTATTTTTTGGCGAGGTGTTCGACCTCGATGGTATTTTCTGGGATATCAGCCATGCGGCGGGACGCGAATGCAGCCTTATTAACACGGAGATTTTGCCCGGCGGGCAAGCTTCGTATCAAGCCACCTGTTTACCCAGTGTGACCTCGCCGGCGCGGAAACGTTCGGTCCGTCCCGTATCCAGGCGCACAATCAGCGAGCCTTCGTCGTCGATACCCATCGCCGTGCCCCGGACGGAGCGCACTCCCTGGTTCACGGTCACGGGCTGGCCGCGCAAAATATCGTAGCGTTGCCAGAGCTCGGCGCATTTGTCGCGGTATTCGCCGGTGATGAAGTTGTCGTAGGCGGCCTGCAAACGACCGATCAGGGCGGCGGTAAAGCGGTTCAGATCGAGCGGCTGGGGAGCAACCTCGGAAAGTGCGATGGCGGTACGACGCAAATCGGTCGGCAAGGCGGCGGTGCGGCCATTGATGTTCAGCCCCAGGCCGAACACCAGATCCCGCACCTGATCGGCATCGACCCGGGCTTCGGTGAGCATTCCGCCCGCCTTGCGTCCCTCGACGAATATATCGTTGGGCCACTTCAGACCGGGCTGGATTTTGCAGAAATTCTGGACGAGTTCGCAGACGTTCAGGCCCATCCACAGGGTGAAATCCTGCAGGCGGGCCGGTTCGATCTGCGGTCGAAAGACGAACGTGGCGTAGAGATTGCCGTTGGCCGCGCTGTGCCAATGGCGCCCGAGCCGGCCCCGACCGTGGGTTTGTTCGCGGGCAATGATGACGAGCGGCACGGATTCACCGGCGGCGAGGCGCCGCTCGGCTTCGGCATTGGTGCTGTCCACGCGGTCGAGACAGATCAGATGGGGCGGCTGGCGGAGGCGGAGAAAGGCTTGGATGAGCGCCAGGTGCAGATTGGCCGGGGTCTGGACGATCCGATAGCCTTTGCTCCGGATGGCTTCGAATTTGAAGCCCAGCGTCTCCAGCTTTTGCAACTGGCTCCAGATGGCCACGCGCGAAAAACCGAGGAGACGGGCGAGTTTCTGCCCAGACACTGGCTGCGGTTCCCCGGCGAGCAGTTCACGGAGAATAACGACTTCGGTTTGGGACATGATTTTCGGATGGTGGTGACCTGGGGAGTGAATTAACAAAACGTTAACCCATGACAGCGCAAATATCATTTGCTGAATTTGAAGCTTCCTTGGGGCGCGAATCCCATCCTCCCGTCCGGCTCAGTGTTCCGTTGCGGGCGCTGTGGCTCGAGGGGAAGGGGGACTGGTCGGGCGCCCATGCCCTGGCGCAGGCGGCAGATCTCAGCAAGAACGAGGCTCGTGACGGGGCGTGGGTGCATGCCCACCTGCACCGGAAGGAGGAAGACGCAGCCAACGCCGCCTACTGGTATGCCCGGGCGGGCCGGCCGGTGGCGACGGGCGATCTGGCGGCGGAGTGGCGGGAGATTGCCGCAACCTTACTCAAGTCGGCTGAGTCCGGCTGAGCAGTTCGGTTGTTTCACGCCAAAAATATTTGCCCGCAAGCTTCGGGCGTGCATGTTTCCGGCCATGGAGAAAAAAGGTCTGATTACGCTGCTGCTGGCCTATGTGCTGACCCTGGGGTTTATTCAGGCCGGAAATCAGCCGCTAAGAATGCGGGAACTCTGTGACCGAAAAATAGCCGAGGGCGAGTGTGGCCGCATCCATGCGAAAAGCGATTGCTGGGCGGTATGCCTGAGCTTGAGCGTGCAAACCGCATTCAATGCTGTGACCGAGCCGGAGTTTGTCTTTCCTGCGCCTGAGGCATCGCTCCAACAACTGATGACGGCTGACCGTACGGGCCTGCGGCGCAATCCGCGTCCACTTTTGCCGCCACCAAAAGGTTAAACGACCGTGGTCAGCCCACGGAAATCCGGGACGGTGTTTAACGCCGTCAATTTGAGACAGTTTAACCCTCATTATGACCAATATGAAAAAACATACATTCGGCCTGCTCATCGCAATTGTTCTGGCCGTTGCGGCGACGGCGGCTTTTGCGTTTGAAGCGCAAAAGAGCGTCAATGCGACGCCGGGCAACTGCGCAAGTTGCAGCGATTGCTGCCACTCGGGCGGCTGCAGCCACGACTGAGTATTGACCCAAGATGATTGATCACGAGGCACGCGCTTCGGCGCGTGCCTTTTCGTTCTCGGACGGCGCGGCTACTTGCCGGGATGGCTGGAAAGATCGAGCTCGTGCAGCAGTTTTTTGGCCTCGGCGGAGTCCGATCGGGAGAGAGCCTGGACGATCGAAATCAGGCGCTGATGTTCGCCCAAAATTTTATTACCGGCGTATCGGGAATTCGCGCGGGCTTGGGGCGAAGGGGTGACAAAGGGAATGTACCAACAGTTGAGCGCCCACTCCAGATCGGTCATGGAGTCGCTGTAATCGCTCATCGCCTTGTGGTTGATGGCGCGTTGCGACAGCCATCGATCGGGATCGTTGTCCGGCCCGCGCTTTTCCTTGATGTGGTAATCGGGCAGGTGTACCAGCGGATCATCGCTCAGCGGGGCAGGGGTTGAACCGGCGGCGGGAGTTGGAGCCGGCTGGCCGGCTCGGGGAGTCTCGAACTTCGGCAAAGGCTCCACGATGGCGGCACGAATCTTATCCGAGAGTTGAGCGCGTGATAGGCTGGCAAAACCAGCCAGCAGAGAGCAGGCAGCAATGACTCTGGCAATGCGGGGCGGCATTCTAAGCATGACACCAAAATGATGCACCGGTTCGGACGAAATAGCGTGCAACGAGCGGACCAGACCCCCTGCTATGCGCAGTGGTCGGATTTAAACAGCAGGCAGGTTGCGCCCCAACGATTCGGCGTGGGCTCGGAGGCGGGGCCAGTGCAGATCGGGTATGCTGGCTCCGAGGTGCTGGACGGTTTCCGAGCCGAGCAACGATCCGAGAGCGCCCGCTGCCGCAAGCGAATGGCCGCGCAAATGGCCATAAAGGAAACCGGCGGCCCAGGCATCGCCGGCACCGGTGGTGTCGACCACGCGCACGGCTTTGACGGGGTCGATGCGGTGCAATTCACCGCCGTAGGCGACCCAGGCGCCGTCCTTGCCCATTTTCACGGCGGCGATGCCGCCGTAGTGGGCGAGCTGGCGGGCATAGCTATCGTAAGAAGCTTCTTTCTGGAAGAGGGCGCGGATCTCGTCTTCGTTGGCGAAAAGAATGTGCACGCCTTCTTTCAACTGGGCGAAAATCCAGTCGCGGGCGATGCCGACGACTTCAAAGGAGGCGAGGTCCAGACTGATTGTGCAACCGGCGGAGCGGGCGGTGGCGACGACCTTTTGGGCCAGCACGGGGTTGAACATCAGGTAGCCCTCGATGTGGGCGTGGCGGATATTGCTAAAATCAGCGAGAGTCACCTCATCCGGACTGAGCGTCATGGCGGCACCGAGGTGGGTGCGCATGGTGCGCTGTCCGTCGGGCGTGACGAGGGAAAGACAGCGGCCGTTGGGGAGAGTGGCATGTTTGAACCGGGTGCCATCGCCGCCAGTGGCGGTAAAATTGGCGTGGTAGGACTTGGCGGTCTGATCGGAGCCGATCTTGCCAAGAAAAGTGGTTGTCAGGCCGAGTCGGGTGGCGCCCAGCGTGGTATTGGCGGCGGAACCGCCAGGCGTCACGGCAACCTTGGGGCCGATCTTTTCGACGAGTCCGGTGATGTCGGCGTCGTCCACGAGCACCATGCCGCCTTTGTCACCGGGGACATTTTCCACGAGAAAACGGTCGGTGACGTGGGCGAGCACATCCATGATGGGACTGCCGATGCCAATGAGATCAAGGGAGGATGAAGGCATGTTATTGGATCAAAGACTGACGGTCAGGTTAGTGGCCAAAATGGGTTCATCATCCACCTCGATGACGATGTGATAGTCGCCCGGTTGGTTGAACTGGAGATTACGGAGCTCGTTGACGAGATTGATGCGGTGGAGCGGGCTCTGGGATTCGAATTCGCGGCGGATGAGTTCGGCCGGATTGGTCGGATCAAGACCGAGCAAAAGCTTGATGATGTGTCGGCCGGCCTGGACGTCAGTGAGCGTGAGAAACCAGACCATGTGCGGGTGCACGACAGGGAAGGAGCGGCCCTTGATATTGGAGAAAACCCCCAGAATCGTGTGTTTGCCGGTGGCGGGGTCGATATGGACGGCGTCGCACATCAACCAGACGAGAAGTTGGGGCTTGGATTGCACAGCACGCAAAAATGCGCGGGGAATCGGCTCGCTGGCAAAGCTTTTTCTTGTGTCTGGAAAACGCGCCGGTTTTCATCGCACCGATGAAGTATATTTTCGTCACAGGCGGGGTGGTATCATCCTTGGGCAAAGGCCTCACGGCGGGCTCGCTCGGCGCACTGCTCGAAATGCGCGGGCTGACTGTGCGCATCCAGAAATTCGACCCGTACCTTAATGTCGATCCGGGCACCATGAGCCCCTACCAGCACGGCGAGGTCTACGTGCTTGATGACGGCGCGGAAACCGATCTCGATCTCGGGCACTACGAGCGATTCACCTCCGGCCGCCTGTCGCGCAACAACAGCCTCTCCTCGGGCCAGATCTACGAGAGTGTGATCGCGAAGGAACGGCGCGGCGACTATCTTGGCAAAACCGTGCAGGTGATCCCGCATGTCACGAATGAAATCAAGGAACGCATTTACCGGGGCGGCAAGGGCGTCGATGTGCTCATCACGGAAATCGGCGGCACGACGGGCGACATCGAGGGCCTGCCGTTTTTGGAGGCGTTGCGGCAGTTCGCCCTCGAGGTTGGTCCGAAGGAATGTGTTTTTATCCACGTCACGTTGGTTCCTTTCGTCGCTGCGGCGGGTGAATTGAAGACGAAGCCCACGCAGCAAAGCGTGGCGAAGCTGCGTGAGATCGGCATCCAGCCGCACCTGCTCGTGTGCCGTTGCGAAAAGCCGCTCACCATGGAGATGCGCGAAAAACTTTCGATGTTCTGCAACGTCCCCGTCAAGGCGGTCATCGCGGCGGAGGACGTGGCCTCGTCGATCTATGAACTCCCTGTGATGCTCCAAAAACAGGGCATGGATCAGCTCGTGTGCGATCTGCTCGGCATTCGCGCCCGGGCGAATCCGAAAAATATCTGGGCCGACATCGTCGACCGCATCAAGTCCCCGAAGCACACGGTCAACATCGGCGTGGTCGGCAAATACATCGAGCTGCAGGACGCCTATAAATCCGTCTACGAATCGCTCAGCCATGCCGGCATCGCCAATCGTGCCCGTGTGAACATCATTCGCGTCGACGCCGAGGAGCTCGAAAACAAGACCGGGCTGAAGCAACTGAAGAAACTTGATGGCATCTTGGTTCCCGGCGGATTTGGCGACCGTGGCATCGAGGGAAAAATCGCCGCTGCGGGCTTTGCCCGGCGCGAGAAAATTCCATATTACGGTCTCTGTCTCGGCATGCAGGTGGCTGTGATCGAATTTGCCCGCAACGTCCTTGGTTTGAAAAAGGCGAACTCGATGGAGTTCGACCCAAAAACTCCCGAACCCGTGGTCGCCCTCATGGACGAGCAGCGCAACGTTGTCCAGAAAGGCGGGACGATGCGCCTCGGTGCCTACACCTGTTCGCTCAAGCCCGGCACGCTCGCCCGCAAAGCCTACGGCGGCGATGTCGTCTCCGAGCGCCACCGCCACCGCTATGAGGTGAACAACGATTATCTCGAACGCCTCGAAAAGGCGGGCATGGTCATCTCCGGCTGGAATCCCAAGCGCGGACTGGTCGAAATCACCGAACTGAAGGGCCACCCGTGGTTCCTCGGCGTGCAGTGCCACCCCGAGTTCCAGTCCAAACCCAACAAGGCGCATCCGCTTTTTGCCTCTTTCATTGCCGCCGCCATCAAATACAGCGGGAAAAAGAAATGAAGGACTGAAAGGCTGAAAATTTTCCGCCGTTTGCCCTCTCATTGGTTCGCCCGTTTTTTCTTCAGTCTTTCCGTTCTTCCGTTATCCAGTTCTTACCACCCCATGCTCTTCGACCCCGATCGTTTTCTTCTCATTGCCGGTCCCTGCTCGCTTGAAAGCGAGCAGGTCTGCCGCGCGGTTGGCAAAACTTTGCAGAAGCTCGGCCGCGAGCATCACGAGCTGAACATTGTTTTCAAAGGTTCTTTCGACAAAGCCAACCGCACCTCGCTGAAAGGCGAACGTGGCACGGGGATGGAGGAGGGGCTGAAACTGCTCGCCCTCATGAAGCGCGACTTCGGTTTTCCCGTCCTGACCGACATCCATGAACGCTCGCAGGCCGCCCCGGTCGCGGCCGTGTGTGATGTGTTGCAAATCCCCGCGTTCATGTGCCGGCAGACCGATCTGCTGCTCGCCGCCGCCGCGACGGGCAAGACCGTCAACGTCAAGAAGGGACAGTTTCTGTCCCCGCAGGAAATGGAATTTGTCGTCGGCAAACTGAAGGAGGGAAAGGCGACGGAAATCTGGCAGACCGAGCGCGGCACCACCTTTGGCTATCAGAATCTCGTGGTCGATATGCGCAGTTTCTCGATCATGAAGGGCTTTGGCACTCCGGCGATTTTCGACGCCACGCACAGTGTGCAACTGCCCGGCGCGGCCGGAGGCAAGAGTGGCGGACAGCGTGAGTTCGTGTCCCCGCTCGCCAAGGCCGCGCTCGGGGCCGGCGCCGACGGACTATTCATCGAAACCCATCCCGATACCGCGAATGCCATCTCGGACGGATTGAACATGATTCCGCTGGTCGAGTTTCCCTTATTGATAAAAGAATGCCTCGCGATCTGGAAAGCGGCGAGAGTCTGAGGCCGGTTTCGCCTCCACCTGTCTTCAGAGTTTCAGCAACGCCTGCGACTTGGGGTCGTGCAGGTTTGCCTTGGTGATAATATAAACATCGACACTGATGACCGGCGGCACGGTCTTGCCCTCAAGCAGCTCCACAGCGGCTTCAAGGCTTTTGATGCCGATCTCCCGGGGTTGTTGCGCAACCCAACCATAAAGGGTGCCGGCTTCAAGCGCGGCCGAAACCTCTTCGTTCAGATTGAAGCCAAAGCCGACCAGTTTGATGGCTCCCAGCGGCTCATGGTGGGATAGAATCTCGAGCATGGCCATCGTGCCCGTGGAGCTCGAAGCGAGGATGGCATTCGAGGCGGGATGCTTGGTCAGGAGCAGTTTCGCGCGTTCGATCTGGAGTTCCCTTTCATTGCCGGAAAAAATATCCCCGTGGATCTGGATCTTGGGGTAAGCTTCGCGCAGGATTTCGGTGGCACCGGTCTCGCGACTGCTGGTTGCGGCGTTGTTCTGGTCGTGCCGGAACAGACTGACCTGGTCGGCCTCGGTTACGAAGCTTGCCAATAATTTTCCGGCCGCCTCGCCGGCGCTGTGGTGATTCGTGCTGATCAAGGTGCTGGCTATATCGCCATCGAGCGGAGAATCGACCAGAATGATTTTTATGCCTTGGGCGGCAATTGCAGCCGTTGGCTTCGCCAGCGTTTCCTTGTTGATCGGGGCGAGAATGATCGCTTCGACGCCTTGCTTGGCGAGGGCGTTGAGCAATTGGATCTGGATGGAAATATCCGATTCGGTGGGCGGAGTTTTGACTATGACTTCGACCCCCAGTTTTTCCCCTTCGGCCATCACCCCCTGTTCGCACGCGCTCCAGAACTTGGTCTTCCCTTTGAGCAACAGACCGATCTTATGGCCGGCAGCGTGGAGCGAAGCCGGTCCGAGGCTCAGGGCGACGGCGATGAGCAAAAATCGAATGAAAATGGGGTGCATGATGGCAACGTTCCTGTTCCCGTATCGGCACACGTTTGGTCTTCTTTAGCACACTTAGACCCATGGCGAGTCCAACTGCGCTCCTGATCCCAAGCTATCTGGTGACGGTAATCGGAATCGAACTTTCCCCCGCGCTGCTCTTAAAGAAAAGGGAACCGTTGCCCGGTTTGCCGCCTTGGATGGGAACAGTGATGCTGGAGGCACCGGCGGCGATGATGATTTCGGGCATCACGACACTTTCCGGCACATCTGTGGTCACATCCACCAGCATGCCACCCGCCGGAGCGGGATTGGGGATGGTGAAAGTGATGGCCTGCTGTTCACCGGTGCGGAGAGTCACGGCCGAAGGTGAGACTTGAAAGCTGATGGCATCGACCCGGAAGGCTCCGGCGGAAAGCTCCACCCCGCCCCCGGCGACGCGCAGGCTGTAGCTGCGACCGGCATCAACCGCCGGAACGAAGAAGCTCAGGGAACTGGGCGACTCAAAGACCGTGCGGGTGGGAGTGTTGTCGAAATAAACCACATCGCTGGGGGTGAAGCCCGCCCCGAGCATGCTGACGCGGCTGCCGACCGGCGCCCGACTCGCTTCCGGGCGCAGCAAATAACGGCCGGCGATATTCAGGGTCTGCAATTCGGAAGTCATTTCCTGCGGACTGGAACCTTCACCCGAGCGGACTTCGTAATCGGCGATGAAGTAATAACGGGCAACCGGCCGGCCGGCCGGCAACTGGTATTCGAATTCCCAAAGGTCAACCCCGGCGGACGCCTTGGTCATGTTGTAGCTCTGGCCATCGATGATGATCCGCGGCTGGATGGAGCTGGTGATGATGCTGCCGCTCTTGGGCTCGAAACGCGCGGTGATCGTGTAGATCTGCGATGGATTGGCCGGCACGGTGTCCGGGGTCAAATTTGTGATCTGGAGATGACAGCCCGTGAGCACAAGCATGGCCAGCGCGGCCAGGATGAAAAATATTCTGCTCGCCTGTGGGAATGTAGTTTTATGCATTGAGAGGAGGATTTGACCGTCGCGCAGATCGTTGCGCCGGTTGAAACCTGATGGCTTCTAATGGCCGTATTCCCCACAGGGCAAGACAAAGCTTCAGCCTCCCCGACATTGGCCTCCGCCGCCACGCCGGCGGCGGCGCATGGGGCGACGCCCGCAACCGGGCCGGCGGACCCGCTTGGCCTCTATGTGCACGTGCCGTTTTGTGCGACGACATGTGATTTTTGCGCGTTCTATCAGACCGTGCCCAAGGCGGATGCGGTGCCGCTTTATCTTGAGGCGGTGAAGCAGGAGGCCGCCTTGGTCGAATGGAAGGGACGAAAGGTATCCACTGTTTTCTGGGGTGGAGGTACGCCCGGTCTGCTCCGGCCGGCCGAGCTGGAAAAACTTGGGCAGACCGTCCTGCATCACACCGGTGGTGCGCCGGACGAGTGGTCCGTCGAACTCGCCCCCGCCACGGTCACGACCGACCGGCTCGCCGTGTTGCGCACTCTGGGTGTGACGCGGGTTTCAATGGGCGTGCAAAGTTTCCGTCCGGAGTTGCTTGATGCGCTCGGGCGTCAGCATACGACCAGCCAGATCTACCGGGCCTACGAACTGATCCGCGCCGCAGGTTTCCCGAGCGTGAATCTCGACCTGATGTTTGCGCTGCCCAACCAGTCCGAGGCGGAATGGCGGGCCGATCTTGACGAGGCCGTGCGGCTGGCGCCGGATCACATTTCAACCTATTGCCTGACCTTCGAGGAGGACACCGCGTTGTGGGTGAAACTTTCCCAAGGCAGGGTGAAGCTCGATGCGGACAGGGAGGCGGAGTTTTATTTGCGCGCATGGGAGGCGCTCGCGGCGACGGGTTACGCGCAGTACGAGGTTTCCAATTTCGCACGGCCCGGCCATGTTTGCCGGCATAATCTGAATACTTGGCGGATGCACGAATGGGTGGGGCTCGGCCCGTCGGGGGCGTCGCAAGACTCCGGCTGGCGCTCCAGCAATCCGCCGGATCTCGTCCAATGGCACGCCGATGTGGCGGCGGGCCGGCGCAGCACCGGCGATCGTACCGCGCTGACGCCCCAGTTGCTCGCGGCGGACAGTGTCACTTTTGGTCTGCGGATGAACGAAGGAGTTTCTCTGCCTGCCTTGCGCCGGCGTTTTCCCACGCCGCTTTGGGAACGATTTTTCGATCTGCTGCCCAAAATGCTGCTCGAAGGACTGATCGTTGACAGTTTGGAGGGCCGCATCCGGCTGACTCCGCGTGGGCGGTTGCTGGCCGATGCGGTGGGGGCCGAGGTCATCGCAGCTTTTTCCGACGACACGGTTGCATCATGAGGGAAATTTCGAAAATTTGGTGGGCGGTGGTCTTGGCTGTTCTTGCCGGCTGTCAGTCGTCGCCCACCCAACCTGCCGGCGTTACACCTGTCACGGCCCGTTTCCATCTTGAAACCCTGCCTGGTGAGATTGCCGTGGCCGTGCAATTGCCGCAGAGCGGGGTCGGCCTGAACGTCGCGCCCAAACCGGTGTTCAGCGAATACGATATCAGCAACGCCGAAGTGGCCCGGGTGGAACTGGGGCTTTGCCTGCTGGTGCAACTGACGCCGACGGCGACCCGCGATCTCTACCGGCTTTCGGTTCCGGCGCGGGGCCGGCGGCTGGCGTTGTCGCTTGACGGGGTGTTTCTCGGGGTGCATCGCCTCGATCACGCGATGGCGGATGGTATGGTGCCGGTGTTTCTGGAGGTGCCCGACGAGCAATTGCCCGGCATCGTGGCGCGGTTAAAATTCACCTCGACTGAATTGGCCCTGGCAGTGAAAAAAACCGCCAACAAGTAACACCGTGCGTCGTCTCATTTTTCCACTGCTGATCCTGTTCTCCCAGTTGTCCACTGCGCTGGCCGCGAAGCTCGACTTCGTCTGGCCAACGCCAAACAAGGCTTGGGAACAGGGTCGGGGCATCGAGGACTTTATTCAGCCCACGGTGTCGGGCGATCCGGAGTCGGGCGTTTTTGGCTGCGTGCGCAGCGGCGGTACGCAGTTTCATGAGGGACTCGACATCAAGCCGGTCCAGCGTGACCGGCATGGCGAGCCGGCCGATCCGGTGTTCGCGGCGATGGACGGTGTGGTCCGTTATGTTGCGAACCATCCCGGCGAGAGCAATTATGGCCGTTACATCGTGCTGGAACATCCGGGGCTCAAGCCGGCGGTTTATACCCTCTATGCACATCTCGCCCGGGTGGATGCGGGCATCCGGCCCGGCGTGACGGTGAAAGCGGGCCAGGAGATTGCGCTCATGGGCCACAGCTCCAGCGGTTCGATTCCGCGCGACCGGGCGCATCTGCATTTCGAGATCGGGCTGCGGGTCACTGATAATTTCGAAGCCTGGTATCACGGCAAAAAATTTGGCAACGCCAACGAGCATGGCCTCTGGAATGGCATGAATCTGATGGGATTTGATCCGCTCGATTTTCTCCGCCAGTGGAAGGCCGGGAAAGTGGATGACTTCCAGCAATACTTGGACAGGCTGCATCCGGTGGTGCGGGTGCGGGTGGTGACGAACCGCGTGCCGGATTTCATTCAGCGTTATCCGACGTTGCTCCAGAAACCCCTGCCGATGGGCTTGGTCGGCGGTTGGGAAGTGGCGTGCAATGCCACCGGCCTGCCCTTTGCGTGGACTCCGCTCTCCGCCAATGAAGTCGTCGGCCAGCGCCCGGGATCGGTGGAGATTGTTTCTGTCGATGCCGGAGCGGTTCATGCCTACCGCTGCAAGTCGCTCGTGAAATTGCGCCGCAACGGCTACGAACCTGGCGAAGACCTGGAGATTATGCTCCAACAGGTGTTTGGCGTACGCTGAGCGGATAGCGGATCACGACGCGGTATTGACTTAATCGGAAATGATTTCGTTCCGGGCTTGCCCCATGAAGATTGTGCGAACGAGGGTGGGGTATGGCGAATCAAGGGGACGAACTGTTTGATGTGGTGGATAAGCACGACCGGGTGATCCGGCAGGCGTCGCGGCGCGAGGTGCATGCGCGGGGTTGGCTGCACCGGGCGGTGCATGTGCTCGTGTTCAATCGTGCCGGTGAGGTATTTTTGCAGAAACGTTCCATGGCCAAGGACAAATCGCCGGGGTTGTGGGATTCCTCGTGCTCCGGGCATTTGGATGCGGGCGAGGATTACGATCAGGCGGCATGGCGTGAACTGCAGGAGGAGATCGGCCTGCGATTGGCGCAGGCTCCGGTCCGCTGGTTTCGAGTGGAAGCGTGCGCCGAAACCGGGGAGGAGTTTGTCTGGGTCTACCGTGTCGAGTCCGAGGGGCCGTTCGTTTTATGTCCGAAGGAGATCGAGCGCGGCGAATGGGTGCCGCCGGACGAACTCAATCGCCGCATCGCGGAGAATCCGGAAAATTACTGCACGTCGTTCCGGCTGATTTGGAAACGGATCACTTCGGGCGGGC